>JAJYHY010000349.1 GCA_021784555.1 bacterium
AGATCCAGGACGCGGCCTTGGAACCGATGCGCCATCCCGACCGCTACCCTCAGGGCAAGGTGCATCGGTTAATCCACAACCTGTGCCAGCGTTTCCTGCACCACGGCGAGGGCTACTTCCGGTTCATCACTTCGCCGGAGATCGACCCCACCAACAACAGCGCCGAACAAGCCATGCGTTTTATCGTCATGGATCGCCACATTACCCAGGGTACCCGCAGCGAGCGGGGCCGCGCCTTCTGCGAGCGCCTCTGGACCGTCATCGCGACCTGTACGCTGCAAAAGCGCTCCGTCTATGCCTGGATGCACAGAGCCATTGACGCCCATTTCCATGGCCGGCCGGCGCCATCCCTGCTGGAGGACTCCTCCTGAATACAGAGCCGGGCGCCAGCCCGGCTCCGACAACCGCACCCGCCAAACCCGTGAACGGTTACGATTCCTGCGCAGTTGGCGGACGGCGAATTTAAAGTCAGTCATGGAATTTGAGGGATTTGCGGTTTTAGATTTGCGATTTGCGATTTAGCGCGGCCGGGGAAAGGCTCCAGACATAAATGAAACCGCGTGGAACCACCGAGCAAGCCGGTTTGGCTTATACGGTTTGCAATCTTGCCAGGCCGTACGGACGCGCTGTAATGTGGGCTCATGCTTAAGACGGTGGCAGGGACATTCAAATCGGGCGTGGTTCGGTTGAGGGAGCCGGTAACGGACCTTCCGGAAGGGCCGGTGCTGGTGACTTTCCTGGAGGAGGGCCCTGGCGGCCCACAGGTTCCTCCGCTGACCTCAGAGCAAATCGCGGAGCTGCGGGGAAAACTGGCTGCCTGGGAGGAGGACTGGAAGGCGCCCGGCATGGAAATCTATGATGAATCCTAGGCGGGGCGACGTCGTCCTGGTCTGGTTCCCGAACAGCGACCTGAAGACCTTCAAGCGCCGGCCCGCCTTGATTGTTCAGGCCAACGAGTTGAGCACCGGACTTCCACAGGTGGTGGCAGCGATGATCACAAGCAACCCCGCGCGTCGCGGCCACCCCAGCCGGGTCTTCATCCCGCTCGAATCTGCGGCGGCCCGCGAGGCCGGACTGCGGACGGATTCTGTGGTCATGACCGACAACTTGGGAACGATACTCCACCAAGCGGTTGCGCAGAAACCGGGGCGCCTTCAGGATCTCGCCGAGGTCGATCAAGCCTTGCGGCTCACTCTGGGGATCTGAGGCTCGAGCGATTTGCGCCGCCACCCAGCCGCTACTGGAGCTTGGAATGGCGGCAACGCTGGAGCGGGGATTCTTCAGCAATTGGCGAAAGGCGAATTTGAGGCCGTTCATGGATTTGCGATTTGCGGGCGGCGGAACGGGCGATAAGGGGTGCTGGTTGGAGCAGGTGGCGCGTCCAAGGTGGGGGGCATTTGGACCTTCCGCAGGTTTCCGTAGCCTTCCGCAGCTTTCCGCAGGTTTCCGTAACTTTCCGTAGGCTTCCGCACCCTTGCGCAGGTTTCCGCAGCCTTCTGTAAATTTCTGTAAGTTGGGTTTCCTTGGCGGTTTCCAGGTTTGTGTATGCATGATGCGATTTTACGTTTGGCGGCCCGATTTTTCAGAGCGCGGGCCTCTAAGGGGGGGTAGGTGTTACGCGGGCGCGGGATTTGGATTTCGGAAGTAACTGGGGAAGAGCGAGTTGGAAAGAACGTAACGGTTACGCGATCGTTACACTTTAGGTGACATAACGGGGTGGACTGGTGGATTGGTGGGCTCATGGATTGACGCGGTGGGAGGACGGAGCGGCAGGGTGGGTGTGCTAAACCGCAGACCACAAGTCTGAGATGGCAAATTCGTTCATTCATAGCGCAGGACCTCCGTGGGTTTGATTCGGAGCGCGCGGCGGGCGGGGAGGTAGCAGGCCAGCATTCCCGCGGCAATCAGCACCGCACTTACCCCAATTATTATCAGCCAGCCTGCTTCGGAGGTTCCGGCAAAGGTTGCGGGCGGAAGGGTGGTGGGGCTTTCAATGGGAATCAGGGCGGCAAAGACCCTGAGAATCCCGATGGCGCCGGCAATTCCCAATAGGGCGCCCGAGAGGATAAGCCGGAGTCCGCGCCCCAGAATCAACCGGAGGATGTCGCTACGTTGCGCGCCCAAGGCCATGCGGATGCCGAATTCGCCAGTGCGTTGCGAAACCGTGTACGCAATGACACCATATACACCGATGACCGCCAAGAGCAGTCCCAAGATGCCGAAGGCGACGATGAGCCCTTCAATGAGACGCATGGGGGCCTGCGCACCGGCGAAGGCCTGGCTGGCAGATTCCAATTGCAACACCGGCAAGCCGGGATCAATCCCGGCCACAATCTGCCGGAGGGCTGGGGCCGTGGCCTTCAGCGGCGATTGAGACCGGAAGACCAGAGTTGAGCATTGGAACCAACCTGGCGGCACATAAGCGTAGCATTCACCGGCATTGGCGCCGACCACGTCACTGACTACACCGGCTATCGTGAGCCAGTGCGGGGTCATATCAAAGCTAATGTGCTGGCCGACGGGATTCTTTCCGGGCCAGAGTTTATTGGCCATTGCCTGGTTGATGACCGTGCGACTTATCCAGAGGCGGTGGCTCAAAACGGCCACTTGGTCGTGCCCCGGCTGGTCGGTCTCGTCCGAAAGCGCTCGCCCCAGAATCGGGGGTGTCTGGAGCGTGTCGAAAAGGCTGCCCGTGGCCCAAAGGACGTTTACCCCTTGAGCAGGTCCGCTGGAGGAAGACAGGTTGGCGCCGCTCAACCAGCCCTGATAGGCGGCGACGTGCGCGAACGAGGTGTTTTGCTGCCGCTCGTCCAAAAAGTCAGCCGCACTCTGTTCGCCCTCGCCACCAACTGAGACCTTGACCAATGCGCCGGGTTGGGGATACGGAAGCGGGTAAAATAGAAGCTCCTTGAGCATGCTGAACATGGCGGTGTTGATGCCAATGCCCAGCGCCAGCGTGAGCAGTGCGACGGTGGTGAAACCAGGGTTCTTTCGCAGTTGGCGGTATGCGAATTTGAGGTCGTTCATGGATTTGCGATTTTAGATTTTCAATTTGCGATTGGCGGGGGACGGCGGGAGCGTGTGGCCACGAACGAAACCGAATTCAAACAACGGGCAACGCTGCCCAGCTCGCCCGCTCCGCAGGCTGAGTTGACGCGGTCGGCGAGACGAGGTATTCATGGCACGAAATATGAAAGAGAAAAGCGTAGGACGGTACATCGTCAGCGACCCCAGGATCTGCCATGGAGAGCCGACCTTTCGAGGAACGCGAATTTTGGTGGCGGACGTGCTGGAGCAGGTGGCCAGCGGACTGGCGTGGCGATGCATTGTGGAGGAATGGCGTGGCAGCATCAGCGAGGAGGCGATAGCCGAGGCCGTACGGGCAGCGACAGAGCTGTTTCGAGGACATGCCCATGAACTGGCCGCGTAGCGACGCTCGGCGTGAATGTCCTCGACGAGAACATTCTTGAGAGCCAGCGCCGACTTCTGTTGGGGTGCGGGATTAATCTAAAATCGCAAATCGCTTCATTCATACCGCAAGGCCTCCATTGGATCGACTCCGGCCGCGCGCCGCGCTGGGACCCAGCATGCGACCAGCGCAACGAGGCAGAGTGAGAAGGTCACTGTGACAAAAGTCAGCGGATCGGTCGGGTTGACCTCGAAAAGCATGCCGGCTAAAACCCGCGTCAAAGCGAATGATCCCAAAAGTCCGATGACCATGCCTGCGATGATCAACCGGAACCCTTGTCCGACCACCAGGTTGAGGACATCGAACCGCCGGGCGCCCAGGGCCACGCGGATGCCGATCTCTCTTCGCCGCTGGGTAACGGTGAAAGACAAGAGGCCATACAGGCCGGTAAGGGCTAAAATCAAGGCGAGGGCGGCGAACCCGCCCAGCAAGCCGAGATTAAGCCGCTGCGGCGCGACATTACTGTCCCGGATCTCTCTCATTGTGTGGATTCCGAAGATGGGCAGCACCGGGTCCAACTCAGAGACCTGGCGCCGCAACGTGGCTGGCATGGCGGCGGATTCGTTTGTTGTTTTGACCGCCCAAACCAATTGTCCGGAGTCGGGATAAGGCAGCGGACGCAAGAGCACCGCATCGACAACACTGAAAATGGCTGTGTTCGCGCCAATGCCCAGCGCGAGTGTGAGCACCGCCACGGCGGTGAAGCCGGGATTCTTACGCAGTTGGCGGAAGGCGAATTTGAGGTCGTTCATGGGATTTGCGATTTTAGCTTTGCGATTTGCGATTCAGCGGACACGCGCCGGAACCTTGTTGGCGTGGCATCGAGGTGATAGTGCCAAGGCCGTCCAGGAGATGAGGGTCTTGTCGTGGCGATTGCGGCGGCTTATCCTTGGGCAGTGAGTACGCTGAACGAGATCCAGGCCGTTTTGCCGCGGTTGACGACCGAGGAATTGCGGGTGGTGGACGCCGCGGTGCGGGCGCAATTTCGCGCTCGCAAAGTGGGTGTGGTTTACGACGACGCGTACGGCCTCTGGACTGAGGAGGATCAGGCTTCCGCGGCGGCGGAGGCGTTTGGTCTGATGGACGGTGAGGAAGGGGGCCGTGGAGCAGCCTGAGCGCGGGGAAGTTTGGCTGGCGGATCTGGGCTTTGCCGCAAAGGTGCGCCCGGTGCTCGTCGTGAGCGTCCCGTATGGCGACCGGGATTACGCGCTGATCCAGGTCGTGCCACACACCACCCAGCCGCGGGGCGTGCAGTTCGAGGTGCGCCTCCAAGTTCGTTTTCTGGCGCCCGGCGCGTTCAATACCCAGGGCATGTTGGCCGTGCCTTCGGCGAAGTTCCTGCGGCGCTCGGGCGCGCTGACACCCGCGCAGATGGCTGAAGTCGAAGCCATGATGGAGCGTTGGCTGGGCTTGGCAGGGTGATCCGCCCGCGCTTGGCTTTCGCGGTCGGAGGACTGGCCGCCGCTGGACGGGCACCCGCCCTAAATCGCAAATCGCAAATCTAAAATCGCAAATCGCTTGCCTGGTCGGTGAAAGGCTCATAGTGTGAGATAATGACGACAGGGGACCAATTGATCGAAGAGATCCGCCGTCAGCCCGAGGACGTGCTGCGGGAGGTATGGCACTACCTGAAATTCCTCGAACGCCAACGCCAGGAGGAAGAGTGGGCCGACGTGCTCCCCGGTCGGGAGGTTGAGCAGGAGATCCTCGATATTCTCGATGGAAACGCGTCCGCGCCACGGTGAGGTTTGGTTGGCGGATATGGGCATGGCGGGGAAGATCCGGCCGGTAGTCGTGCTCCTGGCCGACGAGGTCGATGTTCCGAGGACGTTGGTAATCCATGTGCCGGTCACGACCCAATCCCGCGGCAGCGAGTTGGAGATTCCTTTGGGCCACCTGCGTTTTCTCGACCCAAAATCGGTCGCGAATGTCCAGGCGATCGGTTCGCTTCCGCGCGCCCGGTTCGAGCGGCGTCTTGGGAGCGTCCCCGAGAGCGATCTGGCGGCCATCAAACGTGCCGTGGTCAAGGCATGTGGCCTATCGCCGTGAGCGTTGGCGCGCGCGCATCCAAGCGTGGCCCCATGCGGCAGCGGCCCGCGAATCTTCCGGCGCCCGTCGGATACTTCTCTTTTCGTAGTGGCTGTCAAATCGCAAATCGCAAATCTAAAATCGCAAATCCCTTCATTCATAGCGCAGCGCCTCCATCGGGTCCGCTTTGGCGGCTCGGCGCGCGGGAAGCAGCGCGGCCAGAAGGCTCACGACGACAAGCAGGAGGGCGACGGTGCTGAAGGTGAGCAAATCGGTCGGGCTGACTCCATGCAACATCCCTTTCATAAACCGGGTTGAACACCATCCCACGAGCAGGCCCAGAGCAGCTCCAAACACGGCCTGAGACCCTCCCCATCTCAACACCAGCAGGAGGATGTCTCCCCGCCGGGCGCCCAGCGCCATTCGCAGCCCGAATTCGTGCGTGCGCTGGGCCACGGTGTAAGCGATGACGCCGTAAACCCCAACCACCGCCAGCGCCAGCGCCAGGCCGGCCACGCAGAATAGGACCCATCCGAGCATGGGCGCGTCCCCGGCTATTTTGTACAGCACCCGGTCCAACCGCCCCACGCTGACTTCAGGCAGGCTGTTGTCCATTCCTCGAAGAAGGCTCCGCAACTGGCCGGCCATTGCCTCCGGGTTCCTCGAAACCCGGACTACGACCGAGTGGAGGAATGGGTCCTGGCAAGCGCTTTGGTAGTACTCCGGACGCCAGCGGTTTTGCAGCCCACCCCGGCGCAGGTCGCCCACAACCCCCACGACGGGCATCCATGGCCCACGATTGCCCGGCACGTTGAGGATGAACCGCTTGCCGATGGGGTCTTGTCCGGGCCAGTACTCGCGCGCCATGGTCTGGTTAATTACCGCCACCGGTGGCGTCCCCTCGCGGTCCTGAGCGCATATGCCCCGCCCACAGAGCAGGGGCAGCCCCAACGTCCGAAAGTAGCCTGGAGTGACCCGAGAGCTCCACGCATACCGCGCTGGTCCGCCCGATTTGGTGGGCGCGCCCTCCGCGAGGATCGGCACCCGTCCCCCTCCTCCGCCAAAGTCAAGCCCCGAATCAGCGCCCACCGCCTGGACGTTGGGCAGGGTCTTGATACGCGCCAGCAAGGTATTAAAGAACGCCAGGCGCTGAGCGGCGGTCGGATAGCGGTCGTTGGGCAGGTTGACGTCGAACGTAAGCACTCGCTCCAGATGCACCTTGAGACCCGGATGAAGCAGGTAATAGACGCTGCGCAGGCCTAGCCCCGCGGCAATGAGCAGCACCGTGGCTAAGGCCAGCTCGGTTACCACCAGGCCTGAACGGAGCCAGGAACCGGCCCGCTCCGCCGGAGTTCGTTGCCCACCTTCCTTGAGGACCTCGTAAAGCTGGCCTCGCCGAACCCTCCAGGCCGACGCCAGCCCGCACAGCATGCCCGTGAGCAGCGCCACCAGCATGGAGAACAAGAACACGGGCGCGTCGACGCGCACCACGGCGAACCTGGGCAAGAGCGGCGCAGGCAGCCTTGCGAAGAGGCCGTGGCACCAGAGCACCGCCAGAAGCCCCGCTAAACCCCCCAGGGCGGAGAGCAGCACGCTCTCAGTGAGAAGCTGCCGCACCAGACGCCAACGCCCCGCCCCCACCGAGGCGCGAATGGCAAATTCCTTTTGCCGGGCAACGGCGCGGCAGAGGAGCAGGCCCCCGAGGTTGGCGCAGGCGATCAGCAGGACAAACGCTGCCACCCCCGCCAGAATGAACAAGGTGGGCCGGACATAGGCCGTTAGCCGGCGGTGCAACGAAACAACGCCCACACCCCAATCCTTGTCGTCCGGGTATTGTTGTGCCAGACGCCGCCCGACGGCCTCCATCTCCGCCTGGGCCTGGCGAATACTGATGCCCGGCTTGAGCCGACCATACACGCAGCCCGTGGGCCACCCGCGTTGGTTCAGGGGTTTGGTGTCGCGTTTGCTTTCCAGTAGCGGCATCCAAAGCTCGCCGCCGGAAGGAAAATCGAACCCGGGAGGCATCACACCCGCAACCGCCTCGGAATGTGCGTTCACCACAACCCGTTTGCCGGCCAGGTTGGTGTCGGCGCCAAAGAGCCGCTGCCATAGCTTGAACCCAACTATGGCCACGCCGCCGGTCCGTTCGTCGGCTTTCGAGAAGAGCCTGCCCCACGTTGGCCGCGCCCCCGCCGCCTCGAGCAGACCCGCCGTCACATACCCGCCGCGAACGGCACGTACCTGGCCTGATTCCTCCAGCCGAAAATTGCCGGAATCGTCAATGCCCAATTTGCTGAAGCTGCGGCTCTGAGCCTGCCAATCGCTGAAGTCCGGCATCGACACACCGTAGTTCACCCGCATGGGGTGCTTGAGGTTGCTCTGGTAGAGTTCGACCAACTGCTGAGACTCTGGAAACGGCAACGGCCGAAGGAGAACCGCCTCGACGAGGCTGAACGCCGCGGTGTTAACCCCAATGCCCAACGCCAGGATGAGGACGGCGACGGCGGTGAATCCGGGATTCTTGAGCAGTTGGCGGAAGGCGAATTTGAGGTCACTCATGGGACTTGCGATTTTGGACTTGCGGTTTGCGATTGGGCACGATGAGGGCGAGGGATCGGGTTTCGTTGACGGGCTGAGCAAAACAACGTATTCATGGCAAGGACATGAAAAAGAGCATCGTGGGGCGCTACATCGTCGCCGATCCGAAGATCTGCCACGGCCAACCGACGTTTCGAGGCACGCGGATTCTGGTGGCGGACGTGCTGGAGCAGGTGGCTGGCGGGCTGGCGTGGCCATGCATCGTGGAGGAATGGCGCGGCAGCATCCGTGAGGAGGCCATTGCCGAGGCGGTGCGCGCGCCAACGGAAACGTTTCGGGGACATGCTTAGGAATCGCCCGCGTAGCCATCCGCCAAGTGCATCTCTTGGATGAAGCCAATCCATTTTAGCGGTCACGTTGAGCAGCGCATGAAAGAGCGCGGAACCAGCCGCGAAGAGGTTGAACAGGCTATCCGACACGGGAGCAGGGCGCCGGCCAGAGAAGGCCGAACTGCCTTTCGGCTCAACCTCCGGTTTGAACAACGGTGGAAAGGCAAGTATTATGGGACCAAGCAGGTGCTGCCGATAGTGTCGGAGAGGCCCGATCGTTACGTCGTCGTCACAGTTCTGACATTTTATTTCTAGAGATTGCTTATGAAAGTTACTTACGATCCCGAGGTCGATGCGGCCTACATCTACCTTACCGAGCGGGGAGGCGAAGTCACGACCGTTAAGGCCAACGAAAACATCTTCCTGGACTACGGGGCTGCCGATGAGTTGGTCGGAATAGAGGTCCTGGACGCTTCGAAAGTTCTGGGCTTCGACCGTGCGCATCCTCAAATCAAGATCGATAAGGCCCTGAACGTTTGCCCGGCCTGAGACGGTGCTCTTGAGCGCTGACGCCGCTCTTAAATCGCAAATCGCAAATCTAAAATCGCAAATCCGTTTATTCATAACGCAGCGCCTCCATTGGGTGAATCGTTGCGGCACGCCTGGCGGGAACCAACACCGCGGTTACGGCCACCGCGAACATGAGGATACAAGCCGAAGCATACGTGGACGGGTCCAGAGGCGAGACGCCATACAGCACCTCGCGCATCCCGCGAGTGGTCGCCAGGGCAAGCGCCGCTCCGATGCAGAGCCCAATCACCACCCCGCGCAGACTCTGTCGCACGAGGAG
>JAJYHY010000350.1 GCA_021784555.1 bacterium
TGGGTTCGGAGCCGTTCCGGCAAGAGCTTCTGGCGGCGGCGGCGCAGCGCGTGGGCCTGAGCAATTACGGTGCGGAGCGGCAACAGAGCGACATCCAAAGGGCCGAGCGCATCGTCCGGGCCGAGATCGGGCGCCTGGGGTGGGTCGAGCAGGACCGGCGCTCCCACCGCAAAGGGGACGAGCGAAAGGTCAGCATTGACGGACGCCTGAGGCAGGAGACAACCCTGAGCCTGAAGTGGATTGCGCAGCGGCTCCAAATGGGCGTAAACATTCGGCTGAACAGGAGGTAACAGAGGAAACTGAGGCAAGGAGCCGAGCGAGAGCCCGGTTGCCGGGGGCTCGCAATTGCGCACGGGCAGGCGATCTGCGTGGGCCATCGCCCCCCGCTGGAAGCCACCAATGCCCTTCTCCGTTTCCTCTGTTTTCTCCTGTTTGCCCGACTATTTACAGATGGGGAGTTGGACAGTATTAGGGCTGTAAGGTGACCCCCACGGCGTGTTCCTGAGAGTCATTGCCTGCGAGGTGGCCTTAGGCGAGCCGCACCTTGTTCGGAAACGCCGGGCAGAGCGATGATTTCTTGATCGGTCGTGTGCCTTCTCGGGCCATAAACCGCATGGCGCCCGACGCCCTGCAGAACCAGACCTCCTCCGTGCCGGCGTCAAAATACAGGGCCATTTTCTCCCGCATTTCAGCCCCCGTATTGCTCGGAGAGAGCACTTCCACGCAAATCTCTGGGGCCTGGTTAAAGAACGGACGTTTGCCAAGTGCGCGCAGCCTCTTTGCCGAAACCCACGTCACGTCGGCGGCCTTCACGCCGTCCGCGGTCGAAATCGGGCATTCGGTCAAGACACGCCCGCCGCGCATCAGGGTGCGCAGAAGATAGGCGATCTCCGATTGAAAGCTTCCGTGAGAGGGTGCAGGAGGCGGGAACATCATAACATGGCCGTGGCGATTGGTTTCGATGCGACCTTCAACTTTGGCAAGTTCGGGGTCGGCCAGCACTTCAGTCCAGCGGCGCAGATTGAAGCGGGTTTGAGCCTCGCGTGGGGGCAATTCGATGGTAACCGACGCCATACACCCATAATACGGTCCACCACGGCGCGGCGCAATAATCGGTTTTCGGGGATCGGTTAGCATCCGCCGCGGTTTAAAAGGTTTCATCTCCCGACCTGGACGCCGCGATGCGGTCGGGTTGCGCTGAGGACTCCCTTCAGGACAGGATTGAGCGGGAGATTCGTTAATGCAGCCCACCCCGCTGGGGTTAAAGCAAGGCCCAACGCTTGCTGTCGCTCCTCGTTGGCAGGAAAGTGCAGGTCTGCCAAAAAAAAGTGAGATGCGCACCGAGACGCCCCGGGCCAACCTGGTTGCCGGGATGCACTGGCTCTCGGGTGTTTACACCAAGCGCTTCAATATTCTTCTCCTGGGGGAGAAAGGCATTCACGAAGACAGCAGGGCTGGTCGGGAGGTGTTCGCACTGCTCATGGAGCGGCGCCGCGCCAAGGAGGCGACGGTCGATTATGGGTGGGTACGGCGCGGCTGGTTTGTGGGTTCGAAGCCGTTCCGGCGAGAGCCTCTGGCGGCGGTGGCGCAGCGCGTGGGCGTGAGCAATTACGGTGCGGAGCGGCAAGAAAGCGACATCCAAAGGGCCGAGCGCATCGTCCGGGCCGAAATCGGGCGCCTGGGGTGGGCCGAGCAGGACCTGCGCTCCCACCGCAAAGGGGACGAGCCAAAGGTCAGGATTGCCAGACGCCTGAGGCGGGAGACAACCCTGAGCCTGAAGTGGATTGCGCAACGGGTCCAGGCAGTTGGACACATGTATCGAACTTGCTGCACGGCACGCCAGCAGCCGCGCCTCCGGCCCAAGAACAACTGCCGTCGTGGCAATAGTGAGGACTGACACTTGCTTGATGGCTCCATAATTCTCCTGTCTTCAGCGAGATGATGGCAGTGGTGAAATTTCTGCCAAACTCTTAATCCTGTCAATCTCCGAAATTTCCGATACTTCGCTGCCGCCACCTCCGGCAGAGTTGACTCACAAATGGGTGTTCTGTATCATCTCGGTTCATCGCTCGGCGAGAGCGGACGCTTGGAATGAAGCTATTATTCTCCAGCCAATATCTTGCAGAGGTCGGATTACTCCGCAGCCGCCTGGAGTCAGCAGGTATTGGATGCGAAATCCGAAACGAGTATCAGTGGCCCCTGTTTCCGGGAGCGGCGTTTTACCCGGAGCTTTGGGTGAGAGACGACCAGTTCAGCAAAGCGATGGAGCTTCTCACGGCATGGAATGGTGCTACGCCATCGGGATGACCAGTCACGGATTCCGGAGTGAATGGACTTCGGCCGGAGCATTGGTCTGGGAGGTGTTCAGGCGGCGGATTTGCTGACGTTCCAGCAGGCGGAGGCGGTCGTGCAGGACATAAAGGGCGCGGGCCTCGGCCATGGACAGAATGAGCATGATGGCCAGCAGGATGATGAGGATGATGGTCACGATACCACGCTCCTTGTGGCGAGCACTCTGGTTGAAACGGATTCTCATGGGGCGGGTTGGACTGCTTCGAAGGTGAACACCAGCGGCAGATGCGTTTGGTTGCGGCGTTGCTTGAGCTGCAATTCCCAACGCCAGGCGGTGATGGCGCCGCGCCGCTGCATTGTCATCCGCGACCAGTTGACTTTGCCAAGCACCACTTGCGAGATGCCGGAGGGCAGGACGCGGCGAGACACTTCGCCGGAGCCAAAGCGGTAATCAATGCTTTTGTTGGCGGCAGGGATGCGGAGCGTTTCGCTTCCTGAACGGGTTTCAACGTGAATGGTCCCGGTCGCGGCGCGAACGTCGGCGCGCCAGCGTTCGCCAGCGCGCAGCGCCGAGGCGATGGTGTCGGTGGCGGAGATGGTGGCGTGGACGTGGTTGGAGCAGACGTAAAATGCCGCCATGCCCAAGCCCATGAGGATGGCAAAAACGCCCAGGTACACCAGGCATTCAATCAGCAGAATGCCAGCCAGGGCGGGAGCACGCGAGATGGGCGAAGGCGGTTTCATCGGATGCTGGCCTCTCGGATAACGACACCAATGCCATGCCGCTGGTCGGGTGCCCATTCCAGGCGGAGGTGAGGTCCGGATCTGGTCAGCCGAAAATGGCCCGGGGGCAAATGGGTCGCGGCGGCGGCGTGAACGACATAGTTTTGCGAGCCATCGGGAAAGTTTGTCCCGTCACCGGCAGCGAGGATTTCCATTTCGCCGTCCACGAGTTCGATGGCGGCGGCGCGGGCGTACTCGGCGTGGAGCATGCGTTGCTCGTGGAGAAAGGAATAGGCCAGGGGAAAGATGGCTATTAGCAGAATCGCCATCCCAACGACCATATCCACTTCCAGGAAGGCCCGGTTGGACCGGAGTTGGCGCGCCGGCGACGGAAGGTGTGAAGGATGGCATTTCATGGCGACATTTGGCCGTTCACAACGGCTATGAGAACGCCGAACATGGCCGTGGCGACGAGGGCAACGAACACGCCGTTGAGAATGACCAGCCCGGTGGTGAGGGCATGAGCGGTCGCTTGCTCTTCCTGGAAGGCCTTGGCGTCGAGCGACTCGTGCCAACTGCCCAGTGCCTCGAGGAATCCGCCGCGGGCATGGGAGGCATTGGCCAGGCGCCAGTGGAATTCCCCCGTGTCGTCAAAGGCACGGACGGCCTCGTCCAGCTTGACTCCTTGTTCGAGGGCGGCAAGGGCGCGGCGGGCGCGGCGGCGGCAGATTTCGTTGGCGGTGCATTCGCCCGCGAGGCGGACGGCCGCCGCTTCGGGCACACCGCCATCCAGGAGCACGGCGAGCATGGCGGAAAACGTGCGCTGGAGTGCTTTTCGTTTCCAGGCCAGCTTCCAGGCGAGCCAATCCACCAACGGCAGACCGCGCCATTGGAACCAGGCGGTCAGGCGCGGCCCGGCGATGTAGGCTGCCGCTCCGGCAAACAGGAACAGGGCAACCGCGACCTCAGCGGTGACCAGCCACAGCCCGTGCGCAAAAACAAACCGCGTGATTGGCCACAACTGGGCGTGCATCAGGCTGGCGGCTATCTCTTTGAACTTCGGGACGATTTTCAGCATCGTTATGAGCACCACGGCCACAAAGATCGGCGAGAAAAGGAAGACCACCATGAGCATGTAATGAACGGCACTGCGAACTCCGGCCGGGTGCTCGCGCAAGATTTCGCGGCAGGCGGGCAAGACGCGGCGCAGGTCGCCTAAGGTGTCACCCGCCCGGAGCATGGCGGTGATTTGTGGCGGCAAGAACCGCGGGGCCTTTGCCAGAGCGTCCTTGAAAAGGAGACCGTTTCTAATGCGTGCGGCCAGCGACTGAAAGGGAGCGCCGAGAGACGGGTCGCCGCTCTGGGCGACGGACAGGACCATGGTCTCAATGGTTTGGCCGCGCTGGAGGGCCCCCTCAAGCAGGTCCAGGAACAGGCGCGCGCGTTCAGCGCGGCGCATCGGCAGGGTGAGCAGGAAATGAACTACACTAACCAAACCGAGAATCCCGCCCAACCAGAGCAGGACGCCCAAGAGGATGCCTACCAATCCTGCAACGGCGTCCGGCCCCCCAACCAGGCCCAGAATGGGGGCCTGGCCCGGAAACGGCGAAAGGAGTATGGCAGTGTTCATAACGGTCGTTAATGGCCAATGGCGTTGAGAAAGGCGATCAGCCCGGCAAATACCGGCTGGATTTGGGAGATGATCATGATAGCGAGGGCCAGGATGGAGCAAGGCAGCGCCGAGTAGAGCAGCAGTTCGGCGCGATATTGCGCGCGGGCCTCGTACAGTTTGGCCGCGCGCTCGAAGCCGCCGGCAAGGTCCTCGCCCGATTGAGCAACCGTCCAGACGAATAGGGGCGGGAAAACGCCTCCCCGGGTCGTTTTGCTGGCCTTGCCGAACAGATCTCGCCGCCAGAGCGGGGGAGCAGAGACGACAGGAGCCGCCATTTCGGAGAATTTGCCGTGGCCAGCCGCCAGCCGCGAGCGCCACCGGGCGATTTCGGTCTGGGCGATGGTTGCGCCTTCCAGGTCTTCCACGAGGGCCAGAGCGTCGTCCAGCGGCACGCCGTTTTTGAGCATCAGCCACACGGCCGAGGCCACCTCCGCCAAGCTGGCTTGACGAAAGGCCGGCAGGCGCCAGCGCAGCTTCCGGCGCCAAGGCGAAACCGCGACGGCCACCAGCCCGGCGGCCAGGACCAGGCCAATGACGGAAGGCGCTATCCATAGGCCGGCGGCCATAACCGCCGGGACGGGCCGACCGGAGAGGAGCACCAGGTTTTTCCATATATAATGGTGCAGGAGCCAGAAGAGGAAGCAGGACAGAACAAAAGACACGCTCAGAACGATCGCGGGATAGACCATCAGCCCTTTCAACCGGGTCCAGAGCCGATGCCGGCGCTGGAAATAATCGGCCAGCATCCGCAACGCGCCGGGCAGGTCGCCGCTCTTGACACCGACCAGGACCAGGCGTTTGTAGAGTTCAGGCAGCCGGCGTGAGGCCAGCGCCTGCTCTATCGGGGCGCCTTTGGACAGGTCCGTTTCCAGGGCGCGCAATTCGTCGCGGAGCGGCCCGGCGCCCATCTCCTCGCAGAGACGGTGCAGGGCGCCTTCGAGCGGGATGCCGTCGTGGAGCATCGCCGCCAATTGGTGGTTCAGGAAAGCCAGTTCGTCGTCTTTCATAGTCCGAACACCCGGCGGTATTCTGTCTGATTCGACAGACCACCGCGCAAAACGTCACGCGCGGATTCTTCGAGCGTGCGGTGCGGCGCTACGGCCCGGATTTCGCGCGAGCGGATTTGGGCGCGCAAGGGTTCCTCGACCCGCAGCCATTCGACCAGGGGCAGGCGGCCCTTGTAGCCGGTTTGGAGGCAAACGGGGCAGCCCTCCCCTTTGCAGCGAGAGCACAGGGCGCGCATCAATCGCTGGTTCAAGACCAACTCGATGGCGGAGGCAATGGCCGAGCGGTCGGGGCACAGCACGAGCAAGCGCTCGAACACGCCTTGACAGGAACCGGCGTGGAGCGTCGAGATCACCAGGTGCCCCGTCAAGGCGGCGCGCACGGCGATGCAGGCGGTTTCCTCATCCCGGACCTCGCCAATGACCAGCGCCTGTGGGTCCTGGCGCAACAGGTGCCGCGCCGCCTTGGCGAAATCCAGCCCGCGCGCCTCGCACACCTCGGTCTGCATGACACCGGGCACGACCTGTTCGACCGGGTCTTCAATGGTGATAATGTGCCGCCCGCCGGAGGCGGCCAGGTGGCGGAGGCAGGCGTAGATGGTGGTGGTCTTGCCGCTGCCGGCCGGACCGGTCAATAGCAGCAGGCCGGAGTTCTGGCGGAGAAACCGTTCCAGTTCCGAGACGGCATCGGCGGGGAAGGCCAGGTCCGACAGGCCAGTGACCGCGCCAGTGCTGAACAGTCGCAGCACGATCTTTTCGCCTGTTACGGTAGGGTAGGTTGCCACGCGAATGTCGCTGGCGGCATGGACCAGGTGCTTGTCGATTCGCCCGTCCTGCGGCAGGGACTCCTGGTAAGTCTTGAGCCGGGCCAGGAACTTGATGCGTCCGAAAATGCGCTCCGCGACTTCCGCGGGGAACTGGGCGATGGGCGTCATGAGCCCGTCCATGCGGAAGGCAACGGCCACGCCGGCCTCGCTCGTATGCAGGTGAATGTCGCTGGCCCCGGCGCGCTGGGCTTGATGAAGGAGTTGCTCCACGATTTCGGGCGCAGGCAGCGCCGAGATATCGGCGCGATGGCCGGATGGTTCTTCGGCTTGAGGTACGCATCTTTGCGATTCCATTCATTCTCTTTGACAAGACTAGCCCCATTTTGTCACAAGATGCGCGGCTGCGGGTGGACCTGGTCTGGATTTTCGATTTTCGATTTGCGATTTGCGATTTGCGATTGGGGCGGCCATTTCGTCCTTTTCACGCGTATTGGCATGATACGCTCCGTCCGATTTGAACCTTCCGCAGGCTTCCGCAGCCTTCCGTAGGTTTCCGAAGGCCCGCATGTTCAGAGAAGGTTGGGTTTCTGGACTGGATCTTCGGTTTGCGATTTTGCGATTGGGGCGGCCATTTCGTCCTTTTCACGCGTATTGGCATGATACGCTCCGTCCGATTTGAACCTTCCGCAGGTTTCCGAGAGCCGCATTTTTCAAGGGCGGTCGCACAGTGACGCGAGTTGTCATAATCTTCTTCATTGCTGTCCGGAGACCGCAGTTTCACGTCGCGGTACTCCAAGGATGGGGAGGTGTTACGCGGCGGGGGATTTCGGTTTGCGGAAGGGGTTGGGAGGGAGGGGGTTGGAGAAAATGTAACCGTTACGCGATCGTTACACTTTGGGTGACATAACGGAATGGATTGGTGGGGTGATGGAGCGGTGGATTGAGGAATGTCGCGCTGTGGCCCAGCGTAAAGGCGATACGATCTCCTGGGCTTGGATCGGAACACACAATGAGTTCGACAAGCTGTTCCGCTGACGAGTCTGGAGTGCTTAGCTCCGGCCGGCCGGGGCTTGAGCGGTACCGCCCTGCGCTGCCTTCCTTCGACGGGTCACCGTAGAAGGTCTTCACGCTGGTCCCCGCGGCGCATCACTGGAAGTACTCCCCGAGTGGGTCCTCAACAAGGAAGCGATGGGCAGCGAGGAAAAGTTTTGGTATCGCGCGGAGCCCGGCAAGCGCCCTGGCTCTTCAAATTCCCTCAGCCCAACACCGCGAGCTTCTGGACGAGGGGCCCAAGAAATCCCGAAAACGCCTTCTGCTCGAAAAGCGCATCCCCTTGTATGCTGAGAAGGCCACCGGGGCTGTATATTGGGACCGCACCGACCGTCACGGCCTCAGTCCGCTGGAGTTGGTCCGCCGGGCCGCCCCAGCCTATCCCGATCTTTTCAGGCCAGGACTCCAGAAACTCGAAAGGCTGGACCCAGAAATGCTCACCAGCATCCTGGATCGCGTTCCGGCCGGCTGGATGAGCCCGTTGGCTCGCGAGTTTGTCATTGCGTTTGTGTGCTATAATATACAAGAGTTGAGGAAGATGCAGGCTATGAACAAAACGCTCTTCCTGGCCTGGCAGGACAAGGAAAAGACGAGAGAATGGTTTCCAGTAGGGCGTCTGGACGTTCTTGAGCCGTAGCACCTGTACCAGTTCCGCTACGTCCGTGGCGCTGAAAACGCGCACAGGAAAACCGGCTTCGGACCGTTGTATGACTTCCCGGAGTTCCACTACCGATACCAATCCCCCGAACTCTTCCCCCTGTTCAAGAACCGCGTCATCACTCCGGGACGAAAGGATTTTGAGGAATACTTGCGCCTCCTGGACCTGCCCGACCAGGCCAGCCCAATTGAAATCCTTTCAGTTGACGGTGGCACACGGGCAGCAGACAGCTTCGAAGTCTTTCCCAAGATTGAACGGCGCCCCGACGGCTCGTTCCGCTGCCGCTTCTTCCTCCACGGCTGGAGGCATGTTTGCCCCGCCGCCCAGCAGCGGCTTGATGCTCTCCAGCACGGCGAGAAACTCTATGTCGCTCTTGAGCTAACCAACCCCGCGACTCGGCTTGCAGTCCAGATCCAGACCCGGGACTACCACGTCATCGGCTGGTCGCCGCGCTATCTCGTCTCCGACCTCGTCAGCGCGATTGCCAAGGCCCCGGGCGAATACGCGGCACAGGTCGTCCAGGTTAACCCCGTACCTACACCCGCGAGGCAGCGCCTTTTGATCGAGCTCCGTGGCCACTGGCCGGACTACGAGCCGATGGCCAAAGAGGATTTCGAGCCGCTCGCCAAGCCGTAACACACGCGGACAACTGCGATTGATAGGGAATTGCTTTTCGCGCGTTCGCCGGTACTGAGCGCTGCGCGGGTGATGAAAAAAATGAGGGCCGAGAACCGCGGCGTCATCGGCATGAAGATCCTCGGCGAAGGGGAGTTTTGGGGCGGCTGAGGGTCGCGAGAGATCCATCCGCTTTGCCATGTCCCATCCGGAGATCAATGCGATTGTGATCGGCTTCAAGAGCACAGCGGAGATAGACGAAGCCATCCAGCGGGTGGACCGCAACGCTGCGCGGGTGAATAATCAATCTGGGGTCCATTGGTAATCATAGCCTGCCGGAGGGTTTGTAAGGCACGCCGTGACATGATCGGCACAATACATCTTGATATAGGTGACATG
>JAJYHY010000351.1 GCA_021784555.1 bacterium
AGGACCACCGGCACCTGCTAAACAAGCTCGCCAGCCAGGCAGGGCGCGTCACTCCGTGCGCGCGGCCGCCACTTCCAAACATCTCGGGCGGCGCGCACGGAGTGACGCGCCCTGCCTCAGCCAGACCTCATGGGTGGTCCAGTCAAGATGCGCCCGGCAGCAACGATCTCGCCAACTGCCTGTTGACAGGCCCGGCGCCCTCTTGTAGCATTGCGCCATGCTTGGTGAGATCAAGAACCAATTCCTGCTCGCCTGCGGCGCGCTGAGTACACGCGCCGCGCAAAAAGCGAATTCTTATCAATAATACACCCTAATATGGCTATCACCCGGCAAGTCATCGCCTCGCTTCATCCGGACGGCTCCAATCTCCTGGGCACCAAGGGCCTCGCGGTCCGGATTGCCGACGAGAGCATCGTCTCCGGTTCGCTCCTGACCGTCGAAACCAACGAATTCGCCATCGTGAAATCTCGCGGCGCGGTGCTCAATTGCTACGAGACCGGGCAGTACGCCCTGACCACGCCGGACAAACCGCTTTTCGGTTCGATCGCCAAAGGGTTCTTCGGCGGCACCTCGCCCTGGGTGTTCGAGATCATTTACGTGAACCGCTCCAAGCTCCTGCTGCGCAGCCAGGGCGTGGCCACCAGCGCGGAGATGGCCGAAATGGCCTACACGGTCGATTACTACGTCCACGTGGACACGCAGGAGCAGGCGCTGGCGCTCATCACGCACATGCCCTTCAACGGGAACACCATCGATACGAAGGAGGTCGCGGATTACGCCGGCCCGGCCATCGAGCAATCCATCAACCAGATCGTGCAGGTCACCAAGATGGAGCGCATCAACGAGAAGATTCAGCAGATCCGCGAGGCAGTGAAGGCGCACCTTACCGAATTCCTCTCGGCCTACGGTATCCTGCTCAACGACCTGAAGGTGCTCATCGTCCCGCGTGATGAGCGGATGCGGGAGCTGATCTCGCTTCAGGCGCTGGGGCTTACTCCCGAGCAGGCGATCCGCTATTACCTCGCTCTGCGCATGGCGGAGAAGGGTCTGGTCTCCGCGCCCAATGCCGCCACCGGCGCGCCCTTCCATATTGGCGGCCAGCCGGCCGGTTTCTACCAACTGGACCGCGACACCGGGCTGGCCGCCGCACCGGCGCTGGAACCTCCGGTCGTCGATGGGGAAGGGCCGGAGGCACGCTCTGCCCGGCCATGAGCGATTTCTATAATGCCGAGCCGCTGGAGCAACTCGCGATCAATCTCTTTCACGGCTGGGGCTACAATTTTTATCGCAAGGAGAACCAACTCCGTGCCGATGACCTGCTTATCCGCGGCAAGGTGGGGGCGCTCCTGGGCATGGCTCGCAAGAGCCTCGAAGAGGCGCAGTCCGAATACCGGCGGGAGTATTTGCCGGAGCCGACGCGTGAGCATCCCGACTTTGACCCGAAGGCGCTGGCCAACGCCCAGGCCATCGAGAGGCTTTCCCGCGAGCTCGGCAACCTCAGCGGCCTCATTTCGGCTCAGCCGGTGCCGGAGAACGACCGCATGACCCAGCGTTACCGGCGTGAGGCGGCAACGCTTCAGCGGCTCCTGGAAGCAGATAAGCGCCTGGTCGGACAGGCTGAGTTGCTTCGGACAACGGTGCAGCGCAAAGACGGCGTGTGGCTGGTCGCCAATCAGTCAACCGTTCGCGATGGTATCGCCGCTATCGCCGATTCGCTGCGGCAGCGGGAGGCGCTGCTATTCCCGCCAGCTTGACTGCTTGGCTCTTGGATGCGCACCCGGTAGAACCGTAGCGCGTCCGCATGGAATTTTCCTGACACCCCATGGGATCAGGAGTTCTGAGACGGCGACTTGCCGGACGCTCCGCGGCGGGCCGCCGTTGGTCGGCGACGAGCTTTTGCTTCACCTGAGGCGTGTGCGCACCAGTTTCCGGCATAACTGAGACCCCGTTGCGGTTTGCTCGCTCATTAGATATTCACTTGGCCATCACCATCTCCTCGGCTTCATCCGGGATGGAGGGAGGCCTCGCCTGCGCAGGGGTCCTTGAGGTCGCCGGCGCTTCCGAGCCTGCCTCTCCTGCCCCGTCCGCCTTATGAAAGCGGACGCTGACGACCCTGCTGACCCCATGCTCCTGCATCGTAACGCCATAGAGCACATCGGCCATTCCGATGGTGCGTTTGTTGTGCGTGATGATGATGAATTGCGAATGCTCCAAGAAGCGCCTCAGGATATGCAGGAATCGATTGATGTTCGATTCGTCCAACGGGGCATCCAACTCGTCGAGCACGCAGAATGGGCTCGGCCGGACCTGGTAGATTGAGAACAGGAGTGAGACCGCCGTCATCGTCTGCTCGCCGCCGGAGAGTAGCGAGATAGTCTGCAGTTGTTTGCCCGGAGGGCGGGCGACAATGTCGATGCCGCTCTCGAGGAGGTCGTTGGCGTCAGTCAGGAGCAGGTCGGCCTTGCCGCCGCCAAAGACCTCGACAAAGGTGGCCTGGAAGTTCTGCCGGATCTGCTCGAAGGTCTGTCGGAACATCTCCTGCGTTTGGGTGTTGATGCGGTTGATGACCTCCAGGAGTTGGGCTTTGGCCTGGACCAGGTCGTCGTACTGTTTGCTCAAGAACTGGTAGCGCTGCTCGGTCTCTTCGTATTCCTCGATGGCCACCAGGTTGACCGGCCCCATCTCGTCGAGTCGCTTTTGCAACCCCTCCACCTGCTGGGCCACCACGGTCCAGTCCGTGGCGACGCCCGCCGCCGCCATTTCGTCGGGCGAGAGCACATGAACCCGGGCCGGGCCTTCGTCGGCGAAGGTAATGGTGATGCACTCACTGCGGATATCTTCCAGGTTGACATGGTATTTCTGCTGCACGCGCTCACGCAGGTTTTGTACCGCCATGTTCTTCTGGGCCAACTCGACTTCCAAGCCGCCACGCTGCTGTTGAACGTCAGAGAGGCGTCGGCGCTCCTCGCGCAGGGCCTCCTCGCGCGAAGCCACTTCCGCCTCTTGCGCCTGCTGCTGCGAAACCAATTCGGCGGTTTGGGTGTTGACCCGTTCGCGCTGGTGTTGCAGCCGCTCAATCTCGCGGCCCGATTCCTGGATTTCACTCTCGGCCGCCTCCTTGCGCGCAACGAAGGAGGACATTTCCGAGCGGCGCTGCTCGATGAGTTGGGATAGTTCGCCCAGCCGCCGTTCCAGCGATTGTTTCTGTTGTTGGTGCGCCGCGCACATTTGCTCCTGCGTCGCCAGCCCAACCTTGCTCTCCGTCAGGGAGGCATTGCGCGCCTCCCGCTGCTGTCTTAGACTCTCCAGCAGGGCCGTCACCTCACTGACGCGGGATTGCTGCGTCTGTTCTCGCCCTTCCCACTCGGACGCCTTCGAGGCGAGAGCGGCCCGGCGCTCAGCTCCTTCCTGGTCATGCGCCGCCAGGCTCTGAATTTCATAGACGACGGTCTCGATTTTTTGCCCGAGCAACCGTTGAGAGCTGCGCAAGGCATTGTATTCTCCCTCGTGAGTCGCGATAGCCACCTCCTGCGCGCGCAAGTGGGTCTGCGCCTGCTGAAGGCTGGCCTGCAACTCGGTGTGCTCGCTTTGGAGCGCGCCTTTTTGCCGGCTCAGCTCGGCCGCTCGTTCCTGCAACCGGGCTAACGCGCCTTGCAGCTCCCCCATCTGGTTCTTGCGTCCCAGCATCGAGGCCGACCGCCCATCCCCCGCTCCATTCTGGGCGCCTCCGGTATAGACTCCGTGCCGGCTTAAGACCTCGCCTGAAACGGTGACATAATCCAGGCCTCCTTCACTCCCGCGCCAGGCGCTGGTGGCCGTTTCCAGGTCGCGAACGATGCGGGTCGAGCCCAGCAATCGCTCCAGCAATACACGAACCGAGACATCTCCTTCGACCACGCGCATTGCCTCCAGGGGAGCGCCATTCATCTCGACGGCAACCGGCATCGGCGGCGTGTATGGAGTCGAGTACGGCACGCTTTCACCCGGACCCCCATTCGACGGGCCCGCCTCACGATGCTCCCCGTTGGCGTTCTCGCCGATGGAAACCTGTTTCCCATTCTCGGGATTGCGGCTGCCGTTGCCGTTTCCATTCACGGCGAAAGTCAGCGGAGCGATGCTCGCCTTGCCCTTTCGCCCGGCGCTCAGGTCGGCCAGGATTTGCTGCGCCGATTCGGGGTGCTCGGTCAGGACCAGTTGCAGGTGATGGCCCAAGGCGGCTTCAATCGCGGTGATGTATTGGTCTGGCACACGGATCTTATCGACGAGGGAACCCAAAACGTGCTGCGACTGCTTGAGGGCGGCCAAGGCGCCGGCGCTGAAACCTTCATGCTCCGATTGCAATTGCTCCAGCACGTTGAGCCGCGAGCGCTTCTCGGCCTGCTGTTGCCACAACTGCTCAAGCTCGCCGCCAACCCGCCCCGACTCCTCCTGAACCTGCGCCAGCCGCGTCTGCCGTTCCTGGACGGTGCCGCGCTGTGTTTGCGCGTTGAGCTTCTCCTCCTCGACATTGGCCGCAAACTCCTGGAGCCGGCTCTCCAGCCGCGTCCGCTCCGCCTCCAGCTCAATCTTCTCGGCGGAGAGTTTTTCCAACCGAACGACATTTCCCTGTTTTTGGAGGTCCAGGGCATGGATCTCGTTCCGGACGCGGGAGAGGTCCTGAGCCGCGGCAAAGGCCAGGGACTGAGCCTGGCGCAGTTCCTCTTGCTGGCGGCGCAACTCCTGCTCGATCTGGCTCAAGCCCTCCTGCTTTGAGGCCAGGGCCTGGCGATGCTCTTGCAGGGCGTTCATCGAACTCTCCAGTTGTTCTCTGACCGCATTCAGATCCTCCTCGGCGGCCCTGCGCCGCTCTTCGGCCTGCGTCATTTCGGCCATCGCGGCGGTATTGTGCGCGGCCAATTCCCGAAGGCGCTCCTCGTTGAAATGGACCCGGCTCTCATGCCGGTCAATCTGGCCTTTCAGTTCGAGTCCGTGTTGCTGCAACGCCGCAACCTGATGCTCCAGCTCCGACGCCCTCTCGCGAAGCTGTCCAATTTCATCCTCAAACCTCAAGACGGACGCCGACCCGCTCTCGATCTCATCGCGGAGGTTGTCCGCGGCGGCCTGGCGCTCCTGGATTTCGCCGGCCAGCACGTCATACTGATGGCGGGCATACTGGGTATCGAGATGCTGCAACTCCATGGCGAGCTGTTTGTAGCGGCGAGCCTTGCCCGCCTGGCGCTGGAGCGACCCAATCTGCCGCTTGACTTCGCGCACCAAATCCGCCACCCGCAGCAGGTTCTGCTCGGTGGTATCCAGCTTCCGCAGGGCCTCTTTCTTCTGTGATTTATATTTCGTGATGCCCGCCGCCTCCTCAAATACCAGCCGCCTGTCCTCCGGTTTGCTGGAGAGGACCTGCGTAATGTTGCCTTGGGCCATGATGCTGTAGCTGGCGCGCCCTATGCCTGTGCCCATGAAGAGTTGTTGTATGTCCTTCAGCCGGCACGGGGCCTTGTTGACGAAATACTCGCTGCCCCCGTCCCGGAACACCCGCCTCGTCACGGTCACCTCGTCGTACTCCAACTCGACACCGGCGGCACGCAAATGTTCCCGGTCCACGCCGCCAATCGTCAGCGACACCTCCGCCATTCCCAACGGCTTGCGCTCTTCCGTGCCGTTAAAAATGACGTCGGCCATCTCGCCGCCGCGCAATGCCTTGGCGGACTGCTCCCCCAGCACCCAGCGAATCGCGTCCGACACGTTGGACTTGCCGCACCCGTTGGGGCCAACGATGCCGGTCACCCCCCGCTCAAAATTGAGCGCGGTTTTGTCCGCGAACGACTTGAATCCCAACATTGTCAGGTTCTGCAGATGCATGTCTGGACAAACAAAAACAGATTATTTGGAACGAGTAAACCAAAAAACACAAGATAATGGGCATAACTGTCAGGCTGACACAACTAATAGGTGAGGAACCGGGATTTGCGTTGTGCCGCTTCTGCCTGTCAGTCCGCTCTTCTCAACTTTACGCGAACCATTTTAGCGGCTCCGGCGGTTTTCTTCAAGAAGTTTTTTTCTGGTTTTCCCTTGAAGTTCATGGGGACTGCGCTACAAAGAATTCCGTCGCGCGCCGATGCGCTCGGACCGTTTTTCATAGTTGACTTTTCTCGTCCGAAGTCCCCTAATATCTCCGATTAGTATCAACCGGACAGAGTTTCTAACCCTATGCATAAAAAATGCCGCCCTACCGGCAACCCGCCTCGTGGGAGCCAGTTCGGGAAGATCGTGGCGTGCCGGGGCCTCTCAGATCGCACATTTCAGACTTCAGATGACTAATCCCTCTCCCGGCCTCCCACGGAACCAAGCTCTATGAAATCCCAACTTCCAACTCCACGCGCCGCCGTGCCTCTTCACCTGTTCCTGAGCGGAAGTCTGACCATCGGGATGGCGGCGATGGCCTTGCTCACGGCCAGCGCCCAAGGCCAAGTCTCGGTCACGACCCTCCATTCGTTCGGCACGCTCCAGGACCCCATCACGCAATTGGAGATGGACGGCTCCAGCCCCGAAGCGCCTTTGATTCAAGCAACCGATGGCCGGTTGTACGGCACGGCCTCGGGAGGAGGAACCAATGGGTTTGGAACCATATTCAAGGTAACGACAAACGGCACATTCACCCTCTTGTACTCGTTTGGCGCCGCTCAGGCCGGTTCCTTTTGGGCGGCCGATGGCATGAGCCCGAAGGCTGCCCTCCTCCAGGGAAGCGACGGCAATCTGTATGGCACGGCCTCAACAGGCGGCACGAACAACCCCGCAACGCTCACCGGGCTACTGGGATTCGGAACGGTGTTCAAGCTGACCACCGACGGCACGTTCCGCGTCCTGTACAGTTTCGGCACCGTCCAGGATGCCTCCGGGGACGCTCTGGACGGGGCCGATCCGGTCGCTGCCCTGGTGCAAGGCAGTGACGGCAACTTCTATGGCACAACTTCGGAGGGAGGGGCCAACGGCCTGGTCATATCCAACATGTTCGGAAGCTTCCAAGAGCCCGGCGACGGGACGATCTTCAAGATAACGCCCAGCGGAAAACTCACCACATTGTACTCCTTCGGGACCATCCAGGATGCGGATGGCAACCCCCTCGACGGGCAGACTCCCGCCGCGCCCCTGGTTCAGGCGAGCGACGGCGCCTTCTATGGCACCACTACCGACGGCGGCACAAACACGGATGGAACCATTTTTAAGATAACGTCCGACGGCAAGTTCATCCCTCTCTACTCTTTTGGCGCCATGCCGGGCGTTCTTGATGGCGAGAGCCCCCAAGCCGCGCTGGTCCAGGCCACGGATGGCAGCCTCTACGGCACAGCCGCAAGCGGAGGCCGATATGGCGACGGAACCATCTTCAAGATTACGACTGCCGGCAAGTTCACCCTCTTGTACTCATTTGGCGCCCTTCAAGATACCAACCAGAACGCCCTCGACGGGGCAAATCCCGAGGCCGCGCTTAGCCAGGGCAAGGACGGAGATTTCTATGGCACGACCTCCAATGGCGGCACAAACCAATTCGGAACCATTTTCAAAATTACCTCCAGCGGCGCCTTCACCTGCCTCTACTCGTTCGGCCGCGTTCAGGATTCCGATGGTTACCCGTTGGACGGAGGCAGCCCGCAGGCCGCGCTGGTCCAGGCTGGCGACGGCAGCTTTTTCGGAACCACGTCCCAAGGAGGGGCCAGTAACGACGATGGGACGATATTCCGGCTTAGCGCCGGCTCGACCGCTCCCGGCCAGCCGCCCGTGATTACCACTGAACCCGAGAGCCTGGCCCTCTATCCCGGCGCCGAAGCCGATTTCAGTGTGCAGGCCTTCGGCGCCTCTCCCCTGAGTTTTCACTGGCTCAAGGACGGTCTCTACCTGAACGACGGCGCCAATATCTCCGGCTCAACCACTCCAAGCTTGACACTGAGCCACGTCCTCGCCGCCGACCAGGGCACTTATTCGGTCTCGGTGACCAACGCGTTCGGCGCCACGAACAGCACCGCGGCGACCTTAACCGTCACCAACCTGCCGCAGTTGACGGCTGTTGGCATCAAGACCCCCGCGGAGGTTTGGACCGGCTCGCCCTTCAATGTCTCCTGGACCGACACAAATGCGGGAACCGTCACGGCATCCGGTCCGTGGGTGGACCAGATCTATCTATCGACCAATGCTGAGCTTGACCCAACGGTGGACCAGGTCATCCGCGAAACTTCGTTCGAGGGCACTCTGGCGCCGGGACAGACTGCGGCCCAGACTGTAAGTGCCACCCTCTACCCGGAGGGCCTCACCAGCGGCCAATACCATATCTTTGTGCTGGTCGATGCCTTCAACGATGCGTCCATGACGAACTATTTCGGAATGAGCGCTCCTTTCCAGGTCCATGTCATCCTGCCGCCGGAGGTGGCGGTGGGCGGAGTCACGGCGCCCGCGGAGGCGTGGACGAAGCGCTCCTTCGAGGTGGACTGGACGGACACCAACGCGGGCGATGCCACCGCGCAGGGACCGTGGGTGGACCAGGTGTGGTTGTCCATCGGCGCGCGCCTGGACCCCAGCGTGGACAAACTCCTGGGTGAGTTCTCCTTCAACGGGAGCCTCCAAGCGGGTGAAAGCACGTTGCGCCGGCACCTGGTTTCCATCAGCCCGAGCGGCGTCACCAACGGTCAATACCATATCCTCGTGCTCGCCGATGCCAATGAAGACGTGTCCACCGCTCAGAATACCGGCGCCAGTTCCAGCCTTGACGTTCACCTGACGCCGCTGGCCAAGCTGGCGGTCACTGATGTCACGGCCCCGGCCACGGGCCTGGGGGACCAGCCGGTTCAAGTGAGCTGGACGGTTTGCAACCAGGGAGCAGCCGACACCGACGTGCCGCTCTGGTACGACCATCTTTACTTATCCACCACAACGAATCTGACCGGCGTCGTCGCGGATTTGGCCACCAATGAGAATCCGAGTTACCTGGCGGTAGGCGACTGCTATCAACAGAATGTCACCGTGAAACTTCCGGTCGGCCTTTCCGGGCCTTACTATTTTGTGGTGAGCGCCGATGACG
>JAJYHY010000352.1 GCA_021784555.1 bacterium
GAGCTTGATTCGCAATTGCTCCTCAAATCTCTCCCTGGATAGGGGCACGCCGCCAGTCAACGATTTCACCGACGCATCAAGTTTCGTGAATACCGCCTCGCGAGGAACCAGCGTCCAACCGACCTGCCGGGGCTCATAACCAACGACAAACCAGACTATCTCGGCGTTTGGCAGATGCCGCTCGCGGTCCAATCCAACCAGCGACCCGAAGAAGTCCTCGTCGATCACCACTGCCACCTTCTTGCCCCAGGTGCGAATCGTCGGAACCTTCGTCTGCAGTTGTGGCAGCAGCCGCTTGGGCCCAGAACTGCGCCAATCCGGACGGCGGTGCTTTGCCGGAAACGGTAATGCGCCGCCTGTAGCTTCAGAGATCTGCTTGAACTCGTGCGTCATCCTGCCGCCGGAGAAATAGACAGCCTGAAGCTCAAGCGCGCACCAATCGAGGGGTTCACGCGCGGGATGCACCAGGACGTCATCAATCCTTCCAATGAAATCCCGCCGGTCACCCTCATCCTGCTCCTCGGCGCCGCTGGGGCGCAAGCGGTCGAGAAAGCCCACTTCTCCGACAACAAGGGGTGCGGCCGTCTCCAACAGAGCCTCGCCCACCCACCGAAAAAACCATCCCGGCTTCGAGAAACCGGTTAGGACATGTCGTCAGCAGGTGACCCATGCCCGCCACCGGGCCGTGGCCAGCCTGCTGGTACAACCTGAGCGAGCAGACGCCGCCTTTCTTGTTGCAGGCCGCATTCGTCTGGAAAGGACAGCGCTCGCCTCTCGGCGCGTCTGCCTGGTACTCCGCGTCGCCCCTGCGTCGGCGCTCCTGTGGCGAAAGCGACTCAAGGCTGTCCCCATACCACTCTTCAATTGAATATCTGTTGCGGACCTTTGGGTTCTTTGTCTTCGGCACGAGCAGTGATTATCAACATCCACGGTCGGTCGTCGAGACATCCTCGCACATTCAGTGAGGTGCGAACGGCCAGATGAGCGGGATCAGGAGTGTGGCCAGAATCCAAACGCACAGGTTTAGAGGCAGTCCCACTCGGAGGAAATCGCGGAAGAGGTAACCTCCCGCACCATAAACCAGGGTATTGGTCTGATAGCCGATTGGGGTCGCAAAGCAGGTGGAGGCGCCGATGGCCGCGGCGATGATAAAGGGCCGAGGGCTGACGTGCAGGGCGGTGGCGGCCTGGATGACGATGGGCGTAAGCAGGACCGCCACGGCATTGTTTGAAAGAAACGAGGTTGCCACCGCGGCAATGAACACCACTGCTGAGAGCACCACGGTGGGGCCCATTGACCCGAGCTCGCGCAGCAAGCCCTGGGCCGCCAATTGGGCGGCCCCGGTCTTTTCGAGCGCCAACCCCAGAGCCAGCATTCCGAAGATCAAGAAGAGAATCCTCCAGTCAATCGACTCGTAGGCCTCCTCCACGTCCAGGCACCGAGTCACGACGACCAGCACCGAGCCCAGAACCGCCAAGGCGCCAATCGGCATGACCCGGAGGGCCGCCAGCGCCACCACCAGCGCGATGATGCCCGCCGCCAGCCACTGTTTTTCGCGCCGTTTGGCGGCGTACGGCACGTCGAGGAGCAACAGAAAATCCCGGCCCCGCCGCAACTCGTTGACGGCGGATTCCGGCCCTTCCACCAGCAGCGTGTCGCCATACCGAAGCCTGACATCGGCGAAGTCCTGGCGCAGGTTGACGCCCATCCGATGCACCGCCAGCACCAGCACGCCGTACCGGCGGCGGAAGTTCATTTGGCGGATGCTGCGCCCGATGAGGCCCGAATGCGGCGCCACGACACACTCGGCAACCATGGCCTTTTGCGCCCCCGCCCATTCGAGACCGAGCTTTTCTTTCGGAGCAAGCTGAAGGCCCTCAAGGTTGTGGATGTCGATGACCGAAGAACGCTCGGTGGTCAGGCGCAGCCGGTCACCTTCTTCGAGCGCGATTTCATTCAGGGGCAGCGGCAGGGCGTCGCCCGCCCGAATGACTTCCAGCACCCGCGCCTTGGGATGACTGGACAAGGGAGTATCCGGCAGGCGCTTGCCAACCAGCGGCGAGCGCGGCGCGACCACGACCTCGGTCAGGTACTGCCGCCCTTCGGTGGTCTGAAGGATGGAGGCCAACGTCTCCCGCGCCGGCAGAAGTTTCCGTCCCAACGTGAGCAGGTAGGCAAGCCCCGCCACGGTCAGGATCAGCCCGACTTTGCCAATCTCAAACATGCCCAAGGGCGCCTGGCCAAACTGCCGCGCGGTGGCGCTGACCAGGATGTTGGTTGAGGTGCCGATGAGCGTGCAGGTCCCTCCGAGAATCGACGCAAACGAGAGCGGGATGAGCAGCTTGGAGGGTTTCACTCCTCGCGTCGCGGCGAGCGTAATCATGATGGGCATGAATACTACCACCACCGGCGTGTTATTCATGAAGGCCGAGATAAGGGCCACAATCGGCAGCATCACCAGCAATACCCACCAATCGGTCTTGCCGATCACCCGGTTCAAACGGTGGCCGATGGTCTCGACCAACCCTGTCCGTTCCAGGGCGGCGCTGAGAACGAACATGCACCCCACCGTGATGGCGGCCTCGTTGCCGAACACACCAAAGGCTTCGCGCGGCGCCAGTATCCCGGTGGCCAGCAGCACACCAAAGGCCAGCATCGCCACCTGGTCCACCGAGAGCCGCTCCCAGATCATCAGCGCAATCGTGGCCGCCAATAATCCGAAGACGATGAGCATTTGCCAGGTCATGATGGGCGAGAATATCGGCGTTTGTATGAAGAAATCAAATGCTGGCGCGGCAAACCCAAGAGCGCCGACAGGTTGATCGTAACCGCTCAGGTAGTGATAGGGGCGCGGATGCGCTCGGCTCAGCGAGCGGCGCGGCTAGCCTCTTGGCCTGGAGCAAAGAAGGTGCTATGGTAAAGCTAGAATCAAGCTTATGGGACTGTTTGGTCGCCAGCATTACGAAATCAGGATGGAACGCCCGGGTAAGCTCTCTTACCGCGAAGGGAACCACGAGTATATCTTCCCGGTCTATGAAGAGGATGGCCAAGTGGTCATTGCGGGGTTCCCCTCCTCTTTCCGGCTTTATCTGTTTTTGGGTTGGTACCGGGTGCCAAGGCGGTTTTCGACGCGGGCCGGGGAGGAGATCTTTCCGAGGCTGCTGGAGCATTTCTGGAAAGCGGGCAGGCGGGCCTGCATTTTTGAACGAGGCGACGCCGAAGGCCAGGCCTTCGCGTTTTATCCGGAACTCTTTGAGCAGCGGGGCAAGGCGGTGGAGATTCTCGACGAAGCCGGGTTTGCCTGGCTGAGCGATTACAGTTCCATCGACTTGCTGCACGAGGAATATGGTTTGGAGGTCAGCGGCATCCGGGCTGAAGCAAGCATCGAGCCGATCGGCAAGGCGCTGCAGGAGGCCTTTCCGCAGTGGCATTATTGCGGGATATGCCATAGCGATTACGGGCGCGAGCCAGGCTGGGAATTCAGCATCCACATGTTTCCGAAACGGGGCGATGGACGCTTTGTGGACAGCGGGTCCGAGTAATGGGGGTTGCGGGCACAATGGGCTTCCATGCATGAGCTTGAACAACCGGGAACCGCCATTTCCGCCGACGTGCAAGGAGAGCCGGGGGGCGCCGTCAAGGTAACGTTGCGGGGACGGTTGGATGTCCAAACCACCGGTTACTGCTGGAACCTGCTGGAGGAACGGCTCCGTCCCTTGCACCCATCCTCGATGAACGTGGAGGCGGGTGAACTGGCCTTTTACGGCGGGATTGGAGTGGCGTTGGTGCGCTACTTAAGCGAAGGCGGAATGACACCGGGGGCCACCGTGACCGTGCGCGGCTTGAGCGAAGAGGTTGAAAGGCTGCTGGGCACGTTCACGGCCGAAGACTTCCGCACCTACAAGCCCAGGCCCCCTCCCCGCACGAGGATACCAGAAGAAATCGGACAAGGCGTTAAGACATTGTGGCGGGACATGCGCGGACAGATCATCTTCATTGGCGCGGCCACCGCCGGCCTGGCAGGGGTCCTGCGCCACCCCAGTCAGTTGCGCTGGAGGGAGGTCCGGCACGTCTTCGAGGTGGCCGGGTGCAACGCGCTGCCCGTTGTGGGGCTTTTTAGCTTTCTGGTTGGTTTGATCATCGCCCTGGAATCCGCCAAACCTTTGGCCCAATTCGGCGCGCAGATTTTCATCGCCGACATGATAGCCATCTCGGCGTTGCGCGAGGCCGGGCCGCTGGTGACCGCCATCATGCTGGCGGGCCGCTCTTCTTCGGCCTTTGCGGCCGAGCTGGGCACGATGAAGGTCAATGAAGAGCTGAACGCCTTGACGACGATGGGCCTGGACCCCGTCCGGTTCCTGGTCGTTCAAAGGTTGGTAGCGGCCCTGGCCCTCACGCCGGCCCTGACCCTCTACGCGATGCTGATGAGCATCCTGGGCGGCATTACCGTGATGCGGTTTCTGGGATTTCCGCCGCTGATGATTTACCACCAAATGCTGACGCAAGTCCAACTCAGCGACCTGGTCATCGGCCTGACCAAGGCCCTGGTGTTCGGCCTGATCATCGGCGGAGTGGGCTGCATGCGCGGGCTGGAAACCGAGGGTGGGCCGGCGGCGGTGGGCGTCTCGACGACGCGCGCGGTGGTGACAAGCATCATATTAATCTTTCTGACGAACACGATTATCGCCACCGTGCAATATTTCATGTCGTGAGCGCAAAGGGCGAAATTGTCATTGAGGTCAAAGACCTCAAAGCGGGATATGGCGAGCGAGCCATTCTGGAGAACGTGAATTTCACCGTGCGCGAGGGGGAGATTGTGGTGGTCATCGGGCGCTCCGGGAGTGGAAAGAGCACGCTGCTTAAACATCTGATCGGTTTGTACCCCCCGCTGGGCGGCGAGGTGCGAATCCTGGGGGAGGACGTTGCGGCGGCGCGCGGCGAAGACCGCCGGCGCATCCTGCGCCAGTTTGGCGTCCTTTACCAAAGCGGCGCCCTGTTCGGTTCCATGAGCGTGATTGAGAATGTGCGCCTGCCATTGGAAGAGTTCACCGACCTGCCTGAAATCGGCAGAGAACTGGTGGCGCTCTCCAAGCTAAAGCTGGTGGGATTGGCCACCGCGGCCGAATTGATGCCCGCGGAACTGAGCGGGGGAATGCAGAAACGGGCGGCGCTGGCGCGGGCGATGGCGCTGGACCCGCGCATTCTCTTCCTCGATGAACCCTCGGTTGGCCTGGACCCCATCACCTCTTCCGGTCTGGACGACCTGATAAAGGAGCTATCCTCCTATTTCGGCATCACGTTTTTCATCATCACCCATGAACTGGCCAGCATCTTCGCCATCGCCCACCGCGCCATCATGCTCGATGAACACCGGCGCACCATTATCGCCGAAGGCCCGCCCGCCGACCTTCGCGATCATTCAACGGACCCACTCGTCAATCAGTTTTTTTGCCGCCGATCCGAGGCCGGCTCGACCCTGTCCCAAACCCCGGCCCCATGAGCGCCAAGACAAACGATTTCAAGCTGGGCCTCTTCGTCATTGGCGCGGGTGGCATTCTCATCGCCCTGCTCCTGGCTTTCGGCGCCACGCGCATTTTCCAGCGCAGCACGAAGATGGAGACCTACGTGGCCACGAGCGTGCAGGGACTCAAGGTGGGCGCGCCGGTGCTGCTGCGCGGAGTGCCGGTGGGCAGGGTCACCCGCATCGCTTTTAGCTGGAACATTTATCATGTTCGTCACCCGCGCTATGTGGTGGTTGAATTTGATGTCAACAAGAGCGTTTCGCTCGCTCCTCCGGGACAGGACCTCAGCAAACTAATGGCCCAGGAAATCAAGAAGGGGCTGCGCGCCCGGGTGAGGTCCCAGGGTCTGGCTGGGGCGGTGGTCCTGTCCTTGGAGTACATGACACGCCCCAGCGAGCATCCGGTTTTGCCGGCGCCTTGGAAACCCAAACACATTTATGTCCCTTCGGCGCCCGGCCCCGTGGATGAAATCATGACGGCCTTGAACGACACCATGGCCAAACTCCAACAGATTGACGTTCAGAGAATCGCCGCCGCCGTCCAGCGCGACGTTGAGGCCGGCGGACATATCCTTAACCAAATCGACCAAGCCAATCCCGGCGGCCTCGCTTCGAACCTGAACTCGCGCGTCACCGAAATCGGCGCGATCGGGACGAACGTCAATGCGCTGGTCACCCAGGTCCGAGAACTGAGCGGGCGGTTGCGGAACTTCGTCGGCTCGAACCGCTTGCGGCAGGGCCAAAACCTGCCGGCCATCGCCTCGAATCTGAACCGGGCCCTCACGCGGCTTCAGGGCGGCATTAGCAACCTTGACGCGAAAGTCTCCAATGTGAACCTGGGCGCGCTTAACGATACCCTGGAAAGCGCCCGGCGCGCCGCCGCCAATCTCGAACAGGTCTCCCGCCAGCTTAGAGAATATCCCTCCGGTGCCCTGTTCGGACGCCCGCCACCACCAGCCAAGGGCATAGAAACGCCAAAAATGCGATAGTCCTTCAATTGAGAATTAAGGATTGAGTTATGAGACCGGAGGAGGCATTTCGCACCAAGCATTGGGTATTAGCCATTGCCCGTCGGTCGAAGCACCCTGGTGTCCGTGCCTGTCCCAATGCCAAATGCGCAATGCCTAATGCCCAATGCTCAATAAGACCGCGGGTACTTCCCGCGTTCTCCGCTTATTCCCCAGTCCCTAACCGGGCTTTGGTCATTATCGCCTTTGGAATTCGGATTGGTCTCGGATTTCGGATTCCGGGTTTCGGATTTGGCGCGGCCCAAGACCGGCCTGCCGCTGTACGAATGGGACTCACGGCGTTCCTGGCCCTCCTGGCCGCCACCATGCTCAGCGGCTGCCTCTTGCGTCCGAGCCTGGTCCGGCAATCGTTTTCCTTTGCCGCCCCGCCGGCCTCCACCAACTCCACGCCGTCCAATGGCCGGATTCTGGCCATTCGCGGCATCCGGGTGGCCGCGCCTTATGATTCGCAATCGCTGGTCTATCGGACAGGGGAGTTTTCCTACGAGCGCGACCCCTATGCCCAGTTCCTCGTCGCCCCCGCCGCCAGCCTGCGCCAGCCCTTGCGCGCCTATCTCGCCAATAGCGGCCTGTTCGAGGCCGTGGCAACGCCCGGCAGCGCCCTCCTGCCCAATATGCTGGTCGAAGTCTTCGTCCAACAGCTTTATGGCGACCTCCGCGACTTGTCCCACCCGGCGGCGGTATTGGACATGAGCTTTGTCTTCTTTGACGCACCCAGTGGGACCCCGGGTAAGGTCTTGCTGCGAAAGGACTATGCGCGCCGCATCCTTGTCCAGGCCCGCACCGCCGCCGCTATCGTGGCGGGATGGAGTAAGGCGCTTGAAGAGATTCTCGCGGCGGCGGATTCGGACCTGCGCAAAGCGGCTCAAGCCGACTCGTTCCATTGAAAGATCACTGCTCGCCTAATGATAGCAGCGCGGACGAGGGCCTCCGCGGTCCTATCGTATGGTCAGGGGGCTTGACCCAAGCAGTCACGTGAACGTTCAAGAGCGTTCCTTGCCCTGGGTCTCCGGTCGGTGCCTCGACAGGAGCTTGCAGAGTGCGAAATGGCTTGCCGTGGCGTTGCCCTCAATAGCGTCGGCGGGCGGAAGCCCGGGACTCACCCTGGAATCGCCAGGAAGCCAGCCGTCGTGGAAACTCTCACAAAGGGGAAGCAGCCCCTCCTCTCTTACGCGCCCGCCTCGGCGACATTTCGGCGCCCGCATCCGTACTAATCCGGGCACCGTATCCGTATTCATCCCGGCTTGACGAAAGCGCGCTGTTTCCTACGATCCTCAGCCATGAAATTCAGCAAGCTTCAGGTTTCCGGCCCGGCGAGTCCTTACGGTTTCGGGCGCGCAAATCCGGGCAAGTGCGGACTAGCCGTAACATCGGCTATCTGCGTAAAGTCCGCGCCCATCAAACTCTGCTCGGCCATCCTATTGCTGTTGGTCGCCCTGAGTCCGGCGTACGGCCAAGTTTACCTGGAGGTGGACAACGGCACCGGAGGCAGTGGCCAGTTTTCTGTCTCGGCCACTTCATCGAGCTACACAGTCTATTACGATTTTGGCAACACGACCGGCGCCGCCGCGTACTTCGGAGTTCTCGTGTGGAGCGCGAGTGAGAGTAACCCAGCCCCCACGGCGAACCTCGACTGGGCAGTTACCTATGCGGCGACCGGAACGGCGGTTGCCAGCGGCTATTTGACACCAAGCGGTGTTAAGAACGGATACGCTGACATCACGCTCGACTTCCGCTCGACACCCGGCTCCATTCCCACAGGTGGAAACACGGCGTTTGCCCTCACGCTCTCCACGACTGAAACAGGGTCAGGTTCTTACAGCTTCAAGTACACTAGCGGGACGTTGTACGAGGTCCCTGCGACCGGAACCCTGCCCACTGGCAATTCTCGAACGACCGCCCCCGGCGGGTTTAGCGTTACAGCAAGCTACAGTCCTGTTCCAGAGCCGAGGGCGACTGCGTGGATGGCGGTTGCGGCGCTCGGAATAGCCGCGCTGGCATCGAGGTTCTCCAGAGGTGCTGGGCGCGCGTGCTTGGACGTGAGCGACGAGATGGCCAAGCTGGATACCGGTCGCAACGGGCTGGTTCCGGACCCGCCTCAAAACGGGACGAGTGGCATGCGTCTTAGAAGGCCGCCGAACTATTGGTCCATTCATGTGGCCAATGCCAATACGCCAAACATATAGTGGCAGCGCATTGGAGCGCGAGCCAGTTTCGGAGAGGTCCGCTTGCACGGCGCTGAGCGAGTCGGCTGACAAGCAGTAGGGCGGACCGGGAAACGGGGCGAGCTTTTCAGCGTGTCGCAGGCATCTGGCGCAAATCAGACCCAGCCTTGCCCCGGTGCAGGTACTGATGGTATGAAGACCCCCTCGCCACCGGTGGACCGAAGTCCGCGAGACGGGCCTGGAGGCACCTCGCCGCCCAGATTGTCGCTTCCACTGCCACCGTCTTCCGTGTACTCTGTGGTTCGCTGCTGTCTTTTGGTCTTTCTCCGCGGGCTCAAGATCGG
>JAJYHY010000021.1 GCA_021784555.1 bacterium
CAATAAAATGCGCGGCCGCGTATTTTACTGTCGCGGCAAGGAGGGATTCTCGGACTCCAGGCACTCGCAGTTTCATCGCGAGCACGGCCCTCAGACGTCCAACCGTGGATGCCCCCGTCGTACCCGGCCAAGCAGGCTCGCCAGCAAAGGGCGCGACAATTAAATGCGCGGCCGCGTATTTTAGTGTCGCGGCAAGGAGGGATTCTCGGACTCCAGGCATTCGCAGTTTCATCGCGAGCACGGCCCTCAGACATCCAACCGGGAAAACAACGTCGCAATGCCCCAGAACCTCTGCTTGAAGGGATAGTCCTACCCCAGAATTATCGCCGAAATGTCAATTATTATTACCCACAGGTGGTGTTTGCCGTGGAGTTGCTCGCCAGCAAGAAAGCTGTCGCCCAGAGCGAACACGGTCAGCGCACCCTGGCAAGTGCGGCCTCCATCGAGCGGTCCGCCTCGGCTTCTTCCGCAATCGCTTCTATCGTGTCTTCGCCCACCTCGGGCACGCCGCTAAAGCGTACGGTGTAAACGAATGCATTTGGACGAGGTATGAACTTGTGCCATTCACTCTCCGCCAGTTCCTGCTTTTTCCGCGAAACCAAATCATAAACGCGGCTCAGCACCGGGCCGTGCTTCATGGCCACAACGGGGTCGCCAGTGACTGGCCTTCCAAATCGGATGAGCGCCTCCCGGTCAACCAGACAGAGCAGCTTCATCAGCGCGAGGTAATTCATTTCCCCTCCGCCAAGCTGGCTGAGCCGACTAGCCGCTTGAGCGGCCTTTCGCTCATTAAAGCTGAACTCAATGGGTCTCATAGCGTTTGCGCTGCGCGCTTTGCAAATAACCTACCACATTCCGAACCCGTCCGGCTTTATCCGCTCCCGAACCTCGTCCAAATCATCTCTCATGTCCGGCAAAACATACCTCGCCGTGTGGCGTGCGTCATCAAAGTTTTTCGAGCCCTCCAGGAATCAGCGAGACCGTTCTCGCCTCTGTTCGGTCCCGCTCCCGCTCCGGAGGGGCGTGCCGGCCTGTCGCCGCCCTCCACGTGCGCCGGTCAAGCTGCGCCTATCGCGAAAAATCCTCAAAAAAGGGGGTTGACAGCTTTCAAGGTATTTGTCATAGTGTCCTATGACATATTGAAGATCGAAGACCACTATGCTCATCCAGCTTAACTTCAAATCCGGCAAACCGGTCTATCTCCAGTTGGTTGACCAGGTCAAGGCCGCCGCCGCTTCCGGGGCGCTGCGGACGGGAGAGGCCCTGCCCCCCATTCGCCCGCTGGCCGAGGAGTTGCGCATCAACCGGAACACCGTCGCCAAGGCCTACGCCGAATTGGAATCCCAGGGCGTGATCGAAACCCTCGTCGGGCGCGGCAGCTTTCTCAAGGAGAACAACTCGCCTCTTAAGAAGCAGGTGCGCCTCAAGATGCTGGCCGAGGAAATCGACGCGGCCATTGTCCAGGCCCACCATCTTCAGGTCAACCATGAGGAATTCATGGGGTTGGTGAAGGAGCGGTTGGGGGTCTTCGAGCAGCAAAACAAGGCCCGCGAGGCCAAACCAAAGGAATGAACATGAACCCGGAACCATCGGTAATCGAAATCAACCACCTGGTGCGCAAATTCGGCCGCACCGACGCCGTCAATGACCTGAGCCTGCGAGTCCGGCCCGGGCAATGTTACGGCTTCTTTGGCCGGAACGGCGCGGGAAAGACCACCACCATTAAATGCTTGTTGAACCTGCTCCGGCCAACGTCCGGGGTTGTGCGCGTCTTTGGCCTGGACCCCCGGCGGGACGAGGTGGGAGTCAAATCGCGCCTGGCTTATGTGCCGGATTACGTGGCGTTCTATCCCTGGATGAACGTGCGGCAGGTTCTGGATTATCTTGCCTCATTTCGTCAGCGCTGGAACCTCAAGATGCAAGCGGACCTGCTCCGCCAATTCCGCCTGGACGAACGGAAACAGACAAACGCCCTCTCCCGGGGCCAGCGAACCCAACTGGCGCTCATCGGGGCGATTTGCGCCGAACCGGACCTCCTGCTCCTGGACGAGCCGACCTCCGGCTTGGACCCGATCGTCCGGCGCGAGTTTATCGAGACGGTCATCGGCGCCTACCAGGAGGCCGATCCGGCGAACCGGACCGTGTTCGTCTCCACGCATCTTATCAGCGAGTTCGAGGGACTCATCGACGAGTTCACCATCATCGAGGAGGGACGCGAGACCATGACCTTGAACGCCGACGAGGCGCGCTCCCGCTACAAGAAGATCCGAGCCCGATTCGCGTCCCCGCCACCCGCCGCGGAGTTTCCTGAAGCCAAACACATCCGCCGCGCGGGCCGGGAACTGGAGTTGACCGTAAATGGCCGCTCGGAGGAAGTCCTGGGGCGGCTCAAGTCGCTTTCGCCCGAGGCGATCACGACCGAGGCCCTGACCCTGGAGGAAATCTTCGTGGCGGCGCTCAAATGAGGAGGCCAATATGCACACGCGGCTGATCAAAGAAACCAGGGACCTGCTGCCGGTCGTTGCCGGAGCCGTGCTCCTTACGGTCCTGCCTTATGTAATGTGGCGGAATGCGGCGGCGAATTATGGGCCGGTCATATTCGCCCTGCCATGTGTCATACTTGCGGGGGTGTCCTTCGGTGGTGAACTTCAGCATCGGACACTCCCTTTGCTGTTGTCTCAGCCCGTTTCGCGCTCGCTAATTTGGCTGGAGAAGATGCTGGTGCTGGGCGCGGCCCTCGCCGTCTGCACCGGCGTGGCGTGGACGGGTTTCGGTCTCATTAGATGGTGGCCTCTCCCTAACCCCGGCATCTGGTACTGCCGGTACCTCGCCCTGATTTCCCTGTGCGCCTGGTGCGGGACGCCCTGGTTCACCTTGGTAACCCGGAGCGGTATTGCGGGAGTGGTCTTTGGGCTGGCGGCGCCCGCGGGCTTGACCGGGTTGAGCGTACTGGCGGCGGACCGATGGCTCCATTACGAAATGCTGGGGACGGAGGGTCTGTACCTGAAGTGGCTTGTGAGCGGGCTGCTCCTGATCTACTGCGCCGTAACCCTGGCCTTGGGCTACTTCAAATTCAGGCAACTCGAAATCACCGACGGCGAATCGGCCGACATGGTATTGCCGGAGGCGGTCGAGGCCGCCCTGGCGGGCGCCCTGGGCCGAATTGCCTCAAAGTTTAGCCGCCCTGTCGGGAGCCTGGCAGGCAAGGAGTTGCGGCTTCAGCAGGCCAGCTTTTTTATCATGGCGGTGTTCTGCCTGCTGGCGGTCATCGGCGCCGGCCTTTACCTCGTCCGCCCGGAGTGGGGCGAGATGGTCATGGGCGGGGATTTCGCGGTCTATGTGCTGCTGATTCCCCTGGTGGTGGGCGCGCTGGCGGTGGCCGAGGAACGGGCACTAAGGATTGCCGATTGGCACTTCACCCTCCCACCCTCCGCCTGGCGGCAGTGGTTCGTCAAGATACGGGTGGCGTTTTCTACCAGCCTGATTCTGGGACTGGTGCTTCCGGCTTTGCTCGTTTTCTGCGGCAGGGCGGTGCTGTGGCTGTATGGTCTGTGGCTGCATGGTGTGGGGCAGCACGGCGCCCCGGCTCAAACTCCGGGCTGGGGGATATTCGTGGAGCTGGCGGTTCTCTCCGTGCTCTGGCAGGCATGCGTGACCAGCATCGCCGTCTATACCGGTTCCTTTTCCACCAGCGTCCTGCGAGCGATCCTCGCCGGATGCCTCATCATTCCCATCGCCGTCGGCTGGATCTGGCTTGTCCCTGGATTGGCCTATGCCATCAGCAACGCGGGACTGAGCGGGTTTGTGGGCGTGGTGCTCGCGCTGGTGCTCCTCGGCTTCACGCAGTGGTTTGCGTGGCGGAACTTCTGCCAGCGCAATCCTCCGACCCGCGCCGTCGTAGGCCAACTCGTGCGGCTAGGCTGTTACGGAATAGGATTCGTGTTCGTGCTCGTCTGCCTCGTGCTGCTGTTCAAGTCGCCGATCGTGAGCGTTTTGGCGCGGTAGCGGTCGCCGCGCTGGGCGTACGACAGAATTCTTCGCGCGGCTCAAAAACAAAGGCAACGAAGAATTGTGTCTTGCGCCCCGCCGCGCTCCAGCGGTGTTGAGTTCCTTGCCGATAGCGCCGCAACCGGGTATAAAGCTCTTCGCGACAAAACTCGCATGCCAACGACATGACCACCAAGCAACTCCAGGCCATCGCCCGCGAGCATGGCACGCCCGTTGTGGTAATTGACCACGATCGACTTCGCGCCAATTACGCCGCCTTCAAGAGGCATCTGCCCAAAGTCCAGGCCTATTACGCCGTCAAGGCCAACGCCGAGCCGGCCATTGTCCGCACGCTTTACCGGGCGGGCGCCAGCTTCGACGTTGCCTCCTTGCCGGAATTCATGCTCGTTTATGAGAACATCAAGGGCTTGCCTCCGGGGCAGCAGCAGGATTTCATCTGGGACAAGATCATCTATGCCAACCCGATCAAACCCAAGGAAACGCTCCAGGCTCTTGACCGGTATAAACCGCTGGTCACCTACGACAATTTGGCCGAACTGGGCAAGATCCGGCAGTATGCCCCCCATGCGGGTGTCGTGTTGCGACTGCGCGTGCCCAACACCGGCTCCATGGTCGAACTCTCCTCCAAGTTCGGCTGCGCCCCCGGCGAGGCGGTCGATCTGATCAACGCCGCCTTCGACATGGGACTGGTGGCGGAGGGACTGAGCTTCCACGTCGGCAGCCAATGCACCAACTTCCAGAATTTCGTCCAGGCGCTGGAGATCGCCTCCGCCGTCATGCGCGAGGCCCAGTCGCGCGGACACGAACTCAAGATCCTGGACATCGGCGGCGGCTTTCCGGCCCCTTACGACAAGCATGTCAAGCCCTTCAGCCTGCTGGCCAGGAAGATTAACGCCGAAATCGATCGGCTCTTTCCCGCTGAACTTCAGATCATTGCCGAGCCGGGCCGGTTTCTCGTAGCCACCGCCGCAACCTCAATTGCCCGAGTCGTTGGGAAAGCCATCCGTGACGGCAAGCCCTGCTACTACATCGACGATAGCGTTTACCACACCTTCAGCGGCATCATTTTCGACCACTGCCAGTATCACTTGAAGTCCCTCAAGAAGGGAAACACGGAAATCTGCGCGGTGTTTGGCCAGACTTGCGATGCTCTCGACACAATATCACTTTCCGAAGAGTTGCCCGCCCTGGAAATTGACGATCTCGTCTATTCAGAGAACATCGGGGCTTACAGCAACGCCTCCGCCACCTGGTTCAACGGCTTTCCCCCGGCGAAGGTGGTGCATGTCAACGCGGACGGCGCGTAGCTCAGGCATCAGCCGCCCGACCCTCTATAAGTCGATGGAGAAGCTTCGCCCCTGACTCACGACTTTGCCCCCAACCGTTCAATTACATGCGTGTCTGCCGCGTCGTGTCTGCTCGCGCAACGGGTTACGCGAGCTCGAACCGATCCAGGTTCATCACCTTGTTCCAGGCCGCCACAAAATCGTGAACGAATTTCTCCGGCCCGTCCGAGCTTCCATAGACTTCCGCCAGGGCCCGGAGCTGGGAGTTTGAACCGAAGACGAGATCGACCCGGGTGCCGGTCCACTTGAGTTCGCCCGTCTTGCGATCGCGGCCGTCGAACACGTCCACAACGCTTCCACCAGTCGTTCGAGCCTCGGGAGGAAGGCCGGGGGTGGCGGTTACGAGGGCGGGGACGGTGTCCACCGCCGGCTTCCACTCTGTGCCCATGTCGAGCAGGTTCACAAAGAAGTCGTTGGTCAACGCACCAGGCCGCTTGGTGAAAACGCCGTGCCGCGTCCCTCCGAAGTTGGCACCCAGGACGCGCATGCCACCCACCAGCACCGTCATTTCGGGCGCAGTGAGGCTCAGCAATTGCGCTTTATCCACCAGCAGCGCTTCGGCGGGTATCGTATATTTGCCCTTGAGGTAATTGCGAAACCCGTCCGCGATAGGCTCCAGCACGGCGAAGGATTCCACGTCGGTTTGCTCCCGTGAGGCGTCCATGCGCCCTGGCGTGAAGGGAACCGTCACATTACAGCCTCCACTCTTCGCCGCTTGCTCGATGCCGGCGCATCCGCCCAGCACGATCAAATCAGCCAGCGAGACTTTCTTGCCGCCGGACTGGGCGCTATTGAAGGCGCCTTGAATGCTCTCGAGAGTTTTCAGCACCTTGGCGAGTTGGGCCGGCTGGTTGACTTCCCAATCCTTCTGCGGCGCCAGACGAATCCGGGCGCCATTGGCGCCGCCGCGCTTGTCGGAGCCGCGGAAAGTGGATGCGGAGGCCCAGCCGGCGGAAACCAGCTCCGAGACAGACAGACCGGAAGCCAGTATCTTGGCCTTCAGGGAGGCGATGTCCTGCGAATCAATCAATTTGTGGTTTACCGCCGGAATGGGGTCCTGCCAAATGAGGTCTTCCGCCGGCACTTCCGGGCCGAGATAACGCGCGCGCGGGCCCATGTCGCGGTGCGTCAGCTTGAACCACGCCCGGGCGAAGGCGTCGGCGAGTTGCTCCGGATGCTCCATGAAGCGCCGTGAAATCTTTTCGTAGGCCGGGTCGAAGCGCAGGGAGAGGTCGGTGGTCAGCATGGAAGGGGCGATACGCTTGGAGGGGTCGTGAGCATGCGGCACCGAGCCGGCGTCGTCGCCATTTTTCGGTGTCCACTGATTCGCCCCAGCCGGGCTCTTGGTCAGTTCCCACTCGTAGCCGAAGAGGTTCTGGAAGAAGTTGTTGCTCCACTTCGTGGGCGTCTGGCTCCAGGTGACTTCCAGGCCGCTGGTGATGGTATCAGCGCCCTTGCCGGTGCCGAAGCCGTTCCTCCAGCCCAGGCCCATCTCTTCCAGGCCGGCCGCTTCCGGCTCAGGCCCCACGTGGGAGGCCGGACCGGCGCCGTGGGTCTTGCCGAAGGTATGCCCCCCGGCGATCAGCGCCACCGTCTCTTCGTCGTTCATGGCCATGCGGGCGAAGGTCTCGCGAATATCCCGCGCGGCGGCAATCGGATCGGGATTGCCGTTGGGGCCTTCCGGGTTGACGTAAATCAGCCCCATCTGCACGGCGGCCAGCGGATTTTCGAGGTCCCGGTCGCCGGAGTATCGCTTGTCCCCCAGCCAGGTCTTCTCAGCGCCCCAATAGACGTCCTGATCCGGCTCCCAGACGTCCTCCCGCCCGCCGCCGAAACCGAACGTCTTGAAGCCCATCGTTTCCAGGGCGACGTTCCCGGCAAGAATCATCAGGTCGGCCCAGGAAATCTTGCGGCCATACTTCTGCTTGATCGGCCAAAGCAGGCGGCGCGCCTTGTCCAGGCTGACGTTGTCGGGCCAACTGTTAATTGGCGCGAACCGCTGCTGGCCTCTGCCGCCTCCGCCGCGACCGTCTCCAGTGCGGTAGGTGCCGGCGCTGTGCCAGGCCATGCGAATGAACAGAGGGCCGTAATGGCCGAAGTCCGCCGGCCACCAGTCCTGGGAATCGGTCATCAGCGCCGCGAGATCTTTTTTGACGGCCGCCAGGTCGAGGCTCTGGAACTCTTTGGCGTAATTGAACTCCGCGCCCATCGGATTGGACTTGGAAGAATGCTGGCGCAGGAGATCAAGCCGCAACTGGTTCGGCCACCAGTCCCGGTTTGTAGTGCCGCCGACCGCGACATGCTGGAATGGACATTTGGTCTCGGTTGACTTGGCCTCGGTCGATATCTGCTCAGTTGATGACATGTGTTTTCTCGGTTCGTCGGTTGTAATCGTTTCCACGACTCCATTGTGACTCATCGCAGAATCCGGGCCTCTGTCAAGGTCGGCGGAGGCGGAAGAATTCCTTCGGGACTGCGTGGTCGGTGGTTGGGAAGGTCATCTTGGCCTCTTGGTCGGAGCCCGGCACGTCACCCCAATCGGTGCTATTGCTATAATCGACCAGGTTGGTCTGCAGGATCCAGCCGATATAGGCCAGGGGCCAGGAGATCGTTGCGGTGTCGCCAGTGAGCGTGGCGACGATATTGGTGCCCGTCGCCGGAATAGCGCCGTGCGGCGTCACGCCGACCTCAAGAGAGGAGGGGCTTTCGCCAGCCTGGTTCGTGGCGGTCACGACGTAATAGTAAGTCGTGCCGTTGACGAGGCCGGTATCAGTGAAACTGGCGCCGGTCAGGCCGTTGGTTATGGGTACGTAAAGACCGCCGCTGGCGCTGGCCCGGCTCACGTCATAGCCCGAAGCCAGTGTTACTCCGTTCCAAAACAGCACGACCTGGTGGTTGCCGGCCAGTGCCGTCAGGCCGCTGGGCGCATCGGGCGCCGTCGTGGCCACCGGATAGTCGGGGTTGTTGGTCGAGTTCAGCCACCAGAGGGCGCTGGTGACACCGCGGGGATAGTGGCAACTGCCAATGAACCGGTTGGCGCCGGTGGCATCGGTCTGGTCGGACCACTCCAGGAAAGGGGCGTTTTGCACCTGGATAGTGGCGTGGATTTGGTCAACGGTGCCATCAACGTTGCTGCCGCTCATTCCGAGGACATGCTCGGCCACATATTGAGCGATGTAGATTTTGCTTTGCCAGGTATTGTGATCATTGCCGTAGCCGGTGGCGCTGGTCATGTCCCAGGCGCCGCTGGTCGCGTTCAGGCATTTGCCGGGGACGAGGACCGCCGCCAGATGGTTGGACAGGGCCAGGAGCATGGGCGCATAAGGCCCGCCGACTGGGTCCACCGCGTTCGTGAGTCCCATTTGGAGGGGGTACACCAGGCCCTCAACCATGAGAATAATAGCCGACTGATTGCTGCCGTTCAGCAGGGCGGGAATGTAGCCGAGGGTGCCTTTGTAGCTGTTCCACTTGTCCGTGATGGTTTGGGCGGTTACCGAGGCCATGTGCTGGCAGGTTGCCGCGTCCGCCGCGTCGCCGAGTTGGTTGAACATGGCCTGTAACGCGACATAGCAGGCCCAGTTCCGGACCGCCAGCCTGCCGCTGAAGGCCGAGGCGTTGAGCGAGGGGTCCAGGTCGTCGAAGGTGGTGACTTCGCCGGTATTGATGTTCTTGTTGATGCCGTCGCGGGCGGTGGCGTTGGTGCTGTCTCGCGAGAGCATCGAATTGAGGCAGCTTCGCAACAAGGCGGCGTTATTGGTCAGCCAGGGATTATCGGCGGTGTGGCTCCAATAAATGCCGGCCGATAGAATCCAATTCTGGAGCTCCTCAGCGGCCATGTCGATGGCGTAAGCGGACGTGCCGGCGTTCGAACTTGGCCAGGCGCCCATGTCGTGGTTGAAAGAAAAGCCGTGGTTAGACACCATGGCGCCGGAGACGGCGCTGTAAAGCGGCTGATCAAAGGTGTAACCGCCCCCGTTGATGGCGCCGGAGAAGGTGTCCAGGACGTTGCGCAGCGTCCAGGGATGCATGAGCGATTCGTAAAAGGCCATATCGACGGTTAGGTCGAAGGTGTTGATATAGCCGTAAGCCCCCTCGGTGACGTACCAATGAACGCCGCCCTTGGGATCGAGCAAACAGGCGGTGTTGGCCATGTAAGAATGGAGGGCGTGCGAGGCCAGGAACTGGCGATAGACGTTCAGCCCGGCGCTGCTCATGGCCGAGGCCAGTTGCCGGCAGCGCATTTGGGCGTCGGCGAATTCGGCGAAGGCGGAGTCGATGACGCTGTCGATGTCGGGAAAGAGCGAGGTGTAATAGTAAGTGGCGCTGATGCGCGTATCGACGACCGCGGAGCGGTAGAAGGCCTGAACGACCGTTAACGACCGGGTTTGGCCGGGGGGAACGCTCACGTGAAACGCAAAGCCCTTGGTGAGCCCGTTCAAGGCCGCCGTCAGATTGGTTCCGCTGAGCAGTTGGCAACTGCCGGCTTGCACCGCCAGGGCGGCTTCGCCCAACGTGAAGCCCTGGTAGGCGCCATTGGCAAAGCCGCGCCGGGTGGCAACCTCCGGCAGACCGAAGTAGAAATCTTCGCGCGAGGCGTTGGTGTTATCGATGGTGAACACGAGCCAGGTCGCCGGCAGGAAGAACCGCTTCTTTTCGGCCAAGGTCGCCGTGTCGAGGCGGACCATTTTCCAGGCGGGAGTGTAATGGATAAAGGAAAGGCCAGTATCGTCAATGGCCCATTGGTCCGTGCAAGGCGTGAGAGTGCGGTGGACTTTTGCATCCGCGAAATAGGTGGCATTGGAGGCCAGGCTGGCCGGGGAGGCCAGAAACGGGAGGGTCTGCAGCCCTGCCGGACCGTTTAGCGCGATAATCACACCGCCGCCGCCCGGGGGTTTCCTCCCGAAAAAATAGTAGGGCGCGTCGGGGGAAGACATCCCCAGACCGCACCAGTCGCCCTTAACCGGGGTGGGGGCGTGCGCCCCATCCAGGCCATAAGCCAGCGTGGAGCAGGCCCCAACCGGCGCATGGTCCACGTTCACCCAGCCGAGTTGTTGGGGTGTGAGCACCGTGAAGGTGCGCGCCGAGCGGGTGCCGCACGCCAGCAGGAGGAGAAACAGAAATACGCCCCATATCCGGGGCCGGGGTTGGCGGCACGTTTGGCGAGTCTTCGTATGGTAAGAGCCTGTTTCCACGAAGTCACATATACGCAACAGGGCGCTAGACAGTCAAGCGCGCAGGGTGTGATTAAATGTGCCGGGCACGGAAGGCGCCGGGGTCAGTCCTGCACCTTTTTCCGCCGCTTCCCTTCCTTCACCGCGGAAAAAGTGAGGACTGACGCCGGGCGAACAACACCAGGACCTGGCGACCCTATGGAATAGCCGCCACAGAGCGGAAAGTGGTGTTTTTATTTGCTGTTGGAGACGGCCGCCCGGAAGGTCCGGTGGGCCCGTTGCCAGGACCGAATGGCCACACATCGCTCCAGCAAGGCGAGGTCCAGGCCCGGAAGAAGCCGGCTGGAGGGCGAGGCCTCGTAATGGCCCGAGCGGCTCAGCACGAATATCTCGAGCCGGTTGCGGCGCCAGAGCCAGACCTCGGGCACGGCGAACCGCTGATAGACCTCCAGCTTCTTGATTCCCCCGCTGCTCAGCGCGATTTCCAGCACCAAATCGGGAAACTTTTTTTCTCCACGAATGCACCAGGACTCGTCGGGCTCCGCTCCGGCGGCCTTTAAGGCCCGGCGCATCGTCGCTTGGCCCCGCGGCATGATCTCGATCTCCTTCTCCTCGAAATAAACCGCCAAAAGATCGCCCAGCCATTTCTTAACCCGTTCGTGTTCTTCTGAGGTGCTCATGATTTCAAGCTCGCCGTCCAGGTAATACAACCGCGGGCCCGGACGGTCATCGCCCAGCCTTTTGTCAAAGGCCAGATAACTCTCCCACGAAATGCCGGAATAGACGACCCGCTCCTCGGGTTCAGTGCCATCGGGGAGCCGCTCCGGTCGGAGCAATTCCTCCACCGCGTTCCGTTGCTCTTCAAGCGTCAGCGCCGGTGCAATCATAACGGCAAAATAGGCTCCCGCCGCGTCAGTGGCAAGGCTGGAGGCCGCAGGCGCGGCACACGCCTCAAGGGCTGGCTGTCCTTGTGCTCCATGAAGAAAAGGAAGACGACGCGAAGGCCATTTGAAATCCGGAACTCAAAGGCATTGTCCCGCAAGTGACGCAGGCCCAACCCGGCGTGGTGATGCGGTTGGCCAAAGACGCCCAGAACCTGCACGAGGCGCTCGTTGATCGCCTCCAACTCCGCCTCGCTATGCCGCTGGCGGGCCTGTGTGGCGGTCACGGTCGTCATACAGGCATTATGCGGTCACCCATCCGCGAGGCAAGCAGCGAGATTTTTTCCTGTAACCTTTTGCCCGAATTCCTGATACATGACCGTGCTCGCCCCGCGGCGAAGCCCTCGGAAAGGGGGCAGGAACGATGAGGATCCAATTCGTCTGTAACCTTTCACCCGATTTCCTGATTACTACTCGATGATGGCCGTTATGGTGTCGGCAAGCTCTGACTCGCCCCAGGCCAGGGCGGCGCTGGAGACTCTATGCCGCACCTATTGGTATCCCCTCTATGCTTACATCCGGCACGAGGGCCGCAGCGCCGCCGATGCACAGGACCTGACTCAAGAGTTCTTCGCCCGACTGCTGGCGCGCAACTCCCTTGCCCGGGTCGATCCTCACAAAGGCAAGTTCCGCTCTTTCCTCCTGGCTTCGTTGCGCCATTTCCTCTCGGACCAGCGGGACAGGGATCGCGCCGCCAAGCGAGGCTGAGGCCATCGCCCATTTCCAACATCCGAACATCGTGGCCGTCCACGAAATCGGCCAGTACGACGGCCAGCATTATTTCTCGATGGATTACGTCGCCGGGCGGACGCTGGCCGAAATCGTCCGCGACGGTCCGCTGCCGGTCACGCGTGCCGCGACCTGCCTCAAGACCATCGCCGGCGCGGTGCATTACGCCCATCAGCACGGCATCATCCACCGCGACCTCAAGCCGGCCAACGTGATCATCGACCAGAACGATCAGCCGCGCATCACCGACTTCGGCCTGGCAAAGCGGTTTTATGATTCCGCCTTCTCCTCTGAGCACTCCGCGCTGACGATTTCGGGCCAGATTCTCGGTTCCCCCAACTACATCCCTCCGGAGCAAGCCGAACCCAAGCGCAGCGCGCTCGGCCCGCCCAGCGACGTGTATGCCCTGGGAGCCATTCTGTACGAATCCCCGCCCGGTCCAGGAGCACGACGGACCTCTCTGCGATACCTCCGCGGCCACACGGCCGCCGTCATGGCGGTGGCCTGGAGCCTCGACGACCAATGGATCGCCACCGGGAGCAAGGATAACTCGGCCAGAATCTGGGACGTCCGCAGCGGAACTCAACGTCTGATTCTGACAGGGCACAGCGGCCTCATCCATGCAGTCGCTTTCAGCCCGGATGGCGCGCTCCTGGCCACCGGGAGCGCCGACGGCTCGGCCCGGCTTTGGTCCACCCTTTCCGGCCAGTGCCTTCGCGTCCTTACCAACCGCCACGGCGCGGTTCTCTCTCTGGCTTTCAGTCCGGACGGCCATTGGCTTGCCACGGGGAGCAGTGATGGTTCTGCGTCGTTGCGGGACGCCGCCACGGGACAGGAGGTCCACCTCCTGCTCGGGCACATCAACGGCGTGAGATCGGTTGCTTTTAGCCCCGAGGCCAGCGGTTGGTGACAGCATCCGGCGGCACCAACCTTTACGCTAACTTCACTCGCGAGATGCGGGTCTGCTTGTGGGATGTTGCTTCCGGGCGTCAACTTCTGGCGCTGCCCGCGCACAACAATGCCATTTACGCCGCTGCCTTTAGCCCCGGAGGACGGCGATTGGTAACCACCAGCGCCGACAACATTAACTCATTGCGGTTCGCCCGGCGGAGGAATCTCCAGAGCCCGGCAGATCTTCCGCACGAGCAAGCCGGCAATTTCGGCGTGGCGCGGAACTGGTTCCCGGCGACCGGTGGCGGGATTCCAGTAAATGGAATGCGCACTCCCCTCCCGCTTCAGGGGGCGTCCCTGCGCTTGCAAGTAGCGAATGAACTCGCGCCGTTTCACGCGAGGTCAAAAATCTCCGCGTCACGGCTCAACTCTTGCGCCGCGTCTTCACGACGATCCTCCAAGAGCAGCAGGACTGCCTCTTTGAGACTCTGAAGGCACTCTTCCCTCGTGCGACCCTGACCGTTAGCCTCCGGCACCTCCTGGCAAAAGCCGACGTACCACTCGCCGTCCTTGTGAATCTCAGCCGTCAACTTCAGTTCCATGCAACAAAGGTAGCTTTTCGCACCCTGTTGGCCAAACTAAAAGAAGCCCAGACCGGGACAATCCCGTTGCTGAGACACTACCCAACGCCCTGGCAAATGGCAATGGCCGGGCCGGGGAAAGGAAGATCTCAAGATTCCCCGAATGCGTCTCCCAGATTTTCCTCTGTACCAGGTGGAAGCCAAGTCGGCGTGGCAGACCGGGTCATTCCAGGCTCAGCCGGAGCGGCTTTCAAGAGCTAACTCGCATGACCGCCAGGTCTCGGTGATGCGACAACAAACAACAAAGAACTCAATATATGAAAACGCGACTCCAAAGGCGGCATGGCCGTTCAGTGTGTGGTTATCCCGCCAGGGCCCTTGCCTTGGCGCTGTTGCTGGCGGCACTTTCGACACGTGCCGATGCCGGCTTCACTTGCACCGGTTGGCTCAGTGCGGTGCCCGTGCCCGGCATCACTTGCACCAACAGTTCCGGCCAGGTCTTTCTCAAGGGCAACTCCCACGTGTTGCGCCTTCTCTCCGACGACGCGCGCGTAGCGGGCCGTTTGGTGGCCTGGATGGACGCCGCGTATCAGCCTGATGGCACTGCCATCTTCTCCGGGCCTGCTTATGCCGAGGCCGGCACGTGGGACGCCAGTGGCACGAATTTCACGCCTTCCGGCGGGGTCTGGACCATCTCCTACAACGGCGTTACGCAGTTGGACGGCAGCAGCAAATACAGCATGACCGGTTATGGGATGGGCGCGAACATCGAGGGCCTGCGGTTGACGATTGGCGGAACATGGCCCTCCACTACAAGCAGCCCCATGGACTCGGCCTCTCGGGCCAACCCCCTTCATCCCTGGACCGTCTCGGCCGGACAGACCATTGAAGCACGGGTGGACGTGATCGCCCTCAGCCAGACGGCTAGGTCGGCCGGCTTGGCGTTCTGGAGCAGTCCAGCGTACCACGTGCTTTTTGGACGAACGTATATCGCCCTAGCAAAGGAACAGAAGAAGAACCTGGCCTATTTCAGCGCAGCGAGAGCATCGATCAAAGACACCAACGTCGTCTTGAGCCTGGCCCTGACTCCTGTGGGCAAGAACGTTGTTCTGGTAGGCAAGGTGCTGGACAAAGATAACGGCGCGCTCATTGCTCAGGTGATCGCAACCGATACGCCGGCCTCCGATCCAACCCTGTCCGCGAGCCAACTGGCGGAATTGACGGGTGGTCGCGTCTGGCAGGGTCTCACGGCGGACCCCGTTGGCCCGCCCCATACCAGCGGCTCGACTCAGTTGATTCACGTGGCTCAGGAGTCGAATGTTGCGCCAGTGACGGCGTTTGCCACGTTCGACAACCTGGAACTGCGCACCTACGAAGTCCCGCAAGTTGCCATTCAGCCGCCGTGCGGGTGTCCTGGCCCGACACCGGCATGAACTACTGGATCGAAGCCGCGCCCACCCTCGATGGTCCATGGCTGCCGGTCCGAAACGCCGCCTTGCCCGGCCTTCAGCAGATGACCTTGCCAGTGGACGCCTCCATGAGGTTTTTCCGCGTGTTTCAATCCCCCTAAACAAGAGAGAGCGGGACGTGAGTAGGCTCCAGGCGCGCCTTGTACCCGCCTCTTTCACACGAAGACGCTCGGCTGGGGCGGGTAACCGCTCGGCACAGTGAGTCGCTCTGAAGGACTCAGCCAACCTCGGATGGATTCAGACATCGGGAGTGACCGGATCCCGCCGGTACCCCCGCGAAAAGGATGAAACGGCGGCCTCAATCGCCAATCTCAAATCGAAAAGCAATACGACCAGGGACTCCTGCCAGCCAACAGTGGGGGTCCCGGCGGGATGCGCTCATCGGGCGTTGCCCCTCGACATTACGCGTGCAAATCCGGGGCCGGTCTGGCAGAATGCCCCCATGCGAGCGGAAGGCTCAACCTTTGCCTCCGAAGCGGGCGGGGGCACATTCGCCACAACGCACTGGAGCGTCGTGCTGGCGGCGGGAAGCTCTGACTCGCCCCAGGCCAAGGCGGCGCTCGAGACGCTCTGCCGCACCTACTGGTACCCACTTTATGCCTATGCGCGTCGGCGCGGGTACGGACACGAGGACGCCCAGGACCTCACCCAAGGCTTCCTGCTCCAGTTGCTCGAACGTAACTCGTTCGCGCGCGTCTCTCCAAACAAAGGCCGGTTTCGCTCTTTCCTGCTCGCCGGCCTGAACTATTTCCTGGCCGATCAACGCGAGCGCGCCACGGCCCAAAAGCGCGGCGGGGGCAAACCGGTGCTCTCCTTTGACGCCCAGGCCGCCGAGCAGCGGTACGCGCTGGAACCGGTCGATAACCGCAGCCCCGATAAGCTCTTCGAGCGCCAGTGGGCACTGGCGCTCCTGGACCAGGTCCTCATTCGGCTCGAGCGCGAGTTCCGCGAAGCCGGCAAAACCCGACTATTCGAGCGGTTGCGTGAGTTCCTGGTCGCCGGAACGGGTGAGGAAACCTACGCGGAGGCGGCTCAGGGACTTGGCATGAGCAGTGAGGCGTTCAAGAAGGCCGTGCAACGGTTGCGGCGCCGTTACTACGAGCTATTTCGCCAGGAAATCCTCCGCACCGTATCGGAGCCGGCGGAGGTCGAAGAGGAGATGCGCTGTCTTTGCGCGGTGATGGCGCGGGGGTGAACGCGTCCCCGTTGGGGCCTTTTTCTCTGAGTTATAAATGGCGCCTGGAGCGCCGGCTTGATATGGCAGCTCAAACAACGTGTCGAAAATGCGGCCAGCCCTTGGGCGGCGATGCGCGCCAAGGGTTCTGTCCGAGATGTCTGTTCGAGCAAGCCAGTGCAGCGATGGACGATCCCGCGTCGAACGCCGAAGAACCGGAAGATACACAGGCCGCGAAACAGAGGGTGCAGGGCGGAGGTCGGGAACGGGGGGGCTGCTCTCGAGGCGAAGAGGCAAGTCCCTCCATCTCGAATGCTCCGTGGCAAAGCGGCACTCAGTTCGGCGATTACGAACTTCTGGAGCCGCTCGGCCACGGCGGCATGGGCGTGGTTTACAAGGCCCGGCAGAGGAGCCTGGACCGCATCGTGGCCATCAAGATGATGGCCTTTGGCCCAACCGCCAGTCCCGAATTCATCAAACGGTTCCGCGCCGAAGCTGTTTCAGCGGCGGCCCTGCACCATCAGAACATAGTCGCCATCCACGAGGTGGGCATCCACCAGGGGCAGCACTTCTTCGTGATGGAGTTCGTCGAAGGACAGAGCCTGGCGCGGTTGGCGGGCGGCCAGCCATTGCCGGCCCGGCGCGCCACGGCCTACCTCAAGGCCATCGCCCAAGCCGTCCACTACGCCCACGAGCGCGGTATCCTCCATCGCGACCTCAAGCCCGCCAACGTCCTGATTGACCTGGACGACCAGCCACGCGTCGTGGACTTTGGCTTGGCCCGCCGACTGGACGCCGACTCCGAATTGACCGTGACCGGCCAAGTGTTGGGCTCACCCAGCTACTTGCCGCCCGAACAAGCCGCCGGGCGGCGGGCGCATGTCTCGCGCCGAACGGATGTGTACGGCCTGGGTGCGACGCTCTACCATTTACTCACCGGGCGTCCGCCCTTCCAAGCCGAGTCCCTGGCTCAAACGCTGGCCCTCGTCCTCCACGACGACCCAGTTCCGCCGCGCCTGTTGAATCCCAGCGTGCCACGCGATCTGGAAACCATCTGCCTGAAGTGCCTCGAAAAAGAGCCGGGCAAACGCTATCCGACGGCGCAGGAGGTATCGGAGGAACTGGGCCGGTTCCTTGAGGGACAGCCGATTCTTGCCCGGCCACTTGGCATGGCCGGCAAGGCCTGGCGCTGGTGCCGGCGCAATCCGCAGGCGGCGAGCCTGGCCGCAGTAGCAGTGCTAGTGTTTATGCTGGGATTGACCGGGGTGCTCTGGCAGTGGCGCCAGAGTGAATCAAACCGCCGTCGGGCTGAAACCGAATCACTCCTCGCCCGGCGAGACGCCTACGCCGCCGACATGAAAGAGGCGCAGCGCGCGCTCGAAGACCATGACCTCCGACGCGCTCGGGAACTGCTCGACGCGCACCGGCCAGCGGCTAAGTCCGAGGTTGATCTGCGGAGCTGGGAATGGCGCTATCTCTGGACTCGGTGCCGGAGCGTGGAGCGGTTCACTCTGCACCAATACACCAATCCCGTGTCGGCTTTGGCGTTTTCCGCGGACGGAAAATGGCTGGCCGTGCGGCTGGCAGACGCCGCCCTGGTGCTCTGGGATGCTGTGGAGCAACGGCCGCGGAGGGAATTACCGGTGGAGGGCAGGCCCTTTTGCAAGGCGCTGGCCTTTTCCCCGCGCGGCAGTCTCCTGGCGTGGGGCCACGAGAATGCCAGCGGTACGCACGTGGTAAGCGTGCTCGACCTAAGCACGCAGAAGGAAGTCGCATCGTTGCCTCACACCCACCTCGTTGCCTCCCTGGCGTTTTCGCCCGACGCACACGCCTTGGCGACTTTAGCTTACGACGGAACTGTGCGCATCTGGGACCTTGATTCACAACAGGTCCTCTCCCAGTTTCTCACGACGAAAGTTGACATCCGGGGCAACCGGTTCGCGACCGTCACCGACGCCATCGACCCTCCAGCAGCCGGCGCACCCTTTAGACGGCCCAACGCCCCCGAACAGCGGGTGACACATTTCGTCTCAACCGAGACCTACACTGACCATTACGGCTGCGTGCGCTTCTCGCCCGATGGTCGATGGCTGGCGGTTGGCGAAGCCGGGCCGCAAATTCGACTGCGCGACAGAATCACCGGCAAGGAACGCCTCATTTCAGTGTCAGCCCCGGCAGACGGTATCACGGCGCTGGCCTTCTCACCTGATAGCCGCCGGCTTGCAGCCGCGTGCGGCGCCAGCGACAACGATATTCATATCTGGGACCTGGCCAGCGGCGCGGAAATGCGCCTCATCGGGCATAGTGGCTGGATCGTCGCTCTGGCGTTTTCACCGGATGGCCAAACGCTGGCCTCCGCCAGCACCGACCAAACCGTGCGTCTTTGGGATTTAAGGCGACAGACCGAACGGCGGCAGCTCCAAGGCAACGTGGATGAGGTTTGGGCCGTCGCGTGGTCTCCCGACGGCCAAAACCTCGTGACCGGCGCAAGAGATGGCTCGATACGGTATTGGGACCCGGCGCCCAAACCCGACCCGCCCTACCTGGTCTTGCCTCAGATCGTGCATTACTGGGGTCCGACATTTTTTCCAGACAGTCGGAGCTTCCTCGCGGCAACGGGGCCCGAAGGGGCGGTGGTGCGGTGGGACGCGGCCAGTGGGCAGGCGCTGGAGAAACTGACGTTCTTGGGAACCAACCACACGAGCCTGGACCTCTCTCCAAATGGCCGCTGGCTGGCCTTGGGCAACGCGACCGGGAAGATCCAGGTGTGGGACTTCCACGCGCGTCAGCTTGTCACGAACCTGGTCTTTCCCGGCGCCCAAATATTCGCTCTCTGGTTCACCGCGCGCGGCAACCTGCTGGCCTCTGGCGCCGTGACGCCGGAAGACCGCATTGCCGGCAAGATATGGACCGTAGCCGGGTGGAAGGAGTTCAAACTGTCGGCACTCAACGTCGAGAACGTTTTCGACGGGAATTTCTCCTCCGACGAACGCACTTTGGCGCTCGGATATACGGACGGCACGGCCGCCTGGTGGGACCTGGCGACCGGGAAACGCAAAGCATTCTTCCCGCGCCAATCTCCCAGCTACGTACATGCCGTGTTTTCGCCGGACGGACGGTACTTTGCCACAGCCGGTGGGCTGGACGGCCTGATGACGCTGTGGGACACGGCTACACGCCGAGCCAGGCCTATCGGTCACAGCTACCGCAATGCGTTGCACGATCTCATCTTTTCACCGGACAGCCGGCGATTGATCGCCAGCGGCACCAGCCCAAGAGAGGTGATCAAGTTCTGGGATGTCGAAACTGGCCGGGACTTGGCCACGCTTCCGGGTGTGCCCGGCTGGTATCTCCACGTCGGCTTCTCGCCGGACGGCAATACGCTCTTCGCCGCCAGCTTCAAGGGCACGGTACTTCTCTGGCACGCGCCGTCGTTTGCGGAAATCGAGGCGAAGGAAAGAAAGGAGAGACTGCAATAACCAACCGGACCCACCAAGACTGAGGTGTGCGCCCAAGGGATTTGTATTGCTCCATACACATTCTGTGATTATTCTCAGCGCCCAGTGTTCTCAACCCTGCCCGCCAGCGGTTCTTACGCCCAGACTCTTCTCGTCCCCTTCGTCCAGATTTCCCGGTGTACAGGCTGATGGCTGCGGTGGTGTCAGTCTCACGGAGGTGGTTCGCGCGGCGGTGCGCTGAGGCGCGCCGCCGACCCGAGCCGGGGAACTCGCGCCAAGCCTCGGGGGCCGGGCGGCCTCCTATCGCGGGGTCGCGAGAGGCGCGGGTGTCTTTGGGGAACGCCCAACCGCCGAACCCCACACCACAGAACTTAATCAAAGGAACTATCTTATGATCATAAAGAAACACATCATGCCAATCACGCTGGCCCTGGCAGTTTGCAGCTCGCCAAGCTTCGGCCAGAGTGTATTGCTCAAGGATGACTTCGGCAACGGTTTGGGCCAGTGGGCAATCAGCGCCGGCTGGCCCGGCATAGCAAACGTCGTCAACGAGCAGTTAGTCGTCTCGGAAGACTCCCTCGGCCCCATGCAGACCAACAATCCGAGGGCGACCCACGTGCCTGCCGTCCTTGCCGTTCCGGCCTGGGATCCGCTTGCCGACCAGCAAACACTGGAATTGCGCGCTGATCTCGTCAGTGCCAACCAAAATGACGCCTTCGCTGGAATTGTCTTCAACTGGGATATCCCGAGCCTGGGTTCCGCCTATGCCTTCGTCAAAGACGAAGATGAACTGGGGCTGACGAAGATCTATAGCGGCGCCAGCTCTTTTGCCTGGTTCTATTACACCAACCAACCCGTCAAGAATCAGAACGTTACCTTGGCGCTCGCCCTGACGCGCGACGGCCCCAACCTCGACATCACCACCCGCGTCCTGGACAAAGACAACGCGGACGCGGTTCTGTTCGAGCGCACGGTCATCGACACGCCGCAGGCCGACCCGGTTCTGCCCAGCGGCGCGGTCAAAGGCGAAGTCGGCATGGCTGACCCCGCGGGGACTCCCTGGCCCCTGCTGAAGGGCCCGGCCTACATCGAGCTGACGATGACCTGGATGGATCCACTGCACGCGCCAGACCCGCGGGCCCAACTCATCTACGACAACCTGGAGGTGCGGCAATACCCGGCGCCGCAACTGGCGATTCAGAACGCCGTCCTGCTCTCTTGGCCAGAAACGCCCGGCCAATGGACCCTCCAAAGCGCGCCCTCACTGGACGGCCCGTGGGAGACCGTATCCAATCCCTGGCGCCGCGATGCCGCCGGACGCACCGAAGTGGCCATCCCCGCGCCAGACACTATGCGATTGTATCGGCTGCGGCAGGCGCCTTGAGCGCCCCAAGCAGCAGCAAGCCCATCCGACTTACCTGCGCGAGCGGCTGCTGGTCGTTCGCCGTCCCTTGCGCCCGACGGATGCCGGGATGGTTCCGGACCTCCAGGCCCTCATCGACCGATGCCACCAACGGGGCAGTAGCCCTTTGTGGATCAGCGGCGCGCCGTGGGCTCGCCGCTTCCTTCGCCAAAATATTACGCGTGCAACTCCGGGGCCGGTCTGGCAGAATGCCCCCATGCGAGCGGAAGGCTCAACCTTTGCCTCCGAAGCGCACGGGGGCGCATTCGCCACAACGCACTGGAGCGTCGTGCTGGCGGCGGCGGAACGCGATTGCCCGCGAGCGGCCGCGGCCCTGGAACAACTCTGCCGCGATTATTGGTATCCGATCTACGCCTACGTTCGCCGACAGGGTCATCCGCGCGAAGCGGCGGAGGATTTGACCCAGGAGTTTTTCGCCCGGCTGCTGGCCAAGGACTACCTGGGCGCCGTCCGGCGGGAGCGCGGGCGGTTCCGGTGGTTTCTGCTCTGCGCGGTCAAACGGTTTCTGATCAATGAGCGCGAACATGGGCGGGCGGCCAAACGCGGCGGCGCGGCCACCCATGTCCCGTTGGACGGAGCGACCGCCGAAGGCCGCTACCGGCTGGAAGCGGCCGAGCAAAGCACACCCGACAAGCTCTTTGACCGGGCGTGGGCCGTGAGCTTGATCGAGCGGGTGCATCAACTTCTTCGGGAGGAATATGCCTTGGAAGGCAAGGCCGGACTCTTTCAAGGTCTCAACATCTTTCTGTCCGGCGACAAGGTCGAGGTGACGTACGCCGAGGCGGGCGTGCCGCTGCACATGACGCCGGGCGCCGTCAAGGTCGCCGTCCATCGACTCCGCCGGCGCTATCGCGAACTGCTTCGGGAGGAAGTGGCGCAGACGACGGGCTCGCCGGCGGAGTTGGAGGAGGAGTTGAGAGATTTGCGGGCCGTGTTCGCGGCGTGAGAGGCTGAGCGCGAGAGTTTGGTGGGTGCGATTAGAAGTGTCGGTCAGGCGCGGGGTCAGTCCTCACTTTTTCCGCGGTAAAGGAAAGGAAGTGGCGGAAGAAGGTGCAGGACTGACCCCGGCACCTTCCGTGCCCGACACATTGAATCGCACCCGAGTTTGGTTGTAACCTTGCGCCGCCGTTTCGTAGTTCAATAAAGCGGAATGGGTTTTCAGCCTGTTCGGCGCGAGTAACAGAGTTGCCATGTCGCCAGTTCGAAAATGTCCGGAGTGTGGAACGGAGCTGCCAGCGGGCGTGGCGCCGTGGCTCTGTCCAAAATGCCTGTTAACGCAAGCGGTCAACAACGCGTTAGTCGAGCCGGTCGCTTCGCCCGCGCCAAGCCCTGCCGAGCCAGCAGCGCGTGAGACCGTTGGCGAGGTCTTCCCTCAGCGGTTCGGCGGCTACGACCTACTGGAGCGCGTCGGCCAGGGCGGCATGGGCATCGTCTATCGCGCCCGGCAAATCAGCCTCGACCGCATCGTCGCGGTCAAGGTGCTGCCGCAGGGCGCCCTGGCCATCAAGGAACAGGTGCTCCGATTCCGCACGGAGGCCGCGGCTGCCGGCAGCTTGCAACATCCCAACATTGTCGCCATCCACGAGGTCGGCCTGTGGGAGGACCGGCACTACCTGGTCATGGATTTTGTCGAGGGCCAGACGCTGGCGGAGTTGGCGCGCGGCGGACCGTTGCGGCGGCGCCGGGCCGCCCGCTATGTCCAGCAGATAGCCGAGGCGGTCCACCACGCGCATGAGCACGGCATTCTGCATCGCGATCTCAAGCCGTCGAACGTGCTGATCGACGCCGGCGACCAGCCGCGCATCACCGATTTCGGCCTGGCCAAACGGCTCGAATCGGGCGCCGACCTGACCCTGAGCGGACAGGTGCTCGGTTCGCCGCAATACATGGCGCCGGAGCAAGCCGACGGCCGGCATCGCCAGGCCGGCCGGCGCACTGACGTTTATGCGCTGGGCGCGACCCTGTATCACCTGCTGACCGGGCGCCCGCCGTTCATCGGCGAGACGCTCGCGGACATTCTCCCGCAAGTGGTCAACGACCAGCCGTTGCGACCGCGGCAACTGAACCCCGCCGTGCCCGTCGATCTGGAGACGATTTGCCTCAAATGCCTCGAAAAGGAAATGCCCCGGCGCTACCCGACCGCACTGGCGCTGGCCGAGGAATTGGGCCGGTTCCTGCGCGGTGAGCCGATTCTGGCGCGGCCCGTCGGCATGGCCGGCAAGGCCTGGCGCTGGTGCCGGCGCAATCCGCGCATGGCCTCAGCCGTCGGTGTGGCGGTTTTGAGCCTGCTGTTTGGGTTGGCGGGCGTGAGCTGGCAATGGCGCCGGGCTGAGGCCCAACGTATCCGCGCTGAGACCGGCGAACTGCTCGCGCGCCGGAACGCTTATGCGGCCGAGATGACGCTGGCGCAACAAGCGCTGGCGGAAGGCAACCTGGGGCGCGCCCGCGAGTTGTTGGACCACTACCGGCCCGACGCCAAATCCGAAATCCGAAATCCGAAATCCGAGGTGGATTTACGAGGCTGGGAATGGCGTTATCTCTGGCAACAGTGCCGAGGCGATGAACAGTTCACGCTGAGCGGCCACTCGAATCGGGTCCACGCCGTGGCGTTTTCACCCGATGGCCGTTGGCTGGCCAGCGCGGCCGCGGACAGCACCGTTCGGCTTTGGGATTTGTCCACCCGTCGCCAAGTGGCGGTGGCCCGCTGCCCAAGCCAAACTTACAATGCCGTCCTCTTCGCCCCAGACGGCGAACGCCTTTTCGGCTCGGCGGACGCCCAATCCGCCGTCCGCATTTGGCGTGTCCCTTCGCTCGAACCGGCTGGCGAACTCAAGCTCGGCGATGAAGTCAGCCGCTTGGCGCTCTCTCCCGATGGCCAACTTCTCGCCGCGGTGGGCGTGCGAAGAGTCGTGCTGTGGAACATCACCAACGGGCGGGAAGTCGCCGTCCTTGCTTCGTCAGGTGGAGACGGTGAAAGCCGGGTGACCTTTTGGGCCGATGGCCGGCGCATGGCGGTGAGGGGCGCCTCGGGCGGCTTCGCTTCCGGCCGCGTCGCCTTTTCACCCGATGGGCGGTGGCTGGCCGTCAGCGCGAGCGACGGCAGGATTTTGGTCTGGGACTGGAAGACTGGCTCAGTGGTCTCTACCCTCGTTGGTCATGCGAGGATGCCGCCGTGGGGCTACCCGGTCTTCGCCCTGGGTTTTGCCGCGGACAGTAAGACCTTGGTGTCGGCCGGGTCGGATTCAACCGTGCGGGTCTGGGACGTGCCCTTGGGCGCGGAGCGCACCCGGTTGGTGGGCCATGCCTCGGTGGTAACCGACCTGGCGTTTTCGCCGGATCGGAAGGTCCTCGCCACGGTGAGCACGGACCAGACCGTGAGGCTCTGGGACGCGGCCAGGTGGCGTCTCCTGGGTACGCTCAAAGGGCATCTGAACGAGGTGTGGGCGGTGGCGTTCTCCCCCGATGGGGCCCGCCTGGCTACTGGGAGCAAGGACGAGGAAATTAAGGTTTGGCGCGCGCGGCCCAAGCCGGGACCGGTTGTTTCACGGGCACTACCGCCCGCAAGGTGGGGCCCGCGTTTGGCGGCTGGGGCTGGCTCGGTCGTTGTGCTCCGCACCAACGGCGATTTCACCGCGCTCGACCTGAAGACCTGGGCGGAAACCAAGCCGCGCGCGTTTCCGGTTCCGGAAAACGAGGTTGCGGACTGGGCCGTGGCGCCGGGCGGCGCCTTGCTGGTGGTGAGCGATTCGACGGGGCCGATCCGAACGTGGAGCTTGCCCGATTGCCGGCCGGGGCGAGAGTTCGTCGGCTCAGCGCCGGGTTCGGGCCTGCTGGCGTTCTCCAACGACGGCTCCCGGCTCGCCGCCGCCAGCGCCGGCCGGACGATCGGCGTTTGGGAGGTGGCCAGTCGTCGGCCAAGCGCCTGCTTCACCAACGTGGTTGGACCCATCACGGCTCTGGCCCTGTCACCCAGCGGGGCCTGCCTCGCCGCGGGGTTGCACGGCGGATGGGTCGAAGTCTGGGAGATCGCGACCCGGCACAAACTCGCCCTGTGGCTCGCGCACAACGACGGCGTCAGCGACTTTGCTTTCCTCTCTCACCCGGCAAGGCTGGTGACGGCCAGCGGGGACGGGACCGTCAAGATTTGGGAGCTCGCCACGCAGCGGCTTCTCGCCACGTTGCGCGGGTCGTTGCTCGGAATGAACAGTGTGGCGGTCTCGCGCAGGGAACGCCGCCTGGCCGCCGGGACGGGCGAGGGAATGGTCAAGCTGTGGGACCTCGCTTCGTTCCAGGAGGTGGCCACGTTCCGGGAGCACCCGTTCAGCATTCAAGTCGCCTTCTCCGCGGATGGCAACGACCTCGTGGCCGTCTGCCAAGCAAAGGTCTCCGTCTGGCACGCGCCGTCTTTTGCGCAGATCGAGAGAACCGAGCAACAACCTGCTGAGGGGAGGTAGTCGGCGCTCCTAAGAACGTGCAATGCGTGCGGTCCCCGGGAAGATTTCACTTTCATTTGGCTCTCGCTGCACTAAAGTCTGGTTATGCAGACGAGCGAAGCAGTCGAGAGCGTCCAGTCTGGCGTGGCCAGCTTGAGCGACTGGACAGCGGACCGTATCCATGACTGGTCCGGCGGATGTGGCCGGTTTCTTCAGTGGGAGCGGGATTGCCTCCTGCTTCGGGAACCGAGCCCTAAGGAGCGCAAGGAGCATAAGGTGGCGTTGACCTGGCTCCTGCGCCTGACGCGGCTTCTGCACGCGGCTGTTTCCGAGCCTGACTTTCCCGACCGCTCGGCGTCCAAGGAACTGCGGGGCCGGTTGCGGCAACTGCAAGACTCCTGGCAGATGTTCTATGAGAACCCGCTGACGGAGGGGGAAGCGAACAAGCTGCTGGCCGAACTCTTCCCCGATGAGCCCGGAGCTTGAGGCGATTCTGGCCAGCTATCACGCTTGGAAGGAGGGCCGCGAATCCGGAGCCACAGCGGAGGAGTTGTTCGCGCTCTACGATGCCCGCCTGCAGGACGCCTTGGCGCGGTGGCCGAACGTTTCGAAGGAACGCCTTCACCAGATAATTCAAAGACGCTATCGGGCTTGGCTCCGCGCCCAGGATAAACCCACCGCCTTGCCGCCCAAGGCCTAGCCTGGCCCGCTTTTGAGCCGCGCGGCAAGCTGTGCGCCACGTGGCGAGGGGCGCGTGGCGAGTGACGTGGCTCCTCGGCATACGCCGCGTGTCATTCGCCACCTGCGCCGCGGGCCATTTCCTCTGTAACCTTTCGCCCGATTTCCTGATTGTTAGGAGATGACGACAGTTGTCCAAATCCAACGGATCACGAAACCATGAGTAGGAATCAAACCCGAAGCTCAGAGCGCAGTCTCACCGGCGCCGGAGATACAATGCCTCCTGTCCTGCGAGTGCCCGCCAGAGAGAAAGGAGCATCAACATGAAACGACCCTGGTACGTGCGGCAAAAGCCCGCCGTGGCGCTGGTGGCCGGCCTAGGCGGCCTCTTCGCCCTCGTCAATCCCATCTGCGCGCAGCCATGGGCAACGACTGACGCGCCGGCGGTCTTCGGCTGGGAAGCCCTCGCCGCCTCTGCAGATGGGACGAGGCTGATCGCGGTCCCAGCGCGATATGCGTCAGATTCTCCGGCCCCAATCCATATCTCGACCAACAGCGGAGCGAACTGGGCACAAACGAGCGCACCGACCAACAATTGGAAGTCGGTGGCCTCTTCGGCTGGCGGCGCCAGGCTGGTGGCGGTAGCCTCGGCCGCTTCCGGCTGGGTCCGCAGCGATGCCTTGATCTACACCTCGCCTGACGGTGGTGCGAATTGGTCGCCGGCGAACGCGCCGAGCAACACCTGGTCAGGTGTCGCTTCCTCGGCGGACGGTGTGAGACTGGTAGCGGTGGCTGAATTTAAGAAGTCGGTCTGGAATGGGACCAACCTTGACTACCTTGACTACGTTGGCGACGGTATGGTTTACGCTTCCTCCGATGCCGGTGCCACCTGGACGCGCACGACTGCGCCAACCAACAACTGGACCTCCGTCGCCTCTTCGGCGGACGGCACCAAATTGGTCGCGGGAGCCTCCTGGACCGACGGCGATGGCTTAATCTACACCTCGCCTGACGGCGGAGCGAGTTGGTCGCCGACCCGCGCCCCGAGCAGCCAATGGAAGTCCGTGGCCTCTTCGGCGAACGGCGCCAAGCTGGTGGCGACTGACGGTTACCGGATTCACCTGTCCACCAATTCGGGCGCCACCTGGACAGCGACGTCAGCGCCGGAGCAGGCCTGGTCCGGCGTCGCCACGTCAGCCGATGGCACGAGGTTGGTGGCGGTCGCGGAGTATGAGGCCTCCGGGGCCGAGGGCTTGATTTACACGTCGAGCGACTCGGGCGCGACTTGGACGCCAACCGGCGCACCGGCCGCACACTGGCGGTGTGTTGCCTGTTCAGCCGATGGCTACAGAGCGGTGGCTGGCGGCATTTTTTCGCTTGTCAGCCTGCCCTATTCGGGGCCGTGGAGATTGGCCGATGCGCCTCGAATCGTCTGGGGATCGGTTGCCTCTTCGGCCGATGGGAGGAAATTGGTCGCGGCGGCCTTGCCTAATTGGAGGGTGGGATGGCAGGACCCACTTTACACATCCAGCGACTCGGGAGCAACCTGGACACCGGCCAACGTGCCGACTAATTGGTGGAGTTTCGTGGCGTCTTCGGCTCATCCCACCCAGCTGGTCGCGGCGTGGTTGGGAGACGCCGCAGGCAATCCGGGCCGGATTTACACGTCGAGCGACTCAGGCGCAACCTGGTTGCAGACGACCGCGCCGAGCAACGAGTGGCGTTGCGTCGCCTCTTCGGCTGACGGTGTGAGGCTCGTGGCGGCAGCGGCTCGCGCCTTTGTCGGAGGAGGGATTGGGTACGCCGGGGAGGACGCGATTTATCGTTCGACGGATTCAGGCTCAACCTGGGGCCGGACCAGCGCCCCAAGCAACCAATGGACTGCGCTTGCCTCTTCGGTGGACGGCATGAAACTGGTAGCGTCAAGTGCTCCCGAGGACCACTGGGATGGGACCAACTATTCCTATATCGGCGAGGGCGCCATCTACGTTTCCCTGGATGCGGGTGCAACGTGGATGCGGACCAGCTGTCCAAGCAACCATTGGGCATCTGTCGCCAGCTCCGCAGACGGGACCAAGTTGGTCGCGGCGGCGAACTCGTTCCCCACCGCCGGCCCGCTCTTTGGCGCCGGCCCGCTCTATGTCTCCACTAATTCGGGCGTGACTTGGACGCCGACCAGCGCGCCGAGCAACGGTTGGTTCTCCGTCGCATCCTCGAGCGATGGCGTCAACTTAGTCGCGACCGCGAACGGCCAAGTTCACACCTCGGCCGATTCGGGAGCGACGTGGAGACTGGCCAACACCCCGGCGGTTAACGGCTTATGGCGCGCCGCTGCCTCTTCCGCCGACGGCAGCAGTATCGTAGCCCTAGGTGATGGCGCCATCAGCTTCCTGCATTCTCCCCCGCCGGCACCTCCCGTTCCTCCTTCACCTCGGCTGCTCGTTGAGCGCACAGGCGCCAATATCGGCGTCTCCTGGCTCATGCCTTCAACCCGCTTTGTCCTGCAACAAAGCGCCGAATTGCCCTCCGCCAACTGGGCGGATGTGCCGACGTCCCCGACGCTCGATTTTACTAACCTGCATTATCGAGTGACGCTAACGCCGTCCTTGAGCAAAAGCTTTTACCGGTTGAAACAGCAGTGATACAAGACCACACGACGGCTGGAAGGGCTGGGCGTGTAGCGCAGGTTTCCAAACCTGCTGTATCGCGGATTTCCAAATCGGCGAGGCTCGCGCTCTCGGACGGCAGGCGGGTTTGGAAACCCGCGACGCAGCAGACTTGGAAATCTGCGCTGCTTCGTCTGCCCTCCGCCGCGCTGGAGTTCGCGGCAGAAATGAAATGAATCGTTCTCAGCAGCGGCTTGAAGAAGCCAGGCAGCTTTTGTTGGCGCAGGATTTCGCCCAGGCGCTGCCGCGCTATGAAAAGCTGGTTCGGACTTTTCCCGGCCAGGCCGTGATTTGGTTCGAGTACGGCAATGCGGCCTCGCGCCTGGGGCAACTGGAAACGGCCCGGCGCGCCTGGGAAAAGGCCATGACACTGGAGCCGCGGAATGCGGAGTTGATGGTCCAGATCGGCCACCAGTACGAGGGCTTGCGTCAGCCGGAGCCGGCGCGAGCCTGCTTCGCCCGGGCGGCGGCGGCGGATGCCAAGGCCATCAATCCGCGCATCAGCCTGGCGGTGCTGTCCGAGCAGCAGCACCGCCTCGACGAGGCGCGAGCGGCGGTGGAGGAGTGCCTAGCGGTCGCTCCCTGCGACGACCAGGCGCGGTACTTTTCGGCCGTGCTGGATCGGCGCGAGAACAAGTTGGAAGAGGCCGAACGCCGGCTGCGCGAGTTGATTCACTCTGAGCCGAAGCATCCGTACGTCCGCTACGCCTGCCGATATGAACTGGCGCAAATCCTCGACCGCACCGAGCGGTTTGACGAGGCCATGCAACTGCTGGCCCAGGCCAAACAAATTGTCCGAGCGCTGACCGATACCGAAGTGCTGCTCCAGGGGTACGATCGGTCGGCCGAGGTGGCGCGGCGGTTGGCGGTAGAGCCGCCCAAAGCTATTCTCCACGTGTGGGCGAAGTCTTTGCCGGCGGAACAGCGCCAGGAGATTCCGCCGCTGGCGTTCTTGGGCGGACATCCCCGCAGCGGCACGACGCTGCTGGAACAGGTTCTGGATGCGCATCCGGGCGTGGCGGCCCTGGATGAACCACCGGCCTTTGCGGCGGTGATTGAGCCGGCCTTGGGCAAAATGCCAGCGCCCCCCACCGCGCGCCTAAACGTCTTGCGGCGCGATTACACGCGAGCGCTCCTGGACGAAACCGGCGCTGCCGGGACCGGGAAGCTGCTGCTCGACAAGAACCCCTCGCTGACGGCACAGTTGCCGGCGTGGCTGCGGGTGTTCCCCGAAGTGCGGGTGGTGATCGCCTTGCGGGACCCGCGCGACGTGGTGCTCAGTTGCTATTTCCAGAACCTCCTGCTCAACGCCACCAATGTGAACTTCCTCAGCTTCGAGCGCCTAGCCAAACACTACGCCGATTTGATGGACATCTGGCTGGCGGTCCGGCAGTGGGAAGGCTTTGCGTGGTTGGAGACGCGCTATGAAGGCCTGGTGGCTGGCTTGGAGCAGGAAGGCCGCCGCGTGACCGGTTTCCTGGGCGTGGAGTGGCGTCAGGAGCAGAACCGGTTCTACGAGAAAAGCCGTCGCAAGCAGCTTTACTCGCCCACCTATCAAGACGTCAGCCGGCCAGTGTATAGCAGTTCGGTCGGGCGCTGGCGGGCCTACGAGAAACACTTGGCGCCGATCCTGCCCGCGCTCGATCCTTATTGCCGGGAGTTTGGTTATGGATGACCGGTCAATGCGGTCAGAATGGCGGTGGGAACCTGCCGGAGCGACAGCCGCGTCAAATGCGCGGCGATCTGGGAAGGAAACAGTATGGACTTGGAGCAGAGACGATAAGGAGCCAATTCGTCTGTAACCTTTCGCCCGATTTCCTGATTACTACCCAATGATGGCTGTTGTGGTGTCAGTCTCACGGCGTGGTGCTGCCGGTGGCGCAACGAGATTCGCCGCCGACCAGCGCGAGGCAACCGGCACCCGGGCGGACGCAGTCGTTTGCCGCCCGGCGTATGGCGCGGGCTTCCTTTTGGGCGTCTCCAGCCGCCGAACGCCACACCACGAAACTAACCGAAAGGATTCATGCTATGATCACGAAAAAACACACAGCGCTCGTGGCCCTCGCGGCTTGCGCCCTGACACTGGCAGCCGTCGGGAGCGACAAGAACCCGGTCACGCGACCCTTCAGAGTCCAGGGGAGCGTGACGCTCACCATCAACCTCCAGGACGGAGCCTTTACCGTGGAGGGGACCGGCGTGGCGACCCACACGGGCCTGTTCACCGCCGTTGGATCAGGCTCCATCTCACTGACAAGCCACGCGGCCAGCGGAACGTCAACTGGCGCCGACGGCGATGCGATAACCTGGGTCATGCCTAGCCTCGGGACCTTTGTATTTACTGGCGGAACCGGTCGCTTCGCGAACTGCAGTGGCGGGTTCAATTACGTCTGGCAGTCAGCGCCGGCGGTCAGCTTTCCAGACGCGACCACCGAGTTGCTGACCTACAGCTACATCGGCGTCGGGCAGATTACCTATTGAAGGTGATCCCGGCGACGTGAGGAGAAGACCGAACGGAGCATTGGTATAATGGCGTGTTGGAGTGATGCGGACTGCGGCGAAGCCCTCCCCGCACTCCCACACGCCTCGACTTCCTGCTCTCATCGGCCATGAAGACTGGCCGAGGGCGCAGGGGTCGCTGCGTCCACTCTGTAACCTTTCGCTCGATTTCCTGATTACCACCCCATGATGGCGGTTGTGGCGTCAGTCTCACGGCGTGGTGCTGGGGGTGGCGCAACCCAGTTCGCCGCCGACCAGCGCGAGGCAACCCGCACCCGGGCCGACGCAGTCGTTTGCCGCCCGGCTAATGGCGCGGGCTTCCTTTTTGGGCGTCTCCCAGGGCCCAACCGCACACCATGAAAGCAAACGAAGGAAATCATGCGGTCATCACGAAGAAACACAGGTTACCAGCCCGCCAGGCGACCGGGCCTGCCGTGAAGTAACACAAATCCGAAGCCCGAAAGCCGAAAGAAATGCGAAGTCGGAAAATAGAAAGAGCCAAGTCGTGAAGACGAAGCCAACAAAGCCCAGTGACATTTCAAAGTCCAATGTTCGAGGTTCGAGGTTCAAGATTTACCTCCAAGTTCCGCTGCTCTTGACCTCTGCCTCCGTTGGCCTCGGCCAACCCGTTATCACCCAGCAACCGCAGTCCTGTACCAACGCCATCGGCACGACCGCCACCTTCACGGTTGCGGCGACCGGTGCGCCGCCGCTGGCCTACCAATGGCAGAAGCTCTACGTCACCTGGTCCGACATGGGTTGCACGGCCGCCAACTTCGTGCTGACGAACGTCCAGACCGGCTACGCCGGGGATTATCGCGTCATCATCACGAACGTGGGCGGCGCGGTCACCAGCGCGGTCGCGCACCTGACGGTGGTCACCCCGCCTCTCATCATCCCTGCCACCTCACTCCAATCCACAGCCGTTTTTGCTGGAGGAACCTGTACGTCCGGGGTGCGAGCCTCCGGGACGCTGCCGGTGCTTTATCAGTGGCAGTTGAACGGGCAGGATTTGTCGGCGCAGACCAACTCGACCCTGGTTGTCGGGGACGCTCAGGCCACCGATGAAGGCGACTACACCGTCGTGGTCCGCAACGCCGGTGGCGTCGTCACCAACGACCCGCCGGTCCGGCTCTGGGTCGTGCCGACGCCTCAATGGGTAAAGGGCAATATCACAAACCGAGCCGGTCTGCGGTTACCTTACTTTTACAACCTGCCGGCCAACTACGACCCGGGCCGCAGCTATCCGCTCTTCTGCTTCATCCACGGCTGCTGCGTTTTCAATGAAAACGTGCTGCCGGACACCTTCACCGGCTCCGCCGTCGCCAGCGCCTGGGCATCCTACAAGCAACAGGCAAGCGATCCCGTGATTGCCGTCTGGCCCACTCGTCCCCAGAGTGACACCACCAGCGGCTGGACGGTCCAGTATCTGCAGCTTGTCTCCGCAATGTTCGATGCCCTGATGGCGGAGTTCAACATCGACCCCGACCGGGTGTATGTGATGGGCCATTCTGAGGGTGTCCATGCCGCCTGGGACTTGATCGGTTTGCGCCCGGGGTTCTTCGCGGCGGCCTGGTTGAACAACGGATGGCAAGGCAGCGCACCGGTCGCCACCCTCAAGCAAGTGCCGTTCTGGGTGTTCTCGTCTCAGGGCGACACCGCGGTGCCGGTCGCTGACTCGCGGACCATGGTCATGCAACTCCGCCACGCAGGCGCGACCGCGATTTACACCGAGTTCTCGTCGGCCGGACATGATGACACTTTAGTCACCGCAGTGTGTATCCCCGCGGCCGTTGACTGGTATCTGGCGCAGCGCCGGGGACTGCCCTCGACGGCCCAGCCGCTTCTTTCCGTCACCAATCCCGCTCCCGGCGCCACCTACACCACCGGCGCAGGCAGCTTGAATCTCGCTGGTTCGGCCGTTGCGCTCGGGGAAGGGATCGGGTCGGTGTCCTGGGCTAACACCGCCAACGGCGCCTCCGGCAAGGCTGCCGGCGCCTCGGCATGGAGCGCAGCGAACATTCCATTCAAGCCCGACACCACTAATCTTGTTGTCCTGACCGCCACGACCACCAGTTGGGCGCCGGCATGGGGCGGTTCGACGACCTTCAACGGCAGCATCACCGTCGTTTCGTCTCCAATCCGGGCAATCCTCACTTCGCAAGGCTCGCGGGCGAGTCTGAACTGGACCGGTGGCGGCCCCCCCTACCGGATTCAACGCGCCACGGATTTGGCGCTGGACGACTGGACCGATGTTCTTTCCGACGCCACACCACCGGTGACCCTCCCGCTGAGTGGTCGGGCTGGTTTCTATCGCATCGTCGGCCAATAACCAAGCAACCTTCTCGGCAGACGCGTGTGGCAGTTGCGCCTCCGTGAAAGAGACGGATTTGGCAACACCGGCCAGGGTGCGGCATGTAACATCGTCTGGTCAGCAGGGCAGGAACGATGAGGAGCCAACTCCTCTGTAACCTTTCGCCCGATTTCCTGATTACTACCCGATGACGGCGGTTGTGGTGTCATGCGTCGCGAAACGGAATGGAAAGAGCATTGGAGTATGAAACGAACATTTATGAGATTTTCAGGCAAAGTGGCCTTCCTGGCGTGCCTTCTGGGCGCGCAATTAATCAACCCGCTCGGCGGCCAGGCGCTGGCCATGTCGATGATTCGAGCGCCATTTCACAACCCGGCCTTGCTCCGGGCAATTCTGGATCAGCCGGTTTGGCGCACCTTCGCGGGCTATCCGAACTCGCCCGGAACCAACGACGGACCAGGGATTTCCGCTCGCTTTTCGAACCCATCTGGCATCGTCGTGGACGCCTCCGGCACGGCCTATGTGGCCGACTCCGGCAACCACACCATCCGCGAGATCAGTCCGGCTGGAATCGTCACTACCATTGCCGGCCAATCCGGCGTTTCCGGCTACAAGGACGGCCCGGCCACTAACGCCCTGTTCAACGGTCCAACCGCCCTGGCGCTAGATTCCGATGGCACCCTGTATGTGGCCGATTCAGGCAATTACGTCATCCGCAAGATCGTTCCCGCCGGGATGGTGAGCACCCTGGCGGGCAGGCCCGGCGCGAGCGGCTGCCGAGACGGCATCGGGACCAACGCCGTATTCGCGTACATTGGCGGCTTGGCCCTGGACACCAACCACAATCTCTATGTGGCTGACTCACAAAATTCTGTCATCCGCAAGGTGACTCCCGCCGGGGTTGTCAGCACTTGGGCGGGGAAGGCCGGCTCTCAAGGTTTTCAGGACGGCGCGGGAACGAATGCCCAGTTCGGCAACCCGCAAGGCCTTGCGCTCGATTCCAGCGGCGTCCTCTATGTGGCCGACTCGGGCAACAACGTCATTCGCAGGATCGACCCGTCAGGGAATGTCACCACCTGGGTTGGGGGCAATTATGGTTACCGCGATGCCCAAGGGACCAACGCTTGGTTTGCGAATCCCGCCGGTCTGGCCTTTGACAACCAGGGTAACCTCTATGTCGCCGAAACCTACGGAGCCGTCCGCAAGGTGTCGGCCGACGGCGAGGTCTTGTCCCTTGGCGGCACGCCTGGGGCAGCTTACGACCATGTTGACGGCCTTGGCACTTTCGCCAGGTTTAGCTCGCCGTGCGCCATAGGCGTAAGTCCATCGGGCCATCTGCTGGTGGTCGATTCCGGCAATAACACCATCCGCTACGGCAGTGTGGGGCCTGAGCCTTACCCCCAAATCCTCAGCCAGCCGGGGAGTCAGACGGTGCCGGCCGGCGGAAACGCCACGCTCTCGGTGCAGGCCCAGAGCCAGGCGCCGTTGACCTACCAATGGCTGGCCAACGGACAGACTGTCGCCGGCGCGACCGCCGCCTCCCTGACTTTGGAGGACCTCCAGGAATCCAACGCCGGCGAATACCGCGTGGCTGTATCAGACGGGATCGGCTACAGGCTGAGCCTGCCGGCATCCTTGAAGGTGCTGCCGGTAAAGACTCCTTCCGGGTCGCCCCTGGATAACTGGCACCAGATCGCCAGCGCCCCGCTGACCGAGATCCACGGCTTGGCCTACGGCAATGGCCGTTATGTGGCCATCGGCGGAGGATACAGCGAGGGCGACTGTCCGCGCCAGAATTTGAAAGGCTCGGTGGCCACTTCGACCGACGGTCAGCGATGGATCAAGCAATTCCCAATAACCTCCGAGACCCTGAACGGCGTGGCCTTCGGCAACGGGCTGTTCGTCACCGTGGGCACCAAGGGAGCCGTGCTCACCTCCACCAATGGACTGGAGTGGGAGGCCCAAACGCTCACGCCGGAAGGGAGGCCGACCCTCAACGGGATCACCTTCGACCAGGGACTCTTCGTAGCGGTCTCGGGGGATGTCAACGGCTCGATCTGGACCTCGCCCGATGGCCAGCAGTGGACCAATCGCGGCGTCGATTTTGGGGTCTCCTTTATGGATGTCCAGGCGAACGCAGGCCGATTCCTGGCCGTGGGCAACACCATCATGACCTCGACCAACGGCGTGAATTGGGAACCGGTGGCCTCCGTCCCAACAAACTATATCGGCCAAACAGTTCTGCTGGAGCACATTGCCCTTGGCAACGGGACGATCCTGGCAGCGCAACACGCTTGGAGCGGATACCTGGCCGTGGCCGCTTCTGCCAACGGCTTGGCTTGGCGGGACATCGCGCCGACAAACGGGCTCTGGCCGGCGCGCGCCACCTTTGGCAACGGCCAGTTCCTGGCGGTAGATTTGAATTCCGGCGGAGTCACCGTTTCGGACGACGGAACAAATTGGTCCGCCCCGGCCATGGTCAGTTGTGGAGGACTGAGCTGTCCATCGCCGCACCTCGCGTTTGGGCAGGGCATGTTTGTGGCAGCCGGAGATTCCTATTCCGGAGCGGGCGCCCTGTTCACTTCGACAAACGGCATGTCGTGGATGCTTTGCGAGCAGGAACAGGCCCTGCCGTTTCCGCCTCATACGCTGCTCAGCCTCGGCGGGCAATACTTCGCAGCGGGCGGGGGAAATGGCATTGAGAGCTCGACGAACGGCTCTGACTGGCATTTGCTCCTGGCGACCAACTACTTTAGCGACGTGGGTTACGGCACCGGCACGATGGTCGCGGTGGGAGGAGGGGACCTCGTCTGGAGGTCGCAAGATGGCGGCGCCACCTGGACCGACCAAAGCCCGCATTTAAATTACGGCACTGCCAGTCCGTCGCTGGACCGGGTCGTCTATGGCAGCGGAACGTTTGTTGCGGCCGGCTCCCTTTACTATTCAAACCCAAACGGTCCGGGAATCTCCAAAGTGCATATCCTCGCCTCGGAGGACCAGGGAGCCACTTGGAAGGCGGCGAGTTTCACATCCGCGGGCACGATCTTCGACATGGCTTACGGCAATGGGCTTTTCGTAGCCCGTGAGGAGGACAACAACGGGTCCGCGCCCAACGGAAAGATTCTCATCTCAACCAATGGACTGACCTGGACCTCCGCGGTTTCATTTGCCACCACCTCGCTCACGGCGGTTGTCTATGGTAATGGGCGGTTCGTCGTCGGGCTCAGTGGCGGTGGCGTTGTGGTCTCCTCAAACGGTACGGAATGGAACCTGTATGCCCTCGGCTCAGCGCCCTCTCTGAACAGCATTGTCTTCGGCGACGGCCTCTTCCTGGCAACGGGTTACTCCACCAGCGCGGGGAGAAGCGTGCTACGGAGCTCCGCGGACGGCATCACCTGGACCGAGTGCGCCGGCCCGGACGCCGATATGCAGAACGTGCTGGTGGGCGACGGCGTCTTTCTGGCCACGGACGGCGACGGCAATCTCTACCAAAGCGGCCCGCTGGAGCGGTTGGCCAACCCGCGCCGGCTGCCGAACACGGACCTGGAATGGACCGCCAGCGGCGCTGCGGGCATCAACTATCGCATCGAGTTCTCCGAGGACCTGCTCAATTGGCAAACCCTCGCCCATGTAACCAACGCGCCCGCCGCTTATCCGTTTACCGACCCCGCGGCGGGCAACGCTCCAAAGCGTTTCTACCGCATCGTAACGGAATAGGCCAATCTGGAATGCCATTGTCAGACAGCTCAAGATCAACAAACCGCTTATCAATCGAGGAGTTCATTATGAAGAATTTGATGGTTATACTATCGGCCGCCGCCGCCGTTGCGGCGTCGGGGCAGCCAACGCTCGAGTTCAGCGCCAGTACCTATCCTGTTGGCGAGAGCGCCGGGGCGGCGACCGTTATGGTCCAGCGGGAGGGAGATGCGGGACCGGCCGTCAGCGTCGATTATGCCACCGCCGACTTCACCGCGACCAACGGGCTGAAGTACATGGCCGTCTCCGGCACGTTGCGCTTTGATGCCGGCGAAACCAACAAGGCAATCGTGGTGCCGATCCTCAACGAGGGCTTCGCGGAGGGGACGAGGGGCTTTCGTGTAACCTTGAGCAATCCCTCCAGCGGCGCCAGTTTGGGCGCTCGCACCACGACGACCGTCAACATCATCGATAACGACGTGGGAGTGGAATTCGTCTATGGCGCCTATTCGGTGGCCAAGGATGCCGGGGCTGTAGTGCTCTGGGTGGTGCGCGGCGATGACGGGGAGTTGCCTGTCACCGCGGACGTCGCCACCGCGGACGTCACCGCCTTGAGTGGCCGGGATTACACCGGCCTGACCAACAGGCTCTCTTTTGGAGGCACAGAGCGCCTTGAACCGATCTCCGTGCCAATTCTTAACAATAGCTTGCAGGCGGCTAACAAGACCTTTCGAGTGACATTGACGAATCCGAGCGGTGCCAGCCTGGGCGGTCAGAAGACCGCCATCGTGACCGTCGTCGATAACGAAGGCGGCTTCCAATTTGAATCCGCCAGTTACACGGTGGGCGAGGACGCGGGAGTCGCCCCGGTGCGTGTGCTGCGGGGCACGGACGGGACGGATACCACCACCACCGTGGATTATACGGCCATCGACGGTAACGCCACCAACGGCCTGAACTACATGGTCACCAACGGGACATTGTCTTTCGCCCCCGGAGAACGGGCGAAGCTGGTGCCGGTGACGATCCTCAACGACGGGGCGAGAGAGCCTACGAGGTCCTTCCAGATCACGTTGAGCAACCCGAGCGCGGGCGCCCTGCTCGGCTCGCGCGCGAGCACGACGGTGTTCATTCTCGACAATGATCCGGGCGCTGGATTTGAGTTTCCGTCCTACACGAGCGCGTGGGACCAGCCCGGCGAGATCCAGGTCACCGTATTGCGCGGCAACGATTGGAACCTCGGCCCGTTCGGCATCGATTATGCCACGCACGACGGAACGGCCATGGCCGGAACCGATTACCAGGCCAGCTCCGGCACCCTCGAGTTCCAGGCAAACGAGACGGTCAAGGCCATTTCCGTTCCTCTGCTCCGCTCCAGGCCCCCGGCAGGGACGAGGAACTTCACCCTCACCCTGAGCAATCCCACCGGCGGCATGGTCTTGGGGAGGTCGTCCACCACCGTAACCCTCTCGGGCGCCTGGGTGACCATCGCCCCACCAGTCGATTCGGCCCTGGCCATTGGGCGCGCCGCGGGTGTGAACACCCTGACCTGGAGCGGAGGCGGCCAGCTTCAACAAGCCGACCAAATCATTGGCCCGTGGCAGACGCTTGCCAGCGCCTCAAGCCCATACACCGTTCAACCATCCGTGCCCGCCGCGTTTTATCGGGTCACCAATCCCCGGCCGGTGAACGTGTATGTGCCATCGAAATATGACGGCCATACGCCCATCCCGCTGGTCATCCTGCTGCATGGGTACACTGGCACCGGGGCCGGAGAAGAGGGCTATATGAGGTTCCAGCCCTTGGCGGAGTCTCAAGGGTTCCTATACTGTTACCCCGACGGCACCTTCGACAATACACACAGACGGTGGTGGAACGCCTATTTCATGAACGCCCAGCAAGCTTCCGCGTATGGCTCTCCCTATGTCGATGACCGCGCTTACCTCAGGGGATTGATCCAGGAGGTCGCCAGGCATTTCGCCCTGGACCGCAAGCGAGTGTTTCTGATCGGCCATTCCAACGGCGCCTTTATGTCCCACCAGTTCGCTCGAGATTCGGCGGACCTGGTCGCCGCTATCGCCAGCCTGGCCGGTTCCGCCTGGCTGCCCGGCTTCGGCCCCACGCCCTCGGGGCCGGTGAATGTCCTCGAGATCCATGGCACGGCGGACTCCACCGTGTTCTACTCAGATTACACTGGAAGCAACCCCAACACCCCCATGTTTCCTGGCGCGATGCATACCATCCAAATCTGGGCGGGCTTTAACGGCGCCAGCAACTGCGTGACCGACACCGCCGCCACATTGGACCTCGACACGGGGCTGGGCAACCCGGACACGGTCGTCACACGATACATGGACCATCCGCCCGGCGGCGCGGTTGAGTTGTGGACGATTATTGGCGCCGAGCATAGTCCGAACCTCTCCTCGGAGTTCGCCCCCAAGGTCATCGACTGGCTCTTTGCCCATCCCAAGCCCTGAACGCGCCTGCACGGGCGGGTGCCGGAGCATCGGAATGTTGGAGTATTGGAGCGGTGGAGTGGTGGAATAGTGGCCCAACACTCCAGCATTCCACTACTCCGTCCTGACTGTCCCAACGTTGCGTGCTTCGATTCAGTCGCGGCCAGGCGGCGTCCCGCACCAAGTCCTGGCTCGCCATTCTTTGCCCATCCCAAGCCCTGAACGCGCCTGCACGGGCGGGTGCCGGAGCATCGGAATGTTGGAGTATTGGAGCGGTGGAGTGGTGGAATACTGGCCCAACACTCCAGCATACCACTACTCCGTCCTGACTGTCCCAACGTTGCGTGCTTCGATTCAGTCGCGGCCAGGCGGCGTCCCGCACGAAGTCCTGGCTCGCCATTGGCATCAGGCCGCCGTAAGGTTGGCGCCATGCGAGATGCATCACTGAGTTTTTTGAGGACCCTTGTAAACACACCCAGCCCGGTCGGCCACGAGGCCCGCGGCCAGAGGGTTTGGCTCGACTACGCCAGGCAGTTCGCGGACGAGACTTTCTCGGACGCTTACGGCAACTGTGTTGCTGTACTGAACAAAGGCGGCTCGCCCCGGCTCATGCTCGCCGGCCACGCGGACGAAATCGCGCTGGCGGTCAGCTTCATCAACGATGAAGGATTCCTTTACGTGCGGAAGATGGGCGGCGTCGATGCCGCCATCACCAAGGCGCAACGCGTTATCGTTCATACCCGCCAGGGACCTCTCCCAGGAGTCGTCGGAAACGTCGCGCCGCACCTCATGAAGGAAGAGAAGGAACCCAAGACCCCCAAGATTCACGACTTGTTCATTGATATCGGCGCGCGCGACCGCAAGGAGGCCCAGAGCCTGGTCAAGATCGGCGACCCGATCACCCTCGCCGACGAGTTTGAGGTGCTGCGCAACGGTTTCGCTGTAGCCCGCGCCTTCGACAACCGGGTCGGCACCTTCGCCGTGGCCGAAGCCCTGCGATTGCTCCGCGAATCCAACGAAAAGCTCCAGGCCGAGGTCTGCGCCGTCTCGAACGTGCAGGAGGAGGTTGGGCTCCTGGGCGCGCGCCAGATTGCCTACTCGCTCAAACCGGATGTCGCGCTGGTGGTTGATGTCACTCATGCCACCGATTACCCGACCGTCAACAAGCAGCAGCATGGGGACATCAAGCTGGGTTTGGGTCCCGCCATCACCCACGGCGGTTGTAACCACCCCGAAGTGGTTGCCCGCATCGAGGCGGTTGCCGAAGCCAAAGAGATTCCTCTCCAGCACGAGGCCATGTCCTCCACCAGCGGAACGGATGCCGACGCCATCTTCTGGACTCGCGGTGGCATCGCCAGCGCCTTGATCAGTCTGCCAGACCGCTACATGCATTCTCCGGTCGAGCTCGTCAGCCTCGATGACCTCGAGAAGGTCCCGCAACTGCTCGCGGCCTTTGCCCAGTCGTTAGCGGCGAACGAGCAGTTTAAGGTCAGGATTTAATGACCTGGCAGGCAAAGCGAGGGGAGAAACAGGAGCCGCCGTTCGACGTCCACGAACCAACCGCGATCGTTGCCGCCGACCCGCGCGCATGATGAGGTATGCCGCATGACAGAGAGGAATCCGCGCAATCCATTTCCGGGCATGAATTCGTTCTTCGAGCAACAGTGGCGCGATGCGCACACGCGACTGATCACCTACCTGAGCGACGCCCTGCAAGAGCGCCTGCCGCCGGACCTTGCCATCAGGGCCGAAGAAGAAACGGCCGCGATTGGCGCGGGCGAGAAACGCGCTACCTAGAGCCTGTCCCAAAAAGGCGATTTTTAGCAGTGACTCCAGAAATAGTAATTCATCTGTTGCAAATAATTAGGGTGACTAGCCTCCGTCCCTTCACTCCCCCGATTTCACCTCCAGATCCACCTTCCCGGCATACACCGCCCCCATCCCGCTAACGCCGGGCGTGAGCGGCCACGGTGTCCACCAAGCGGTCTATCTGGCGCAGGGTCTGCTTGCGCTGGCGCTTGCTGTCGGGCTTGTTCCAGGCGTGGGTCATCTGGATGCAGAGCCGGTTGATG
>JAJYHY010000022.1 GCA_021784555.1 bacterium
TGACGGCTTTTTGTTGGCTTGGCCCTTGCGTTCTTTCCAAACAGGGGCAATTTACATCATGCATTTCCGTACGGATACGGACGGGTTTTTCCGGGTGCGATTAGGGGTGTTGGGAATCCTGCGCGGTGCGGGTGTCTCGCCTGCGAGTCTCCTGGGTAATCTCGCCCGGGCAGGCCGGCGAGACGCCCGACGGTTTTATCGCGCCCCGGGCCTGCCGGATTCGTTGTTGACGCTATGACTGTGAGCAAAAAGGGACGCCCCCTTCGCGTGTTGCTGGTCGAAGACTCCGAGTTCGACGCAATCCTGCTGACTCGCGCCTTGGAGCGGGGCGGCTTTCGGCCGGAGGCCAGGCGAGTCGATACGCGCCAGGCCATGGAGGAGGCGCTGGCCAACGGGGCCTGGGACATGATTTTAGCGGATCATTTCATGCCCGAATTCAGCGCGCCTGAGGCCTTGGCGTTGGTCAAGGCCCGCACTTTGGACGTTCCGTTTATCATTGTTTCCGGGTATATCGAGGAGGAAACAGCGGTTGCCGCCATGAGGGCCGGGGCGCATGACTACGTCATGAAAGACCGGCTGGCCAGGCTCGTCCCGGCCGTTGAGCGGGAACTGCGCGAGGCCGAGGTGCGCCGCGCGCGCAAGAGCTACGAGCAGGAACTTCAGCAGGCCCGCGAAGAGCTTGAAGCCCGAGTGGCCAACCGCACGGCGGATTTGCAAGCGGCCAATCGAAAGCTGGAACTTGCCTTGGAGGAACGCCGGCGCCTCGAAAACGAACTGCTCGAAATAGCCGAGAACGAGCGCCGCCGCATCGGCTTCGACCTCCACGACGACCTCGGCCAGAAGTTGACGGGCATGTCCCTGATGGTCAAAGGCCTCCAGCAGAAGCTCCTAACTGAAGGACATCCTTACGCCCCCGAAGCCGAAAAGATCCAGCATCTTGTCGAAGAGGTCATCTGCCACACACACAACCTGGCGCATCAGTTCAGTTCTCTGAGCGCCCAAGGCGACAACTTGGCTTCCTCCATCAAAGCGCTGGCCCAGAATGTAAGGACGATGTTCGCCATCCCTTGTGGATTTGCCTTAAGGGGCCGCCTGCCCGAGTTGCCAGCCAACACGCGGTTCCAACTCCACAAGATCGCGCAGGAGGCTATCAGCAACGCCATCAAACACGGAAAGGCTAGCCGTGTCTCGATCACCCTTGCCGGCAGCGACAACCACCTCCTCCTCACCATCAAGAATGACGGAATTCCGTTCTCCCAACCCGAGGCCTCCAAGAACCGGATGGGCTTGCGCATCATGAATTATCGCGCCAGCACCATCGGCGCCTCTTTGGAAATCAAGCCCCAGCAAAAGAGCGGCACGATTGTGTCCTGCGCTCTCCCGCTCAAGAACGGTTCTCGTCCCCTTCGCCGTCAAGTCCCCCAGGAACCAAAGGTGGCCGTGCCCATATTGGGGTCGTAATCAGCGGGGCAACTCAGTGGTGGGCGTGAATGGCAGGCCGCGTTCGCCTTGGAAGAGCTTGCGCAGACGCTTATCACTGGAACTGGAAGGCCGCCGAATAATCTCCGGAGCGACGATCTTACCGGTCTCGCGACGGGCACGGCGTCCTTTGAGCCAATCCTCCCAACTCATGACCTCATTCATCGGAATGGTAGGGACTCCGGACCTTGAGAGCTTGGGCCTGTTCATCGGTTAATTCTTTGACTTCGTTCCAATCCCCGTACGCCGGGCTTTGAGCCAGGCGCCGCACCTCAGCCCAGTCCGTCTCCACTTCGCCTTGCAATGCCGCGGCTAGCAGCTTCTTGGCACATTCCCGCGCTGGCGGATATTCCCCAGGATAAACCGAAATGAGCACGCGCTCAACAATCAACTCCTCGACCGGACAAATACGCAGCTCGCCGAAGGGCCCCGCTATTCCGCGGACAGGCGTGCGCGCGTCGGTTTCAAAGCTTCCCAGCACATCCACGTATAGTCCAGCGACTTGCCAGCTTCTCGGCCCCCCTTTGGCCCCGAGCCGGCCCATCAAGTCCTGGCGTGTGCGAACATCCAGCCGGCCTGGAGACAGAAGGCACAGGTCGATGTCTCCAGATACGTAGGCCCCTTCGGTGTAAAACTCAATGGCGGAGCCACCCACCACAACGAGTTCGATTCCGGCCTCACGAAAGACACCGGAGACCAGACTCGCCAGCCTCAAATTCCTGAGCGTCGCGTCCGTCTCCGTCGTGAGCTGGGCAAGAGCTTGCTGGACTTGTTGCGCATTCATTAGGCCGGGCTACGATAACGAGCTTGCAGGCCTGTGCCAAGCCGGAGTGCGCGGCAATTCTAACCTTGGACTTGGGAGGGAAAGGAAGGCGAAAGCGATCCCGGCAGGCCGCGACCGCTTTTCTCTTCCGACCCAACAGAATGGGAATTACTGTGGAATGTAATTCGCGGTTGAAAGCCCCGGAGAGAGGGCTATCTTAAACATCAAGGAGCATGCTATGAGAGAGAAAGATAAAATGACAATCGAACAACCCGAGCCCTTCACACCGGGGCTAAGCAAAGCGAGGGTCCGCCAGCACGCATACGAAATGTTCCGCGACAAGCTGCCAGACCATCCCCTTACCCTCGAAGACTGGGTTTTGGCCGAGAAAGACTTGGCCAGCACGCTGGACGCGGATAACCTGCCCAAGTAGAGACTGGAGTGGTGGAGTAATGGAGTGACGCAGTGATGGAGGCCGGGGGAAGATTTGTCTGCGCCCCCTTCCGAATCACCCATCGGAGATTTGCGATTGGGGGAACCCGCGCCAATCCATCATTCCACTGTTCCACGACTCCATCACTCCACTGCTCCACCACTCCGTTTCCGCGCCAGCCCTGGCCGTCGGAACCTCGCGAGGGCTTAGCCCGAATACTTCATGCCACGAACGAAACGGCAACAGTCTGTGGGTAGGGCGCGCAGTCCTCTGCGCGCCACCGCCCGCACGATCCGCAGCATTTTGCGGTATTGCCGCGCTGGGAAATGTCCGGGTTAGGGGCCTCCCGGACGTTTTTTCTGGTTCTGCCGATTGCTCCCGGCCTAGTATGGCCGCGTGAGTGGCATGCGGCTGAAGGACCAACCCGTGGCCGAGCGCCCGCGTGAGCGGTTGGTGGCGCTCGGCGCGGAGGCGTTGAGCCATGCGGAACTGGTAGCGATCTTGTTGCGAACGGGATGGAAAGGCGCCAACGCGCTTGAAGTTGCCAGGCAATTACTCCAGAAGTACGGCTCCCTCAGCGCGCTGGCCCAAGCGCCCCTGGACGGACTGCAAGCCGTCAAAGGCATCGGGCGCGACAAGGCCGTGACCCTGGCCGCGGCGTTCTCTTTGGCGCGCAAGATGGCCAACGAATTGCGCCGGGAATCACCGCTGGTCGATACCGCCGAAGCGGCGGCGGATTTAATGCGGGAGGAGTTGCGCCTGCGGGGAGTGGAGACGTTCCAGGTTCTGCTCCTGAACACTCGGCGTCGGCTCATCGACGTAATCAAGATTTCCGACGGCACTCTCGACACGCTGCTGGTCCACCCCCGCGAGGTGTTCAAACCCGCCATCGCCGCCAACGCCGCCGCCATTATCCTGGTACACAATCACCCTTCAGGCGATGCCTCGCCTTCCGAAGCGGACGTCCGCGTGACGCGCGACCTGATTCGCGCGGGCCAGTTGCTCAAGATCGACGTGCTGGACCACGTCATCCTCGGCCAGGCGACGCAGGAGCGGCCCAGGGATTTCGTTTCCCTGCGCGAATTGGGCTACTTCCATTCATGATCCATCCTACCGCCGTCATTTCCCCCCAGGCCCGGCTTGACTCGTCGGTGGAAGTGGGCCCATACGCGGTCATCGATGGTGGCGTGGAGATTGGCCCGCATTGCATCATCGGCCCGCACGTGTATGTGACCGGCCAGACGAGCATCGGGGCCTACAACCGCTTTTTCGCCGGGTGCGTTATCGGCGAGGAGCCGCAGGACCTGAAGTATGGCGGCGAGCCCACCGCGCTGCGAATCGGCCATCACAATACGTTTCGCGAACATGTCACCGTCCATCGTTCGAGCAAACCGGGCCAGGAGACGCTCATCGGCTCGCACAATTACCTGATGCAGCACAGCCATGTTGCCCACAACGCGGCGCTTGGGGACTTCGTGATTCTGGCCGGTGGGGCGCTGCTGGCGGGGTATGTCAATGTGGCGGACCGGGCCTTCATTTCGGGCAACTGCCTCGTGCATCAGTTCGTGCGCATCGGCGCCCTGGCTCTCATGCAGGGGGGCGCGGCCATCAGCAAGGACCTGCCTCCCTTCACCGCCGCGCGTTGGTATAACACGATCTGTGGACTCAATACCGTGGGATTGCGCCGGGCCGGCATTGCCCCTGCCGACCGCTTGGATCTGAAGCGGCTGTATCATGCGCTGTTCCGCTCGGGCCTCAAACTGAGCACCGCCCTGGCTCAAGCCCAAAACGAATTCTCCAGTCCGCAGGCCAGGGAGATGCTCAGTTTCCTATCAACCTCCAAACGCGGTGTCTGCCGCCACCTCGGACGAGGCCAGGTAACCGAGCCTGAGGAGGAGGCGACGGAGTGACGTGGGCCGCCGGTCAAACCGGCTGGAAGTGCCCAATGGCTGGATTTGCGATTTCGTCCCGCGCGGCTAATTTGAAGTTATGACATTGGACGATCTGCTATCCGGCCCTCATTTTTGCATTTCTGCCGTATGGTGGTACTCCCTCAGAGTGAAGAGAGTGGCCGCCAGGAACAGAAAAAGCAGGGCGGCGAAAACTAGCGCGCCAACCGCGGCGGGCGCGCCCACGCTCGGCCAGGCGTAAATGTCTTGGAGGGCGGCGTTATGCGCGAGCAGCGTCTTGAGGTGTCGCATGAGCGAGAGGGTGTTGATGTTGGTCGGGATGCGTCCGATGCCCATTTCGACGATCAACCCATAAACGATCGCTACCGCCATGTAACGCTGAGTGGCCAATCCCAGCAAGGCGCCCAGTGCGCTCCAGGCCGGCACCGCCAGGAATTGCACGCCCAGGAAAAGCGGCAGCAGGCCCCAGAGGGCGGGAATCTGCCTCAGCGCGCCGGACGCAAAGAGCAGGAGCGCCTCCGCCAGCGCCAGCAACTCCAACCAGCCCGTCTGCGACACATACTTCACTATCAGCAACTTGGCCCGGCTCAGCGGCCGCGTAATGAGAAAGCCGAGGGTGTCCGATTGCAATTCGTCGCGAATGATGGCGCCGCTGACGCGCACGCAGTTCAAGGGCAGCAGCACGAAGAAATAGAAGTCGATCAGCCAATGGTAGAAGGGGCCCGACCGCCTCCACCTGGGAGTGTCCGCGCGCCTCTGGGCCTCCTCCAGCCACCGGGCATTGAACCGGCTGAACTGCCGGAACTGCGCCTCGTTAAGGACGCTCTGCGCCCGGCGGCGGATGCGTTCAAAGCAAGCCCGGATGCGGGCGTTCTGCTGGTTTTTGCTGGCTTGGCGAGACTCGCCTTGGCGCAGTTCTTCTTCAGTGCGAGCGTATTCGTCTTTAAGAATCCCCAGGAGTTTGGAACGTTGCGCGGGTTGGATGCGCAGGTACTCGCCGTCCAACTGGCGGTAGAAACGCTCCAACTGCCACTGCGGGAAGCCTAGAAAGAGATGACGTGTCCTCCAGGCCCAGGGGGAAGGGGTCGTGATATAAACCAGCACGGGGAGAACCAGGAGGCCGGCGAGCAAGACCGGCACGCGGCGCAACGTGAATTCAGTCTTCCAGGCGAACAGCCAGGCCGCTCTCAGCGCGCCCAGGAAGGAGGGGTGCAGCTTCAGCGGCGTGGGAACCTTCGCGCCGGCGCCGGCTTTCTGTAGAGGTGGCTCGGCAATGTTCATGTGGTGACCTTGTCAAAGATGTTCTTTAAGGACCGGCTCTGGCTGCGGATGGCATAAACCGTCACCTGGCTTTCGAGCAACAGGCCCGTCCAATCCGCATAAAACGAGCGCGAATCCTTGACGCGGATGCGGAGCGCTCCACTGGCCGGGTCAATATCGAAGCCAAGCAAGACCCCGGCATCGAAGAGGCGGCGGGCCAGCCTTTCGGGGGCGTCGCACTGGACGGACAATTCCTCGGACCAATCCCGGAGGTCGGCGCGAATGTCTCTCTGACTGCCGGAAGCCAGGATGCGACCCCAATTAAGAATGAGGATGTTCTGGCACAGGGCCTCCAGTTCCGCCAGGATATGGCTGGAAATAACAATGCTCACACCCGCCTCCGCCAGCCCTTGGAGGATATGCGAGACCTCTTGTCGGCCCATGGGGTCCAGTCCGTTCATCGGCTCATCCAGCACGAGCAGTTCCGGTTCGTGCAACAGCCCCTGGGCGAGCTTGACCCGCTGCCTCATTCCTTTGGAAAACTGGCGCATCCGTTTCGACCAATGCATCCGGGCCAGGCCGACTTTGTCGAGCATCGCCACGCACCGCTCCTCTGCTTCCTGGCGTGCCACGCCCGAGAGCAGGGCCAGGCCCTTAAGCCAGTCCAACGGACGCAGGTCCTTCGGCACCGATTCGCCCTCCGGGCAGTAACCGATACGCCGCAAGACGCTCGGGTTGTTCCAAGGCCGGGCATTGAACACGGTCAGTTGTCCCGAGCTGGGCTGGAGTTGGCCGGTGATAATCTGAATGAGCGTGCTTTTGCCCGCGCCATTGGGGCCAACCAGGCCGGTCAGGCCGGCGCCGATTTCGAAGCTGACGTTGTTCAGCCCCATCACCATGCCGTACCATCGGCTGAGTTCGCGGGCCTCGATGATGGCGTTCATTCGGGCCTCACTCGGTTGCGGATGAGAAAGGCGGCCAAGGCGAGCATCACCAGCAACGCCGCCACCGCTCCCTGTAACTCCGGTGTCGCCAGCGACGCCAGGGTCTGCGGGCGCACGCCGCGAAGCATGTCCCCCAGAATCGGAATATTCGTCTGGGCGATGGTCAGATCGTGGGCCGGACGAAACACGGCCAATGCCAGTTGGTCCAGATCAAAGTTGAAGCTCAGGTGCCGGAGCCAGGGCTGGGTCTGAACCGCAATGGGCGCCAGCACACCTCCAAAGATCCACCACATGAACCAGACCGCGGCCGTCGATTTCTCCTTGCTCGAGATTGCCGAAACGCCCAATGCCAGCAGGCTCAGCACCGTCATGCTCGCGGCGCCAAAAACCAGCACGTGGGCCACCGCCACCCTCGAATGCCAGAAGAATCTCCAATCGGGCGCCAGCAAGTTGCCCACAAACCACGCGGCGCAAACCGGCCCGAGCCACGTCAGGAAGATCAGGACAAAGGCCGTAATGAATTTGCCCAGGAGGTAGTCGCCCCGGCTGACCGCTTTGGAGGAATAGATGATGATGGCGTTGCTGGCCAGGTCGCGCGTGATGAGCAGCGGGATAGCCATGCCCAGCGCGAAAATGCCCGCCCGCATCAGGCCGATGCAGAAATAATAAAACAGCACATCCTGGGTGGTACGGACCGAAATCTCCGGGTGCTGCTCCAGCCAGGTCGTGAGCATCCCGGCGAAGGCCTGAAGCGCCGGGTTGAAGTTCCCCATCCATTTCACCACAATGCTGTTGGCCACCAGTAACTGCCCGACCAGGAACAACACCGTTGTCATACCCAGCGCCGACACCCAGCATAGCACAATCAGGTGCCGCATCCATTTGCCTTGCAGACACGCCCGCAGCCCAGCCCTGGCTATCACCCAGCGTCTTCGCCACAGCCCCAGGTGAACCCCCTCCCAATGCTGGTAACTCGTATCATGCAGTGGCATGGGAAATCTCCAGAGCCTGCACGAAGGTCTCTTCCAGCGCGTTTGGGCTGGGAATAATCTCCAGGGGCGGCAGTTTTATCTCGTCCAGCAGCCCCAGCAAGGAATTCAGCGAATCGGAATGATGCTCCACCTTGATGTGCCCGTTCGGCAGGGGTTCGCAGGCCCAATTCCGACGCAAGCACGCGGACTCAAACTCCTGGTGCCGGCCCGAGAGGACCACCTCCGCGGCCCCGCGCCGGCGCGCCTTCAAATTCTCCAATGTGTCATGGACCAGGACCCGCCCGCGAGCGATGATGATGATTTGCTCGCAGATACGGTCCACGTCGTGCAGGAGGTGCGAGGAGAGCACGACGGTAATGCCGTAGCGTTTCCAAAGGCTGTTGACCAAATCGAGGATCTGCGCCTGGCCCTTGGGGTCAAGGCCGTTGGTCGGCTCATCCAGGAAGATGATTTCCGGGTCGTGGACCATCGCTTGCGCCAGCTTGAGCCGCTGACGCATCCCCGTCGAGTAACTTTCGATCTTACGGTATCGTTCCTGGCCCATTCCCACAAAATCCAGCATCTCGTGCGCGCGCTGGCGCGCCGCCTGAAAGGGCAGCCCGCACAACTGCGCGCAGTAGGTTACGTATTCGCATCCCACCATGCCGGGAATATGGCAGTCTTGCTCCGGCGTATAACCTACCCGCTTGCGAATCTCCCGCCCCTCCGACCCTACTTCACGGCCCAGCAACCGCGCCGAGCCAGACGTAATGGGCTGGAGCTGAAGCAAACACTTTATGAGGGTGCTCTTGCCGGCGCCATTTGGGCCCAAAAGCCCGATGGCCCCCGGCACAACCTGCAAATTCACCCCGTCCAGCGCCTTTTGCTGCCCGAAGGCCTTGGTCAGGTTCTGAGTTTCAATCACCAGTGGCGGCAACATTAGCGGCTGCATGGTGGGCATCCGCCCGCCCGGGCGCAAACAAATTCAGAGGCCGGCTGCGGGTGGGGGCGCACGACAGAATTCTTGGTAGCGCAGGATTGTCCCGACGCGTCGGGATATCGCCGAATTGCATTCTGCAGGGCGTGGGTTCTTCGAGACCGGTTGCGTTGATCCTTGGCTGGCACATCAGTAGGATGAGTCGCGATTGAACCGTTCAACGCCGGATTTCAAGATGCCGCCGGACCAAAAGCAACTGCTTGTGGTTCTCGAGAAGGTGGCCGCTTACCAGCGCTCGTCGCCAGAGAACCGAGCGGTGGAGTTAGACGAGCTGCTCAGAGAGGGTGTGTTATCGCCCTCCGACGCCGAGTTCCTCGCTTCCCATTCGGTCACCTACAAGCCGCATCGGCGCTCCGACTACCACGCCCTCGATATGTTCCGCATGCCGACCGAGGGGGGTGGCTGCGTCTTCATTGGCCCAGGCGGCCCGCCGCTCACCAAGCGCCACGCTCGGCTGCCCGGCTTCCAGGCCATCGTCGAAAGTTTCCTCCAGTTGCCGAGGCCGCGGGACGAGTTGCTGCTGCACATCGAGTTCACGAAACAGGACCGCATGGCCGTGGCCATGGAAATGAGTGGTCGCATTATTGCGACACGGATGCGGATTCGCCGATGACGCAGACATCACTGGAACGAGTAGCCCGGTACATGGCCGAGCGCGAGCGCCGCCAGGACGAATTCATGAGGCGCAGAGTGTTGGAACGGAGGTCGAGAGGCGATGCCTAGGCGTTCGGCGGCGCGATGAGCACGTTCAGCACTAACGGTGGACCTCTCGCGAAATGGATTGCGTACGTGTTTGACCATCCGGTCACCGATCCACCGTGGCGCCGGGCCGGAGATAATCGAAGCGCGGATCCTTCGCGGGCGAAGGATCGACGCGGCGGACGTGCAAGCGGTGCGGCGGTTGATGGCCGAGCGGCCTGAAGCTGGGCGCCTGGGCTTGGCTCGCGCCCTGTGCGTGCAGTGGCAGTGGCGAAGCGCTAGTGGGCGGCTCAAGCTGCGTTCGGCGCTGGGGATATTGAGCGAGTTGGGGCGGGGAGGATGGATAGAGTTGCCCGCCGCCCGGGGCGGTCCCCGCCCCGCGAGCATTGCCGCGGGTGCGCTGCCGCAGAGGACCGGGGCGGAGGGCGGCTTAAGCGAGTATTGCCCGTTGCAATGGGAACTGGTCAGCACGCCGGAAGAGCGCCGGCAGTGGCGCGAACTGCTCGCGCGCCATCATTATCTAAAGCCTGACGCAAAGAATTCTCTTGCAATCAACCCGGTCCATCAACAAGATAGTTACGCTCGCCCGGCTCTTCGGCCGCAGGCGGCGAATTGACGCAACCCGCGGCGGGTAGTCTGCAATCGATCGGCGGTGGCGGTCCTCTGTTACCTCCCGCAGTCCCATTGCTTCAGTCCCCCGGCAAGGTTTGTCTGTTGGCAGCGCATCGGCGCCTGGCAGCGCCGATGCCGCGGTGTTTGTTAACTCGATATGAAAATTCTAAAGACAAGACGCGCTATTCAGTTCTCGGATCCTGAACCGGCCGGGACGCCGCGTGGTTCCACCCCCCGCCGGCCGGCGTTTGCCCGATGGCGCCTCGGTTCGAGCGGGACCTGGCGGTCAATTCCGCACCTGATGCTTCTGGGCTGGATATGCGCTTCAGGCGCCGTCAGCGGATTGGCACAGTCGCTGAGTTCGGTGACCCTGGCGTGGAATGCAAGTCCCGGGCCGGACCTGCTTGGCTACTACGTGTATTACGGTCTGGCTGCCCATAACTATACCAGCAAGATTTTTGTTGGAAACTCGACTGTAGCGACTATCCCCGGATTGCAGCCAGGCAAGACTTACTATTTTGCGGTCACGGCGTTCGATTCGCTGGGGAGAGAGAGCGGGTTCTCCAACGAGGCCAGTTACTCTGTGCCGGCACAGTCACCGGCTCCGCCTGCCATCGTCCTCAATTCGCCGGGTTCAGGGGCAAGCTACACCGCGCTGGCGTCGATTGGCATGGCAGCGAGTGTAACCGCCAATGGCCACGTGATAAACGAGGTCCAGTTCTACAATGGCGGCGGTCTTCTGGGCCAGAACTCGACCGCCCCTTATACATTCACCTGGAGCGGCGTTGCCGCCGGAAGCTATACCCTGAGCGCGCGCGTTATTTACGACGGAGGCGCAGGGATCGACTCCGCGCCGGCGACAGTCAACGTCGCCAACCCACCACCCGCCGTCACGCTCAGTTCCCCGGCGGCGGGCACGAGTTATTCCGCGCCGGCTTCACTGGACCTGGCTGCCGCGGTGCAGGCCAATGAAAACACCATCAACGAGGTCCAGTTTTACAACGGCTCCGCTCTGCTGGGGCAATCCTTCTCCGCGCCTTACGCCTGGACGTGGTCGGGCGTCGGAGCCGGGAGCTACAGCCTGAAGGCAAAGGCCATCTACAACGGCTCCTCCGCGGTGGATTCGCCCAGCGTCACGCTGACCGTGAACAGTCTGCCCCTCCCTTGGCAGACGGCGGATGTCGGGCAGCCCGGCTTGACTGGCAGCGCCTCCGTTTCGGGCGGGGATTACCTGCTGGCGGGGGCAGGCAATATTGGCGGCACGTCGGACAATTTTCGCTTCGTGTATCAACCGCTCAGCGGGGACGGCTGGATGTTGGTCCAGGTCGCCTCGATGCAGAGCAGTGGCGGCACGGGTTCGGCAGGCCTCATGATGCGCGAGAGCCTCAGCAGCGGCGCCAGGTGCGCCTATGTCGGCGTTTCCGCCGGCGGCGCCCTATTCTCTGAAGAGCGAAGCAGTACCGGGACTTCAAGCGCCGCGGCCGGCATCGGTTCCGGCACACCTCCCAATGTCACGCTTTATCTGTTCCGCACCGGGGATAGTTTCTACTACTATGCCTACAATGGAACCAGTTGGGTGGGGGGAAATCTCGGGACCATTTCCATGGCCTCGAACATCTACGTTGGCCTGGCTGCGGCCTCCGGTAACACGTCAAGCCTCCTTTCAGGCGACCTGGAGCAGGTGACCATCTTCCCCTGATGACAAATGAGGACCCGCGCGGCACTTGGCTGGGCCCTGCTGTGCCTGGGCCTGTGCGCATACTGCGACACCACTAGCCTGGATGGCAGGCTGCCTGCGGCGGTCCAGCAGCCTGGGGGCGCAAACCTGCCCGCGGGGCAGACGCCCAGGGACTTGCGGCAGCGGCGCACGCGCGCTAGCGCCCGAGCTGGAATCGCGCAACCGGTGGCGGCCCCGTCACAACAGGAAGGCTTGACGGCGGCCCTTGAACGGTTGGACCGAAGCGCCAACCGCCGGGACAGGGAACGGTTCTGCGTGCTACTGCGGCGCTGGGCTGACTTGCACCCGGCGGACGCCGCCGCCTGGGTAGCGCGCGAGTTCAAGAGCGCGCCCCGGCGCGATGCCATCGAGCAGGTTGCCGTCGCCTGGGCGGATCGTGACCTTGCCGGCGCGGCGGCATGGGCCACTCGTCTGCAAAATGGGACGGACCGGCAAGTTGCAGTGCTCGCCATAGCGTACGAAGCGGCCAGGACGGATCCTGCGGCCGCCCTCAATCTGGCGGCTGAACTGGCCCCCAGCCCCGAACGGAATGCCTTGCTCGACGATGCCGTAAGCCAGTGGGCCAGCGCCTCGCCCGCAGCGGCGGCGGCATGGGCTCAGGCGGTGCCTGAACCAGGTCTGAGGCAGCGGCTTGTCGGCAGCGTCGCCATTGCCTGGGCGATGCAGGATGGAGACGCCGCCGCCATGCTGGCCGCTCAAGCATTGCCCCGTGGAAGTGAGCAGGATCGTGTCGCGGTCGAGGTTGTACGGCGCTGGGCCCTGGCTTCGCCCCAAAGCGCTGCCTCGTGGGTCGAAGAATTTCCCGATGCCGAAGTCCAAGCCGCTGCGGCCCGTGGCCTGGTGCGGGTTTGGGCTTTCGAAGATCCTACGGGGGCGGAGGGGTGGGTTCGCGGGCTGCCGCAAGGCCCTGTCCGGGATGTGAGCCTAAGGAGCCTGGCCAACGCGCTTGCGCTCCGCAATGGGAAGCCGCTGGGGACCTCAGGACCCCGTTGAGATTCAAGGTCGGAGTCGAGGGATCCAGTGGGGTCTTAACCCCAGCTAAAAGAGGGTCAACACCCCATTGAGCCGCCTCTCCATATCTGGTTTACTGGCAGGCAACGGCCCCGGGAATCGCCAGAGGGGGTTTGCTGTAGGGTCAATGCCCGACGCATATCCGTAATCGTTGGCGCTTGCGGATTGGTCAGGCGTGAGCGAGTGATCTCCAATCTCAAGCGAGTGAACATGAAGAACACATTGGCATGGTATTGCGCGCGGACACAGCCCAAACACGAGCACATTGCAGCGGCCGGCCTGAGCAAGAGACTCGGGTTGGAGGTGTTTCATCCGCGCATCCGATTGGAGCGGGCGACGCGCCGTGGCGTCGTGCGAGTTGTCGAACCGCTCTTTCCGTGCTATCTATTTGTCCGCTGCCAATTGGAGGAACATGCCGATGCCGTCCGCTATGTAACGGGGATGAGCAGTCTCGTGCGCTTCGGGGACCGTGTTCCTCCAGTGGCCGATGACGTGGTGGAGGAGTTAAGGCAATGTTTCGACTCCGAAGAGCCTTTGGCGGTGGAGGATCGGCTCTGTCCCGGTTTGGAGGTAACCGTCGCGCGCGGGGCGTTCCTGGGCTCGCGGGGCGTCGTGGTGCGCGTGCTTCCGGCGAAGGAGCGAGTGCAGATCCTGCTGGATTTTTTGGGGCGCACCACGTTGGTAGAGGTGAACAGGGGCTGGCTGTCAGTCGAAGACAGAACGATGGCGAGTTTAATGCCGGCGCTGGCGGCAGAGCCGTCGCGCAGGGAGGCTATCCCGCAATTCTGAGTTGAAATCGATCGGATACGGTCGTGCCGTGGCAATAGCCATGGGAAATGGGAGCAACGGTTTGGTTGAACGCCGCGATGTCGTGCAAGTGCGGAGCCTTGTACGAGTTCGCGCCTTCGCCTGACGGGAACCTGTTCGGCACATCCGGTGGTTTTTGCAGTCTATGGATTCTGGAATTATGAACTATTCAAGCAGCGTGAGGGAGCGCCGCATCGGAGGCGAGCGCTGCGAGTGCGCCGTGCCCGGCTGGAAACGCGTATTGGACCTGGCCATTATCGTGTTGCTGCTGCCGTTGGCCGTTCCGTTGGGGCTGCTCATTGCGATTTGGGTGGCGCTTGTCTCGGGTGGACCCGTCCTTTTCAAGCAGCAACGCATTGGCTTGCACGGGAGCAAGTTCTTGTGCCTGAAATTCCGGACCATGCGGGTGAACGCCGATACGGGGGTCCATCAAGGGCACTTGAAGGCGTTGATGAGATCCAACGGGCCGATGGTCAAGCTCGACGCCAAGGGAGATCCTCGCCTGATTCCGGGCGGCTGGATTCTACGCTCCCTGGGTCTGGACGAGCTGCCGCAACTGATCAACGTTGTTCGTGGCGAAATGAGCATTGTGGGACCGCGGCCCTGCATTCCGTACGAATATGAGCAATTCTGTCCCGAGCACCAACATCGCTGTGACACGCTTCCCGGCCTAACCGGGTTGTGGCAGGTCAGCGGCAAGAACCGCACAACGTTTGAGGTGATGATGGCCCTGGATTTGGCCTACGTGGCCAGGAAGTCGGTGCTGCTGGATTTAAGGATCATCGTAATGACTCTCCCCGCGATCCTCTTGCAGGTGTATGACGTGCGGACCGGGCGCCGCATCGCCGCGAGGAATGCCGCGACCCAAGCCCGATACGAGAGCATCATGCAATGAGGCGTTGCGCGCCTCCGTTCAACGGATTTGACGCAAAGAGCCGGAGAGCCTCGACATATAAAGGAGAGCACATGGACAAACAAATCAGAGTTGGAGTCGTTGGGTGCGGCTACTGGGGGCCCAATCTCATCCGCAATTTGCGCTCGCTGCCGGATTGCAAGCTGAGCCTGATGTGCGACGTTAACCAGGAACGACTTAGCCATCTCCGCACCGTCTATCCGGAGGTGGAGGCGGAGACCGATTACGACAAGCTGCTGGCACGCAACGACGTGGATGCGGTGGCCATCGCCACGTCGGTCCGTTTCCATCACTCGATGGCCAAAGCCAGTCTGCTGGCGGGCAAGCACACCTTCATCGAGAAGCCTATGGCAAGCTCATCGGCGCAATGTGATGAGCTTATTGCCCTGGCGAAGCAGAAGGGCTTAACTCTCATGGTCGGCCATACGTTTCTCTATTCTCCGGCCGTCCGCAAAATCAAGGAAATCGTGGAGTGGGGAGACGTCGGCGAGATCCGCTATATCTCCGCCCGGCGCCTCAACCTCGGTCTGTTTCAGAAGGACATCAATGTCGCCTGGGACCTGGCGCCGCACGACATCTCGATTATCCTCTATATCATGGGACAGCAGCCTCTGAGCGTCAACTGTCGCGGCAGCGCGCACGTGACGCCGGGCATTGAGGATGTGACCTCGATGTGTTTGAGTTTTCAGGGCGACCGTTCAGCGATCATTCACAGCAGTTGGCTGGACCCCCGGAAGATTCGCGAGATGACGATTGTTGGGAGCAAACGCATGATCGTCTATGACGACGTGGCGCCCTTGGAGAAGCTGCGGATCTTTGACGCTCGAGTGGAGCGCCCGCCCCACTATGACACGTTTGCCGAGTTCCATTACGCCTATCATTACGGCGACGTTTATGCTCCGTATATTAAACAGGAGGAGCCCCTCAGAACCGAATGCCAGCATTTTCTCGACTGCATTCGGCAAGGCACCACTCCGCTCTCCTCTGGCCAGCAGGGCTTGGAGTTGGTCCGCATATTGGAGGCTTCCTCAATCTCGCTCAAGCACAACGGCAGCCCGGTCAGTCTGCAAGCGGAGGCCCTCCCCGTTGGGAATGGCGACGGGAACAGCATGGCGCACGGCTCCAACGGACACGCCAGCGATCTGAGCAACGTTCATGAGGTCCCCAACGTCTGGTCGCACAACGGCGGCGGCAACGGGAAGACGCAGAAGAAGGCAGCGCCGACGCAGTCTCGACAACGACTCGGGAGCCGGCATCGGCTGCAACGCGTCCCAAAGTCCACCCTGGCGAATCGTAGGAACGCGGCATAACTCCTTCTTCAGATGCAACTCGGCCTGGAAACATTACCCAACGGATTTGACGTGGAGCGAGCCGCCGCCGCACAAGGGATGTCTTTGCGTCAGATTGCTCCGGACGTCAAGCTGGGCAAGAACGTTCGCATCTTCAATTTCACGAATCTGTATGGCTGCGAACTGGGCGACGACGTCAAAGTAGGGGCATTCGTCGAAATCCAGAAAGGGGCGCGAATCGGCAACCGTTGCAAGATTTCCAGCCACACGTTTATCTGCCAGGGAGTCGTCATTGAGGATGAGGTGTTTATCGGCCACGGCGTCACCTTCATCAACGACCGTTACCCCCGCGCCGCTAACGGAGACGGACAGCTCCAGGCGGAGGCGGACTGGGAGTGCGTAGCGACGTTGGTGCGGCGTGGCGCGTCGATAGGCTCCGGCGCCACTATCCTCTGCGGGGTGACGGTTGGGGAAGGGGCTATCGTCGGCGCGGGCAGCGTCGTCGCCCGGGATGTCCCGGCGGGCGCGGTCGTAGCGGGCAATCCCGCTCGCGTTATCAGGATGCTGCAGCGGCAATAATTCGATCAGGCCGGGGTTGGCAGGCGGTGCGGCCTAGGATGCATAGGAGCGCGCACGCCCTCGTACGCGCATGGGGGGTTGGAGGGTCATGCGGACGAAGGCGTGCGCGCTTCTATGCGTCGTGACCGGCTCGTGGGTTGGATTTGGTCTCCGATCGGAGAACCGATCGAAGACGAGCGGGTCAATTCAAGGCTGAATTTCAGGGTCAGACCATGCGGGATCGCTTCTGAACCAAGGTGTAACATCTGTCAACCCGCTGGAACATGCGGACTGGGATCGGCTCATTGGGGAGCATCCGTCCGCATCTTTTTTTCATACCCGCGCCTGGGCGCAAGTCTTGCAGGGGACTTACGGGCACCGGCCCTGCTACCATTGCGGATTCATAGAGGGACGGCTGGCGGGGGCGCTGCCCGTGATGGAAGTGTCCAGCGCGTTGACGGGGCGTCGGGGCGTCTCGCTGCCCTTTACGGACGTTTGCCCTGGCTTAAAGCTGGCCGGGACGGATTCAGGGGCTCTTTATGAAGCCGCGGTCGAACTGGGGCGCGAGCGGCGGTGGCGGTATCTGGAGTGCAGGGACCGGGGCAGCGATTGGGCCGGTTCGACCCCCTCGGTAGAGTTCTACGGCCATGAGATTTTTTTCGAAGGGGGGCCGGAAAAGGTCTTTGGCCGTCTCTCCAGCGCTGCTCGCCGCGGCGTAGAGAAGGCTAGAAAGAGTGGCGTTCAGATCGAATTTGGAAACGATCTTGATGCCATGCAGGTTTACTACAGGTTGCACTGTGCGACCCGGCGCCGCCACGGCATTCCCCCTCAGCCGTGGCGTTTTTTTGAAGAGATCGCGGGGCAGGTGCTGGCTCAAGAGCGGGGCATCATTCTCAACGCCCGCTTGCAGGGCAGGGCGGTCGCCGGCGCGGTCTTCTTTCATCAAAGAGGCCAGGCCATTTACAAATTCGGCGCCCTGGATTACCGCTTTCAGCAGGCGCGTCCGGCCAATCTGGTGATGTGGGAAGCGCTTCAGTGGTATTCCACCCGGGGATTCTCCTCGATGCACCTGGGCCGGACATCGAAGGTCAATGCCGGGCTGCGCCGATTTAAGCAGGGACTTGGAGGGGTGGAGAGGAGCATCGAGTATGCCCGGTTTGATCTTCGGAAGAATCGGTTCGTGACAGACCGCGACCGGGCGGAGAGTTGGATGAACGCCCTCTTTCGGCGCCTGCCAGTGTCGTGGTTGCGGCTGGCCGGCGCGTTTTTGTATCCGCATTTATCATAGGGTTCGCCCAGCAGTTCTCATTGGGCATATCGCCACTTTAGCGCCCACCTTTATCCTGCAGTTTGTGCCCGGTTCTTAGGGGGGAAGAAAGGGACAAAACGGCCGATAAGGTGCTCGACAAAGTGGACCTGGGCCGGAACGAATTGCGGAACTTGGCCATGACGGTCTTGCGGGGCGCGCTCCGAGAAGGTACGATGCGTGTATGATACCTGAGTCGTCAGACCTCGACACAAGCAACCCGGCCGCGCAGGAGCCCCCGCCCGCGCGGACAACGGCGCATTCCTCCGTTGGCGAGCAGTTGAAGATCGTCATCGTCGGGCACGTGGACCACGGAAAATCGACGCTGATTGGCCGCCTCTTCCACGACACCGGCTCACTGCCGGAGGGCAAGCTTGAACAGTTGCAGCGCGCCGCCGAGCGCCGCGGTGTCCCCTTCGAGTGGGCGAACTTGATGGATGCCCTCCAGTCTGAGCGCGATCAGAACATCACCATCGACACCGCCCAGATCTGGTTTCGCACTCATAAGCGCCAGTATGTGCTGATTGACGCCCCCGGCCACGAGGAGTTCATCAAGAACATGGTGACGGGCGCGGCTAGCGCAAACGCCGCCTTGCTGGTGATTGCCGCTGAGGAAGGGGTGCGAGAACAGTCGCGCCGCCACGGCTATTTGCTGGGGTTGCTGGGGGTGCGGCAAATCGCCGTGCTGGTCAACAAGATGGACCTTGTGGATTACAGCCGCGCCCGCTTTGAGGCGATTGCTTCTGAGTACCGCGAGTTCCTTCTGAGTCTGGGCCTCCAGCCCAACCTCTTCATCCCCATTTCCGCCAAGCAAGGCGATAACATCGCCCAGCGTGGTGACCGCTTGGCCTGGTGGAATGGGCCGACCGTTCTGGAAGCCCTCGACTCCTTCACGCCCTCCCCGGCCCCTGTCGATGCCCCCCTTCGCTTTGCCGTTCAAGACGTGTACCGCTTCGATAATCGGCGGATCCTGGCCGGACGGGTTGAATCCGGCACTTTGCGGGTGGGCGAGCGGGTTTTGTTCACGCCCGGCAACAAGGTCAGCACGGTCAAGACGATTGAGCGGTGGAGCGCTCCGCCCACTCTGGAGGCCCGCGCGGGTGAATCCATTGGCATTACGCTGACGGAACAGTTGTTTGTGGAACGGGGCGCCGTCGGGTCATTGGAGAGCGACCCGCCGTTTGAGTTGGCGCATTTCAAGGCGCGGGTTTTCTGGCTGGGGCGCCAGCCCTTGACCAAAGGCCGGCGGTACAAGCTTAAGCTGGCAACCCAGGAGGCTGATTGCGGGATCGAAACGGTGGAGAAGATCATCGACGCCTCCAGCCTGGCTGAGGTCCGTCGTTCCGAACAGCCGCCATGCGTGCGACGGCATGAAGTCGCCGAGCTTGTCCTTCACACGCGTCGTCCGGTGGCCTTCGATGTTCACGGCGATTTCTCCGCCACCGCCCGGTTTGTCCTGGTGGATGGCTACGACGTCGCCGGTGGAGGCATCATCCTGCCCAACGGCTATCCGCGCCGCACCTCCGACAGCCTTCATAAGAGCACGAACATCTATTGGACCAGCGGCAAGGTCACCCGCCAGCAGCGCACCCTGCGCAACGGACATCCCGGCTGTGTCCTGTGGCTTACGGGCCTTTCGGCTTCGGGCAAATCCACCATTGCCTACGAGTTGGAGCGGCAGTTGTTCAACCGCGGGCGCCACGTTTATGTCCTTGACGGCGACAAGGTGCGGCATGGCCTCTGCTCGGACCTGGCGTTTTCACCGGAAGACCGCAAGGAGAACATCCGGCGTGTAGGGGAAATGGCCAAGATCATCGCCGATTCCGGGACCATCGTCATCACCGCCTTTATTTCCCCTTACCGGGCCGACCGCCGGCTGGTCCGCAGCATCCTAAACGAAGGAGATTTTATTGAGGTGTACGTGAACGCGCCCGTCCAGATCTGCGAACAACGCGACCCGAAGGGGCTTTACGCCAAGGCCCGTGCCGGACAGATCAAAGACTTCACCGGCGTTTCCGCCCCTTACGAAGCCCCTGAAGACCCGGAATTGGAATTGCGCACCGACCAGGCCACCGTCGAAGAATCCGTGGCCAGCATTGTTGAGTTCCTGGAGCAGATGAATCGCAAGGCCAGGGAAGTCAGCGATATGCACCGGTGAGGTTCTCCCGCGTCGGGGTCAGTCCTCACTTTTTCCGCGGGAGTGGAAGGCGAAGTGGCGGAAAAAGGTGTAGGACTGACCGCCGCGCCACCGTGTCCTCCTGAGCATGCTTGCGGAAGTCCTTTCTTTTTGCCGTGAGGCGGGGGCTGAGATTCTTCGCCTTTACGCCGCTGAAATCCAGGTAACGTATAAAGAAGATCGTTCTCCGTTGACGGCGGCGGATAAGGCCTCGCACGAACTGCTGCTGCGGCGCCTGACCGGTTTGACCCCCGGTATCCCGGTCGTCTCCGAGGAATCGTCCTCGCGCCCGGACCCAGGCGCCGCGCTAGATGGACAATTCTGGCTCGTTGATCCCCTGGACGGGACCAAGGAGTTTCTCAAACGCAGCGGCAATTTCACGGTCAACGTCGCCTTGATCCGCAACGGCCAGCCGGTGGTTGGAGCCGTGTTCGCCCCTGTTCCTAATCTGGCGTACTTTGCCCAGCGCGGCAGCGGCGCCTGGCGGCAGGAATCCGGAGCGGAGGCCATTCGAATTCATACCCGTCCTGCCGTTGCCAACCGGCTTCGAATCGTCGCGAGCAAAGATCACGCCGGGCCGGAGGTAAAGGCCTTGCTGGAGCGTTTTCCCACGGCCGAAATCACCAGCATCGGAAGTTCGCTGAAATTCTGCATGGTGGCGGAGGGCCGCGCGGATTTTTATCCGCGGTTCGTCGGAACGATGGAATGGGATACGGCCGCGGCGCAATGCGTGGTGGAGGAGTCCGGAGGGCGCGTCTTGAGGTTGGACGGGGCGCCGCTCTCCTACGGCAAGAGGGATTGGAGAAACCCGGCGATTCTGACTATCGGAGACCCTGAATTCGATTGGCGGATGTCTGTCACGGGCATTTTGTGATTGTGATGGAGCGGCGGCCATGGAATTGTGTGCGATGTTATGACCATGAGCAACAGAAGCGCCAACTTGTCCGTAAAACTCACCGCGGCAGAGCGGAAGGACCTTGATGCCTTGAGCCGGTTCAACCGGGTGCCAGCCCCCGCGCTCGGCGCACAGTTCATAGCCGAAGGAATCCGGTTGGCGCGTTTCCCAGGAATTGAGTTTCATAGCACGCCGCTGGGTCGCATGGCCTACTTGAAGAACTCGCGCCTGGCAGTGTGGCTGCTGCGAGAATTGGTTCGCCAGGTGGGATCTGTCGAAAAGGTCGCTCAATCGATTGGCCGCTCTGCTGTCCAACTGGAGGGTGCATTGCTGTACGCAGGGGCCTTCGCGGAGGAGTTGACAGCCGCAGCGCGCTTGAACAGGCGATCTCCAACGGCGTTGGATGAAGTCCTGCCGGGACACAGCGTCTTTCGGGCGTGAACCTGCTCCTTGATGAGCACCTTCCCAAGGCGGTCGCGGCGACCTTGCGCCATCTGCGGGCGGGCACAGATGCGGTTCACATTGCAGATTGGAGGGGGGGGCGGTGGCTGAGCGAAGACGATCCTGTGCTGCTGCAGGGCCTCTGGCAGGAGCGCCGAGTTCTGGCCAGCTACGACCGGGCCACCTTGCCCGGGCACCTTGCTGAACGGATCGCCCAGGGCCGGAACCACGCCGGCGTGATCTTCGTCGATCAGGAGCGATTTCCCGCGAATCGTATCGGCGACATGGCCAGAGCCCTGGCGAAGTTGCTGGCCGCCTATCCGAGGAACCGCGACTGGATCAATCGGATCGTCACTTTAACCAAATGATGTCTTGGCTGGCGGAACTCTCAACGTGATGCGGTGGTACTTGACGACTGCCGCCGATTCGGTAGGCTGGCGCCGATGCTTTGGGAGTGCAGTTGATTGTGTGATCTTTATGACATCGGTCTCGACACAGACGCTCGGCGCTCCTGTGAGCGCACCTCCTCGTGGGTTGCCGCCGCTGGAGAGCGGCGATCACCTCGGTGCATTTGAATTCCTGCGCCGCTATGAGGCGATGCCCGAGGTCCAGAAGGCGGAGTTGATTAATGGCATTGTTTTTATGGCCTCTCCTGTCCGCACCGACCGCCACGCCGAACCGGACAACCTGGTCCAGACGTGGCTTGGCACTTATGCCATCGCGACTCCAGGGGTGAGGGCGGCAGCCAATGGCACAATTCGTCTTGGACCGGATGACGTGCCTCAGCCCGATGCCTTTCTGCGGATCCTTCCCGAATGCGGAGGACAAGCGAAACTCGACTCCAAGGGCTACCTGATTGGCGCTCCGGAACTGGTCGTGGAGGTTGCCGCGAGTTCTGCATCACTGGATGTTCGGGAGAAACTTTCGTCGTACCGCCGCGCCGGTGTGCGCCAGTACATCGTGTGGCGCACCGAAGATTTGGCAGTCGATTGCTGGATGCTGGTGAATGACGAGTACCAACCGGTCACGCCGGAGGCTGACCAGATGCTACGCAGTGGGCTGTTTCCTGGGCTCTGGCTGGATGTGAGGGGGTTGCTTGCCGGGGATGGGAGTCGGGTGATGGACACACTCCGGCGAGGCCTCGCATCACAGGAACACGCTTCCTTTGCGTCGGCTCTCCACCAACGAGAGGCGGCCAGTGAATCGGGTTCGACTGGGGGCCATTGATGGTCGATCAGCGAATTCTTTCCGCCGTGCTTGGCCGGGACCACTCTCTTTTCGAGGAGGCCCTGCGCGCGCGTGCGGAGCAACTCAAGACCGCCATTGAGGATAGCCGGATCCTCGTTATTGGCGCAGGCGGCTCCGTTGGTTCAGCCTTTGTCCAAGTGCTCTCGGCCTACAATCCCGCCGCCCTCCACCTCGTGGATTTGAGCGAGAACAGTCTGGTCAGCCTCGTGCGCGAACTTCGCGCCGATGGGGCATCGTTACCGTCGGAATTCACCACCTACGCTATTGGATTTGACGAGCCGGAATTCGAGGCCTTCCTCGAGGCCCAGCCTCAGTTTGACTATATCCTGAATTTCGCCGCGCTGAAACATGTCCGTTCGGAGCGTGATCCCTATACGGCGATGCGCCTGTTGCGCGTGAACGTGCTGGCAAATCACCATCTCCTGGAGCGCTTGGCTGCCCGGCCGCCCCGGAAGTATTTCTGCGTCTCCTCGGACAAAGCGGTCAACCCGGCCAGCCTCATGGGCGCTTCCAAGTCTTTCATGGAACGTGTGGGCCTGGCTCACGCCGCGCGGGTCCCTTTCGGCAGCGCACGGTTCGCTAATGTCGCCTTTTCCCAAGGCAGCCTGCTCCAGAGTTTTTGTCAGCGTCTCGATAACCGCCAACCCCTTGCCGGACCGAACGATGTGCGGCGCTATTTCATCTCCCACGCCGAGGCGGGTGAGCTGTGCCTATTGTCCTGCTTTCTCGGAGAGAACGGCGAGATCTTCACCCCTGAGATGAATCCAGAAAGGGACTTGAAGGGCTTTCCAGAAATCGCCGCCATCCTTCTTCGCCAGCGGGGCTTGACACCGGTTTTCTGCAATTCGGAGGCCGACGCGATAGCCCGCTCCCAGGCGCGCAATGGCAACCACGAGGGCTGGCCCTGCTTCTTCGCCCCATCCAACACGCCGGGCGAAAAGCCTTTCGAGGAATTCCATGCCGCTGGCGAGCGTGTTGTCCAGGGTCGTCTTCCGGGTGTTTCGATTGTAGAGCAGCCCCGCAGCACGCCGTTCGGTTCTCTTGAAAGCGCGTTGGCCCGTCTCCAATCGTTACGCCGGCTCGGCGCCTGGTCTCTGGAGGACCTCTTGAGCCTGGTGCAGGCCGTCGTGCCGGAGTTTCACCACGTCGGAGGCCGGGTTGTTCTGGATCAGAAACTCTGACCAAATGGATCTCCCGACCCTCAGCCAGTCTCGAGTTCGCCAACTCCTGGCGGCGGCACGCCAGACTCGTGTGCTGGTGGTAGGCGATGTTATGCTCGATCAATTCGTTTGGGGAACGGTGAGCCGCATCTCGCCAGAGGCCCCGGTGCCTGTCCTCAATTTCCAGCGCGAGAGCCTCATGCCCGGGGGAGCGGCCAATGTGGCCCGAAACCTGGCGGCCCTGGAGGCGCCGACAGAGATATTTGGCGTAGTAGGGCGGGACTTGCCAGCCCGCCAGGTCAGGTCCCTGCTGCAGGAACAGAAAGTGGGCTGCGCCGGGCTGGTTGGCAACCGCGCCCGGCAAACGAGCGTTAAGACTCGAGTGGTGGCTCACCAACAACAGGTCGTGCGCATCGACCGCGAAACCAGGGATGGCCTCAGCCCCGCCCTGACTCGTCAGCTTTTGGGCCGGCTCCAGCCGATGCTCCCGGATACAGCCGCCATCGTGGTTGGCGACTACGGCAAAGGCGCGATCACCCAGCCGCTGCTCGAGGCCCTGAAGAGGCTCTGCTCCAGCAGGGCTATCTGGCTGAGTCTGGACCCCAAACCGGTCCATCCCTTGAATCTGACAGGTCTTTCTCTGATTACGCCAAACCGCAAAGAGACATTTGAACTGGCCAACCTGCCGGACGAGACCTTTCATGCCAACCCTTTGGCGGATGCCAATCTCATGCGGGCTGCTAATCTTTTGCTCCAGGAATACAGGCCCGCCCTGCTGCTGGTTACACTGGGCGAGTTGGGCATGGTCCTATGCCAACATCGGCAGGAAGCCATCCACATCCCGACCGTGGCGAAGGAGGTTTTTGACGTGTCGGGCGCCGGCGACACCGTTATTGCCGCCTTTACCCTCGCCATCGCCTCGGGCGCTTCTCCGCTGGAAGCAGCTATCTTTTCGAATCACGCCGCCGGCATCGTTGTCAGCAAAATCGGCACCGCCACCGCCTCCCCCGAGGAGTTGCTTCAAAGTTTCAACCAAGTATGAATTCGTGTCCACTCGTGTAATTCGTGGGCGGACGACGGACCCACGAATCCCACGAATCTGATCAATAGAGAACAATACAAATATGAAAACCTCCAATAACGGAGTTACTTTAGTCGATTCCCAGCCCGTGGCGCGGCGTGGCAAACCGGCGCGTCCGCGGCTCGATCTCCACTCTCCTCAAGCGCCCGCCGACACTCCCCCCGCTCTCAAGCGAGTAGCTGTGGTTGGCATGGGCTACGTCGGACTTCCCCTGGCGTTGCAATTCGCCCGCTCCGGCGTGACGGTGCTCGGCCTTGACATCGACACCACCAAGGTGGATGCCATTAACGAGGGAAGAAGCTATATCAAGCACATCCCCTCCGACGCTATCTCGAAACTCCGAAAAGGAAACAAGTTCTCCGCCTCCTCGGACTTCTCGCTGGTCGAGGGGGTCGGGGCAGTGATTGTTTGCGTGCCGACGCCACTCAACAAGAACCGGGAGCCGGACATCTCCTTCATCCTGAGCACGGGCAGGAGCCTGGCTCCGCATCTTCGGAAAGGGATGCTCGTCGTGCTCGAGTCCACCACTTATCCGGGCACCACGGACGAAGACCTCCGCCAAGTCTTGGAGGAAGGTTCGGGTCTGAAGGCGGGCGCCGATTTTCATTTGGCCTTTTCCCCGGAACGCGAAGACCCAGGCAACCCGGACAGCAAAGTCGCCTCCATTCCGAAAGTGATCGGGGGCTTGACACCCGCTTGCCTCGAACGGGCCAAAGAACTCTATGCGGGCGCCATCAAGACCATCGTTCCGGTCTCGTCCTGTCGCGCCGCGGAGGCCACCAAGCTCCTGGAGAACACCTTTCGCAGTGTGAACATCGCGCTTGTAAACGAATTGAAGACGGTCTATGGCGCCATGGGCATCGATATTTGGGAAGTCATCAGCGCCGCCAAAACCAAGCCCTTCGGTTTTATGCCATTTTACCCCGGGCCGGGTCTGGGCGGCCATTGCATTCCCATCGACCCCTTTTACCTGACCTGGAAGGCACGCGAGTACGGACAGCATACGCGCTTTATCGAACTGGCGGGCGAGGTCAACACGTCCATGCCCGAATATGTTGTCCACCGCGTTGGCGCCGCCCTCAATGCGCGGCGCAAGGCCATTAACGGCTCCAAAATCCTCCTGGTGGGCGTCGCCTACAAGCCCAACGTGGATGACGACCGGGAATCGCCCAGCTACGTGTTGATGGACATGCTCAAGGCCTTGGGCGCTAGCGTCTCTTATCATGATCCCTACGTTCCGGTGATTCGCCCCACTCGCGAGCATCCCTCCTGGACGGGCACTCAATCCGTTGCCTGGACCGAGGCAATTGTCAAAGGCTTTGACGCCGTGCTTATTGCCACCGATCACAGGGCGGTCAACTACCACGAATTGGCAAGCTGGGCAGCCTGCATCGTGGATACTCGCAATGCGATGGCGTCCGTGCAAACTCAGCCGGGCCAGGTCTGGAAAGCCTGAACTGACGGATTCCGTTACACCACTCTCCAACGTCGCTAAACCGTTTCGGAACAGTCACTTACTCCTTCTGTGGGAGGAGACTGTGACGATTCTGTGACGGAAAACTTAACACTTTTCGCGGTCTCGGTTTGAATGGCCAATGTCCCGCTCAATATGCGTAATTGACTGATCCTGAAGAAGTTGTGCGTTATTCCTCGCGGCCCTCAGGTTATCGGGTATGAATTCTGCTATCCACACGACAAGCTCAGGAAGATCGACCCCTCATTGTCGCGCCTGATCTCGGACCAACGGTGCCACCTCGGTCGTGGCTTTGGCCACGAGAGGGCTGGGAGACAGGTACCTGAAACGTACGAACTGAAGACGCCACTATGATTCTGCTGTTGGGCGCCACGCGCTACATTGGACAAGCCTTCGCCAGAGAACTGCGTCGGAGAGGAAGCTGTTTTATTCCTCTTTCTCGCCAAGCCCTGGACTACACGCGGTTCGAACTCCTGTTCGACTACGTGCGGCGAATCAAACCGGCTCTCCTGATCAACGCGGCGGAGTATTCCGGCGCCCGCAACGCGGATGAGTGCGAGACCGTCCGGATGGAGACGTTTCAGACTAACACGCTTCTGCCTCAAACCATTGCCCAGGTCTGCATGATGACAAGCACTCCCTGGGCCCATGTTTCGTCGGGCGCGATCTTCTCCGGGGCAAAGGTTTTCGAGATGGGGGAAATGCGGGTTGAAAAAGACCTGAACGATCCGAAGGTGCGCCAGTTTTTTCGATTGCATAAGGAAAACTTCTTTGGGTTCACCGAATCCGATGAACCGAACTTTTCGTTCCGATGTGCGCCCTGCAGTTTTTTTGCCGGCACCAAGGCCCTGGCTGAGGAAGCCCTGCGCGGCAATCCCCAGACGTATATCTGGCGCCCCAACCTCCCGTTCGGTGACACCGAGCATCCATCCAACCTTCTGACCGGAGTTCAAAGCCCTGGAAGGATACATGACCGGATTGCTTCGCTGTCCCACGTTGACGATTTTGTCAGGGCGTGTCTCGACCTAATCGATCGCCAGGCCTCCTTCGGTATCTATAACGTGACCAACCCCGGCGCGGTCACCGCCAGGCAAATCGTGGAAATGGTCAAGCGCATCCTCAAGCCCGCTCGCGGATTCGAGTTTTGGACGGAGGAGGAATCCCAGGAACGGGGAGAGGCAGCCGCCGGTCCATCGTGCATTCTGGATGTGACGAAACTGCTCAGCACCGGCGTAAGGATTAGACCCGTCGAGTTGGCGCTCGAAGACGCCCTGGAACGATGGAAGCCGCTGGCAAAGGCGCGCCGCTCCTCAGAACGGAAAATGGAACGGGTCTCCGCGAACTAGAGGTTCTCCACGTTGCCATACTGCGTTACTCCTCATTCGACCAGTGGTTCGATGCGCCCTTCTGGCCTGACGTGGGATTTCTGCTTTCTAATTTCTGCTTTTCCCCGGCGTCCGATACCCCGCGATTCACCACCAGAGTCACGCTTGGGCATGGCGGGGCGGCGTCTCAGATCTCGGCATGGCTCAAGCGGGCCAGAACTCCGAGGTCTTCGAGGGTCGTGGTGTCGCCCTGTACCTCGGTCCCGGCGGCGATTTGCTTGAGAAGGCGGCGCATGATCTTTCCGGAACGAGTCTTGGGCAGGGCCTCGGCAAATCGAATATCGTCCGGCTTCGCCACCGGTCCGATCTCCTTGGCGACGTGCTGGCGCAGTTCCTCGCGCAAGCTGCCGTCGGCCTGGATGCCGCCCTTGAGGGTGACAAAGGCCACTAACGCCTGGCCTTTGAGGTCGTCAGGTCTGCCGACGACCGCCGCCTCGGCGACCTTTTGGTGGCTGACCAAGGCGCTCTCGACTTCCGCCGTGCCGATTCTGTGCCCGGCGACGTTGAGCACGTCGTCGATGCGCCCGACGATCCAGAAGTACCCGTCCTTGTCCTGGCGGCTGCCGTCGCCGGTGAAATAGCTGCCGGGCACCTCGCTCCAATAGACATCCTGGTAGCGTCTCGGATCGCCCCAGAGTCCGCGCAACATCCCGGGCCAGGGCTTGCGAATGACCAGTTTGCCTCCGGAATTGCGTGGAACCGGACTGCCGTTGTCATCGACCACTTCGGGTAGGACGCCGAAGAAGGGCAGAGTGGCCGAACCGGGTTTGGTGGGAGTGGCGCCCGGCAGCGGCGTAATCATGATGCCCCCGGTCTCGGTCTGCCACCAGGTATCGACGATAGGACAACGTTTGCCGCCAATCACCTCGTAATACCACATCCAGGCCTCGGGATTGATCGGCTCCCCGACCGTGCCGAGCAAGCGCAGCGAGCTTAAATCATGTTTGCCGGGCCAATCGGCGCCCCATTTCATAAACGCGCGGATGGCGGTGGGCGCGGTGTAAAGCACTGTGACGCCGTATTTCTCAACGATGCTCCAGAACCGGTCGGGTTGGGGGAAGTTGGGCGCTCCTTCGTACATCAGGCTGGTGGCGCCGTTGGCCAGCGGCCCATAGACAACATAGCTGTGGCCGGTCACCCAGCCCACGTCGGCGGTACACCAATAAATGTCTTCGTCCTGAAGGTCGAAGACGTACCTGGTGGTCAGTCTGGCGTAAAGCAAGTAGCCGCCGGTCGTGTGCAGGATGCCTTTGGGCTTGCCGGTTGAGCCGCTGGTGTAAAGGATGAACAGCGGCGCTTCGCTGTCCATTTCCTCCGCCGGGCATTCCGCATTGACCTGGCTCATCTCCTGGTGCCACCACACGTCGCGCCCTTCCTGCATGCTGGCCTCATTGCCCGCACGCCGCACCACCACCACCCGCTGGATGGTTTTGGCCAGCAATTGGCCGCCCGACTTTGCCAGGGTCAGGGCCTCGTCCACGCTCTGCTTGAGGGGAACCACGGCGCCCCGGCGCATGCCCCCGTCGGCGGTAATGACGAGCTTGGCCTGGGAATCGAAGATGCGTTCGGCGACGGACTGAGCGCTGAAGCCGCCAAAGACCACGGAATGGACCGCGCCGATTCGGGCGCAGGCGAGCATGGCGATGGCCGCTTCGGGAATCATGGGCATGTAGATCAGCACCCGGTCGCCCTTCTCGACGCCGTTGCGCTTCAGAACATTGGCAAAGCGGCAGACCTCGCCGTGGAGTTGCCGGTAGGTCAGCGTGCGCTCTTCCCCCGGCTTCCCCGGCCCGGCGGGTTCGCCTTCCCAAACCAGGGCCGGTTTGTTGGCGATGGGCGTGCCCAAGTGGCGGTCCAGGCAGTTGTAGCTCACGTTCAGCCGCCCGCCGAGAAACCATTTGGCGAAGGGCTCCTTCCATTCCAGCACCTGAGTCCAGGGCTTGGACCAGACCAGTTCCTCCTTGGCTTGCCTGGCCCAAAACGTTTCCGGTGCTTGGATCGATTCCTCGTAGAGTTTGATGTATTCGTCCAGCGATTTGATGTGGGCGCGTTCCGAAAATGTTTTCGAAGGCGGAAACAGGCGTTGTTCGTTGAGGACGGACTCGATGCGTGCAGGCGTTTGAATTTCAGCCATAGGATTTCGTAATGCAAGAATGTGCGGGAGACCGCGCCAGCCGTCAACCGGGGAAACTGGGGAAACAACGGTTCCAGCCACCCATTCTGAAGCTCGGCATCCATGGGGGCCGAGCGGCATTTCTCAAATATGTAACTTCTTGCGGAGTTCCGGCTCAATTCGGATAGAGACGCGATACAAGTCGGAATGGGACGAAGAGCGTGCCATTAAATGCGTCCGAGGAAGAGGAAGCCGGCTTGGAAAACGGAACCGAAAGTGAAGTTTTTTATGGAAATGATCATTCGCAGGTTTGCCGGGAGTTTCATCCTGGTTAGCCTTTTGTTGGCGCACTATCACAGCGCATACTGGCTTTGGGTCACGGCATTTGTCGGATTCAATTTGCTGCAGTCTTCGTTTACGAATTTCTGCCCCCTGGAGATCATTCTTCGAAAGATGGGGGTGGGGGTGAAGCATCCCGTCGCGGAAAAGGCGGTCGATTCCTGTTGCACGAGATGAGACGGATGCAATCGCTGTTGTCCCAGGGTTCGCGGCGCATGGTTGCGAGCACGTTCCAGCAATACCCCCCCGGCTCGGAGCAGTTTATCTTCCACCTTTCCGGGAACGGACGGGCCTGGGGAAAGCGGGCGATGAAGGGGACGATAAAGTGAGCGATAAAGTGGAAAAAAAAGTGTCAAGGGTTCGGGAGGATGGCGGGAGGCGGACCATGGTTGCTGTCCTGGTATGGGCCTGGGCTTTGCTTCCGGCTGCGGCCTCCGTGGCCCAACCGTGGACGCTCCAGCGCGCGATCCAGCAGGCGTTTGCCGCCAATCCCGACGCGCGGCTGGCTCAGCACCGGATCGAGGCCGCCCAGGCCGAGCTACAGCAGGCCAACTCCGCGTTCTGGCCTCACCTTCAACTCCAATCCAGTTATACGCGCACGGATAACCCGATGCTGGTTTTCGGGAGCATCCTCAACCAGCGGGCCTTCAGCCCTTCGCTCAATTTTAACGATGTTCCCGACGTGGACGACATGAACGTGAGGGGCGTGCTCATGCAGCCACTCTACGCGGGCGGTCGGATCTCCGCCGGGCGACAAGCCGCGAAGGCCAACACGGCGGCGGCTCGGGCCGATGCCCAAGCGGTACGCAACAACCTCGCCTTCGAGGTCGCCCGCACCTTTCACACGGTTCTCAAGACGCGCCAGTTCATCCAGGCCGCGGAAGCCGGCGTACGCTCCTTCGAGACCAACCTCGACATCGCCAGGCGCCGGGTGGCCGCCGGCACCGCGCTCAAGACTGATGTGCTGGACATGGAGGTTCGGTTGGCCCAGGCGCGTGAAGACCTCGTCCGCGCTCGCAACGCCAACGCCCTCTCGGAGCGGGCATTGCGCACCATCCTGGGCATTCCGGCAACCGATGACGGTCCGTTTACCGTGGCCGACAGCGCGCCGGAGGTCAGCGCACCGTCTGGAAATGATTTCTCGACCCGTCCGGAGTTGCGCGCCCTTTCCGAAAAAGAGCGGGCCGCCCAGGCAGCGGTTCGCCAAGCCCGCGCCGGCTATCGTCCCGGCGTGAGCGCCTTTGGGCGGCTCGATTACGATTACGGCTGGAGGACTGAGGGCGACGGCAAGAGCTACACCGCGGGGCTGATGGCTCAATGGGACATCTGGGACGGCAAATTGACCCGCGGACGCGTTAGGGAGGCGCGGGCGAACGTGGATGCGGTGCGGGAGCAGGAGCGCAAATTACGGCTGGGAATTGAGTTGGAAGTGGAGCAGGCGCGGCTCCAACTGGAAGACGCCACTCAGAGGCTCGCCGTGACCAAAGCCGCGGTTGCCGAGGCGCGGGAGAGCGCCCAACTGACCCGCGCCCGGTTTGCGCAGGGGCTGATGCTTTCCACCCAGCTTATTGACGCCGATACGGCCCTGATTGCCGCGCGGGTGCGCCGCGCCCAGGCGGAAGCGGACAAAGCCATCGCCATTGCCGCCCTGCGCAAGGCCCTCGGCTTGCCTCAACTGACCACCATGCAATGAGAACTATACTGAGAAGTCTTTTACACTGCGGTTCAGGAGTAGCCAGACGTGGACGCGCGAGGTCAGATTTGAGATTTCAGATTTCAGATTTCAGAGGTCTAATACTGGCGTTAGCGCTGGTGGCGGCATTAGCGGCGGGGTGCGGCGGCCAGGAAAGGCCGGTAACGCAGGCGCCAGTGCTGCCTACCGCGACCGTTCGCGCGCAAAAGGCCGAACTAGCAAAGCACATCGCCACGGAAGAGACCGTTGGCACGGTCCGCTCGAAACTCCGCGCGCAACTGGAGGCGAAAGTAGCGGGCCGCATTTTGGAGATGCGGGCGGTGGCGGGACAGCCGGTGAAGGCCGGCGAGGTGTTGGCGCGGCTCGACGCGCAGGAAATCCGGGCTCGGCTCGATCAGGCCCTGGCTACACAGGCGCAGGCCGATAGCGATTTGAAACGCTACACCGCTCTGCTGAAGCAGACGGCGGCCACCGAGGCGGAATTCGATGCCGTCCAGGCGCGCGCGCGCGTGGCCAATGCCGCGGTGAAGGAAGCGCAGACCATGCTTGGGTACACGGATATCCAGGCGCCCTTTGACGGCGTCGTCACCCGGAAGTTGGCGGACGTGGGCGACCTGGCGGCGCCGGGCAAGCCGCTCGTTGATGTCGAGGACCCGTCTCACCTGCAATTCGAAACGGATATTCCCGAAGCCATTATGGGTACGGTTAAACTCGGGGCGACCATGCCCGTCCGAGTGTCGGGCTGCGATGGCGTCTTGCAAGGAAAAGTGAGCGAGATCGCCCCGGCCGCCGACCCGAACACCCGGACCTTCCGGGTCAAACTCGACCTGCCCCCGGCGTCCGGTTTGAGGGCGGGCCAGTTCGGACGGGCGGAGGTGCCGCTGGCGGAAACGGCGACGTTGTGTGTTCCGGCTTCGGCCCTGGTCCGGCGGGGCGACTTGGAGATGGTTTTCGTTGTCGCGGATGGACACGCCCAAATGCGGCTGGTCAAGGCGGGCCGGCACGTGGGCGGCGAGGTGGAGATAGCCTCCGGACTGTCTCCAGGCGAGGCGGTGGTGACTGAGAATGCCGGCCTGCTGGTGGACGGCCAACCTGTCGATGTGAAGCCATGAAGCAGGCCAGTGAACTGGGCCATAGTGGGCAGGGCATTGCCGGGCGCATCGCCCAGGCCTTCATCGACTCGAAGCTGACACCCCTGATCGTGCTTTCGTCAGTGTTGTTAGGAGTGTTTGCCGTCTTGATGCTGCCCCGCGAGGAGGAGCCGCAAATCAAGGTGCCGATGATCGACGTCATGGTCCGCATGCCCGGCTTCAGCGCCAAGGAGGTGGAGCAACGCGCCACCCGCCCCATGGAGAAGCTGCTGTGGGAGATTCCGGGTGTCGAATACGTCTATTCGACTTCGAGCACGGGCCAGTCGCTGGTCATCGTCCGCTTCAAAGTCGGTGAAGACCCGGAGAAGAGCCTCGTCAAAGTGACCGAGAAGCTGCGCTCGAATTTCGACCGCATCCCTCCCGGTGTCGGTTTTCCGCTCATCAAGCCGAGGTCGATTGATGACGTGCCCATTTTAACGCTGACGTTTCATAGCCCGCACTACGGTCATGAGGCACTCCGCCGAATCGTGGCCTTGGTTGATGACTCCGTGAAGCAGGTGCCGGAGGTGGCCGAGACGACGATGATCGGCGGGGCGCACCGCCAAATCCGGGTGTTGCTGGACCCGGCGAAACTGGCTTCGCGCAATCTCACCCTCGCGGGCCTGGTACCGATGCTGCGCCAGGCCAATCGCCAGTACATCGCGGGCGATGTGACCGGGAACGACCGTGAAGTCGTTGTGGAGACGGGAGCGTTTTTGAGAACGGCGCAGGAAGTCGGGAGTGTGGTGGTGGGCGTGTATGGAGGCAGACCGGTCTATCTGCGCGACGTGGCGGATATTGTGGACGGGCCGGAAGAGCCGACCCAATACGTCTTTTTCGGCCAGGGCGCCGCCGCAGGCCACCCCGGCAATGAACAACCGGCCGTCACTTTGACCGTCGCCAAGCGGCCCGGCTCTAACGCGATTACGGTTGCCGATGAAGTCATCCGCAAGGTCGATGCCCTCAAAGGCTACATCATCCCGCGCGAGGTGGCGGTGACGGTCACGCGCAACTACGGCGAGACGGCCAATGAAAAGGCCAACGAACTGCTCGTTCACATGGCCATTGCGGTGGTAAGCGTCTCGATGCTGATCTGGCTGGCCTTGGGCTGGCGCGAGTCGGGTATCGTGGCCATTGCCATTCCTACAACCTTGGCGCTGACGTTGCTGGTCTTCTACTTGGCCGGGTTCACGCTCAACCGTATTACGCTCTTTGCCCTCATCTTCAGCATCGGCATTCTGGTCGATGACGCGATCGTCGTGGTGGAGAACATCACCCGGCACTTCCGCCTTCCGGAGAGCCGGGGCCGGAACCGCATCGCTGTAGCCGTCGAGGCGGTCAGCGAGGTGGGCAACCCGACGATTCTGGCGACGTTTGCCGTCATCGCGGCGGTGCTGCCGATGGCCTTCGTCGGCGGGCTGATGGGGCCGTACATGCGCCCCATCCCCATCGGCGCCAGCGCCGCCATGCTCTTTTCGCTGGGTGTGTCGTTTATCGTCACGCCTTGGGCGGCCATCCGGATCCTGCGGATTCGCAAGACACTCCAGGGCGAGGCCTCCGAGGCGCCGGAGGTTCATGGGCATTCATCCAGTGGCGGGTTGTTCGCCAGGATTTACCGTCGCGCCATGGCGCCGCTCATCGCCAAACCCCTCTGGCGCTACAGTGTTTTGGCCGCGTTGGGCATTCTCACGGTTGGCGCCATGGCGACGGTGGCCATCGGCTGGGTGAAAGTAAAAATGCTCCCGTTTGACAACAAGAGCGAGTTCCAGGTCATCCTCACGATGCCCGAAGGCAGCTCGCTGGAACGGACCGCCCGTGTGGCGCAAGAGATGGCGGACGCCATCCGCACCGAACCGGAGGTGACCAATTATCAAATCTATGTTGGCACGGCCGCGCCGTTTAACTTCAACGGCCTGGTGCGCCATTATTATATGAGGCGCGGCGCCAACGTGGCCGACCTGCAAATCAACCTGGTCAACAAACACCAACGCCGGGCCCAAAGCCACGACATCGCCGAGCGTGTCCGTCCGCGGGTGGCCGCCATCGCCGCGAAATGGCACGCCCACGTGGCGGTGGCCGAGGTGCCGCCCGGCCCGCCCGTGCTGGAGACGCTGGTGGCTGAAATATACGGGCGGACCGATGCCGACCGCTTGAAGCTGGCCCGGAAAGTCATGGCTATCTTCCAGCAAACTCCTGGGGTCGTGGACGTGAATTGGTACGTCGAGGCCGATCAACCCAAGGCGCGATTCGTCATCGACAAGGAAAAAGCGGCGCTTAACGGCGTCAGCGCGGCCAACATCGCCGAGACGCTGCGGATAGCACTGGGAGGGGACGTCATCGACCTGTTGCACCAACCCCGCCAAAGGGAAGATGTGAACATCGTCTTCCAGTTGCCACTGGCCGACCGCACCTCCCCTGACGACCTGCTCGCCCTGCGGGTGCGCTCCGGCGACGCCAATGCCTTGCCTGAACCCGCCAACGCCTCCGAAGGCCCGCGCTTAGTCCCCTTGCGCGAACTGGTCCATATTCAGCGCACCATCACGGACAAGAGCATTTACCATAAGAACCTCATGCCGGTGACGTATGTTATTGGCGACGTGGCGGGCGTCATTGAAAGCCCGGTCTATGCCATCCTGAAAATGGACAAGGCCCTGCACAAGCTCAACACGCGCGACTATGGCGGCGACGGCGCCCCGCTCAAGATCTACAATTATAAGATGCCGTTCACGTCGCGCGAGCCGGCGGTTAGATGGGATGGCGAGTGGCATATTACGATTCATGTCTTTCGCGATTTGGGCGTTGCCTTTGCCGCCGTGCTGGTGCTGATTTACATCCTGATGGTGGGGTGGTTCCGATCGTTCCTCACGCCGTTCATCGTGATGACCGTGATTCCGTTTTCGCTGATCGGGATTCTCCCGGCGCACGGGCTGTTGCATGCCTTCTTCACTGCCACCTCGATGATTGGGTTCATGGCGGGCGCCGGCATCGTGGTGCGCAATTCGATCCTCCTGGTGGATTTCATCGAGTTGCGTTTGGCCCAGGGCATGCCGGTTGGTGAGGCGGTAGTGGAAGCGGGCCTGATCCGGTTCCGGCCAATCATGCTCACGGCGCTGGCGGTGGTGGTCGGCGCGACCGTCATCCTGTTCGACCCGATCTTCCAAGGATTGGCCATCTCGCTGATGGCCGGCGGCCTGGTCTCGATGCTGATCAGCCCGGTGGCCGTGCCGCTGCTCTATTACATGACTTATCGGGGATCTCAGACGATTCAGGAACGTACGGGGTAGAACGGCCACTGAGAGAGCGTGGGGGGGCCGAGGGATTCCTGCTCGAAATCACCCTTGCGTCCGGCCGCCCGCATTGCGCTGAGGGTCTCGCGTTCTGAACGCATGGTTTGGGAGGCGAGGAGGCGCTCGAGCAGACGGCGGTCGGCAGTGTCCAGTTTGGGCGAATCCTCTCGCGGTCTCCAGTTCATGTGCAGCGGCGAGAAGGGACGGCCGGTGCGCTCGCGAAGAACGCGGAGGATGTCGAACCCTTCAGGGTCGGTGTCGCTGAAGTGCCAGAATTCGAGGGAGGACGGCAACCTTTCGAGGAGTCTCAAGGTCGCGGAGCCGGGATAGCTGGTGCAGAGGAGCAATTCACCGGATTGGAGTTTGGCCAACTCGTGGAAGGTGGTTTCGTTTTCGACCGTGAGGCAACGGCAGGACGTGGACTCAAGAGCCGAGGCCCGGGCAATGTCGGTTTCGGACAGCCGGCAGGGACCACGGAGCAGGCCCAGGTTCAGCCATTCGCCGTCGAGCAGCAAGCGGAGCGGCCCATGGACCAGTGCGAATCTGGGGGCCTGGAAGATGCCAACATCCTCAAGAGACTTTAGCCCGCCGGTGGTGACGCGCTCCAGGAGCAGGCCCAGTTTGCCGCGCCGGCTGCCGGTCTCATCTTCGGCGGCAAGTTCGCCGAGGCGCTTGGAATTGCCGGTGAGCACGCAACTGGCAAAGCGCAACAGCGATTCGTCCCCCTTTTCACTCCACGCCAGCAGCTTGGGCATGAGGGCCAGCAACTCGGCGTTCGAGCGGAGGTCGTCGCGCGAGAACGGGCTGACGGGTCCGCCGCTGCGAGCCGCCTGCGCGCATTCGGCGCAGAGGGCCTTCCACGCCGCGCGCCACCGGGCCGGGACCGGGGCGCCGGACGCATCGGCGAATTGTTGGGCGAGGCTCTCCCGGCGCTGGGAAGGGGAGGCCTCTCCAACTAACTGAAACAGCGCCGCTTCGTTGGCAGGCGAGAGGCGAACCTGATGAACGATATCCGGGTCGCGGCGGGGGCCTTCGAGCCGGAGCAGTTGTCCGTCCAGCGAACGCAGTTGGCGCATGGCGAGAGCCCGGGCGTCGCCGTCCTGGCAGCCGGCGGCGGCGAACAGCTTCTTGAGATCGACCAGGAAATCCCGTCCGCCCGCGCCGGTGCGGCCGGCTTTGGATTGGGAGTAGAGGCGCGCGAGGGCGAGAAGGATTGGGAATCTCATGATTTGAGATTTCAGATTTGAGGTCTCAGATTTCGGATTTGGGATTTTTCACATTTCAGATCTCAGATTTCAGAGCTCAGATTGGGGGAGGAGGGGGGCCGTCGGAAGCGGCGCTGTGTTTGCGCATGTGGCCAGTTAGGCGTGTTCGTCCATCCATTCGCGGCCCTCCTCCGAATCGCGGAGAATGGTCACGGGGACATTGCGGATGTGAAGGCGGTTGGCGTGGCGCTCTTCGTGGCGGGAGACGACGATGAGTTGGTTGCAGAGGCTGAAGGCGGCGGGGACATTGCCCGTGCTCATGGAGAAGAGGCCCTGCAGGTCGAGGTCCTGGATGGCCTCGATGCAATCCTTGATGCGGCCGGTATCCATCTTGGAGAAGGCTTCGTCGATGGGCACCAGCGCCAGCGAGGGATCGTTCCAGCGCCGCTCATGGCGTTTGTAGGCGCGGAGATAGCTGGCGAGGATGGCGACGAAATAGGGGGACTGGTTTTCACCGCCGCTCATCTTGCCGCTCTGCTTATCCACGCTGACGGGCGTGGCCTGGGGGTCCCGGGCGTCCCAGACCAGCAAGTCGTAGTCGAAGTACTGGCGATAATCGAGGAGGTGGGCGGCCTCGGCGCTGTCCTGCTGGCTGGTCAGGACTTCCAGGAAATGGCTGAGGGCGTCCTGGAGCGGGCCCTGCACCGCCTGATAAAAGAGGCCGTCGTCCTGGAACTGCGAATTGAGATCGATAAGCTGGCGATAGAGGCGGTATTCGGGATTCGGACGCCGCTCGATCTGGTAGCGGTCGTCGCCGATGGGCTGTTTGAGGTGGTTGTTGAGCAGGACAATGGTGTCGTTGACGCGGCGCAGGGCCTGGTCCATGCGCTGAAGGACGTTGCTGCGAAACAGTTGCTCCCAGCGTTTGCGTTCGGCCTCCGCCTTGGCCTTATACTCAGGGATGTTGGCCTCGGCGATCTGGGCGAGGAGCTTCGCCCAAGGCTCGTTCGAGGGGTCTTCGGGATTGAGGTCTTCAAACTTGCGATAGACCAGGGCCAGCTCCTTTCGCGCGGCCTTGAGCTGTTCCCATTTTTCCGCCTCGGCGGTTCGCGCCTCTGCTTCTTTGCGTTCAAACTCCCTGGCTGCGGCGTCCAAGGCGGGAAATGCGGTGAGCATCTGGGTGCGCCATTGACTGAGCCGGGCCGCGTGGGGCGAGATGTCACCGGTTTCTTGTTGAACGCGGTCGAAGGCACGTAGTGCGCCGGCCTCCCGTTCCTGGACTGCGGCCAGTTCCTTTTCGAGGCGATCGATCTCACCGCGTTTTTGACTTTGGAGCAACTGGACCCACTCCTTTTCCCAATCCTGTAGTTCGGCGTTAAGAGCCGAGAGTTGGCGTTCCTTTTCCTCGAAGCTCTTCCGATCTACGGCGTTGAGCCGGTCGCGCACTTGCTTCAATTGCGCCTCCACCTCGGGCAGGCGCTGGGCGTCGCGCAGGTCTCCCGCCAGAGACAGGTGGCTGGGAATGCACTCAGCGGCACGTTCCACGATGGCCTGAACGGCGTTGACGATGGGCGCGAGGCGGCGCTCCTCCGCCTCCACGTCCTTCAGGAGAGAGCGTTTGAGCGCCAGTTGCCGCTCCAACCCGCGCAGGCCGACAAAGGGCATGCCGTCGTAGCGCCGGCCTCTTTCGACAAACGCCCCGCGTGTCCTGAACCCGTCCTTTCGGATGGCGGATTCGTGCCTGGAGAAATCCTCGCTGCGCTCCACGCACATCAGTGCTCCGAAGCAGTGGCGGAGCACGGCTCGCGCGACGGGGTGATCGGCTTGCAGCTTTTCCGCGAGCGAGCCGGGCTTGATGGGGTGCGCGGACCTCAGCGCCTTGGCCGGATGCACGAGGGATTCGCGCGGGGACTCTTCCTTCATTCCCTCGTAGATTTTGAGCGCGGCGGGATAGTTTTCCTCGCTGACGACAATGGCGAATTTGCGGTCGAAGGCCACCTCAATGGCCGCGCGCCACTCCTCGTCGATTACCTCGCACAGTTTGCAGAGCGGTTGTGCGGGCGGAGTCCGGCCATCGCGAGGCAACTGCTGGTTGAGGGCATTGAGAACGGTGGTGGGGAACGGCAATTGGCCGTTTTCGAGCAGACTCACTTCGTTGCGCAGGACGGCCCCTTGCTCGCGAGCCTCCGCCAGCTTTTGGTTGGTGGGGCGGAGCGCCCGGCTCAACGCGGCCTTGAGTTGTTCCGCCTCGGAGGCGACGGCCGCCAAAGCCGTCTCCGTCCGGTCCTTCGCGCAGCCTTCCAGTTCGCGCACGGCGGCCTCCATGGCGGCAGCATCCACCGGTTCGCTCAGCGGCGCGGTGCGCACTTCGTTGAGCCACTGGCCGGCTTTGCGCACGCGGTTGCGCAAGGCGGAATCGAGGGTGTCGCCGATTTGCTTCAGCTTGGAGACTTCAGCGGCAAACCGCTTTTCCTGCTCGCGCAGCTCAAGATAGAGGTCGCCTCCGGGCAGGGCCTTCAGGGCGGCCTCTTCGCTTTTGATCCGGCTCTTGCGCTCCTCGATCAGCCCTTCCAGTTCGGCGAGGCGCGCCGCTTCCCTGGCGAAAGCCGCCTGCTCATCGGCCAGCTTCTTTTCGTGTTCCCGCGCGCGGTTGGAGGCGTGTTCCAGGGCGAGTTGGGCGGCAAGCCAGCGGGCGACGGTGCGGTCGCGCGTGGCGGCGGCGTGGTCGGCGTGCAGGGAGCAGATGATCTCCAGGCGCGACTTTTGGTCGAACAGCTCCCGCAGGTCGCTTTCGTAGGCCTGGAAATGGCGGTAGCTGGCGACTACGTCGGCGACATTGAGCTTGTCGTCGGGCAGGATGAATCGCCGGCAGAATTCGTCGAAGCTTTTGAGGTTGGTAAACGACATGGCCTGGGGCAAGAGCGAGCCGAGCACCGCGCGGTTGACGTTGAGGTGCTGATCGTTGGCCATGTCGCGCAGGTATTGGTCCTGGGTCTCGAAGAGGCGCCCGTCCGGCTCCTTTTCGATAAGGTGTTTGAACTCCGCCAACTCCAGCGGACGGCGCTCGGCGTTGAGAAAGTCCGCCTTGTCCAGCGGTCCGTAGCAAACGAATGGCCGGATATGGCCCTGGTGTTCGGCGGTATTGCGGAACTCGATGCGCAGGCCCCAGGTCTCGATGCGCTCTTCCTCCGCGGCCTTTGGGGGCCAGGTGAATTCCAGGGCGATGTAAGTGATGGCGGCGGAACGGAGGTATTGCGGGATGCCGTTCTCCTCGCGCTTGGTGTCGAGGAGGCAATAGCTCTTGAGGGTCCGGTCGGATTGGCCGCCGGTGGCGGAGCGGTTGAAGTGGCGGCTGGCCGAGTCAGTGCCGGTCAACACGGACATAATCAAGTCCATGAGAACCGATTTGCCCGAGCCGGTCACGCCGGCGAGCAGGAGGTTGCCCTCGACGGGCAGAGAATCGTTGTAGCCGTACCAGTTGATGGCGTGGATGCGGGTGAGTCTGATAGCGCGGCTCATGGTTCGGTCTCCTCCGTCTCGTCGGCGCCGCTGGCTTCCCCATCGACCGGCTCGGCCTGCGGCTCCCGATGCAATTCCGCGGTGCGCGTCCATTCCGCCAGCTCATTGAACTGGATGGCGCGAGGCAGGGTCTTGAGTACCTCGATTTTCGATTGTTCGAACGGTTCCGCGACCTCGAAGCGCACCAGGTTGAAGCGCCGCGCTTGGCGGAGGATTTCCCGCATGCGGCCGGCGCTGGGCTGGCTTTTGAGTTCGGGCAGCAATTTCTCTTTGAGCAACTGGTTGAGCTGTTCGACGGTCAGGGTCACCTGCGCTGCGCCCTGGTCGCGGATTTGGGTGTCGTATTCATACCAGAGGGCCAGCAGGACGATGGTCGCGTCCTGGCGCAGATGAAGGGTCAAGGCCGGACGTTCGGGCAGGGCCTGGATGAGCCGGCTCTCGTGCTCCATAGTCACGGACAGGCCGGCCAAGGCGGCGATTTCACGCAGCCAGTCGAAGTTCTGGCGGCACCAGGAGTAAAGCTCGGTATCACCGGAGTCCAGGCCCAGGATTGAGCCGTGGGCCAGGAGGGCTTGCAGGGCGTCTGCCAGGTGAACGCGATCCGGGTCCGGAAGGCGCAGCAACGGGGCGGGCGGAGTGTTCAGATCGATGTTCATTTCTTGATCACGAAAAAGCGGTCGAAGCTGTAGGTGAGTTTGCGGTCCTTTTCGATGGGCGCGGAGTCGTCTTTCGCGGCGGGGACTTCAACCCGGTAGCGGGATTCGCCGGATTCGGCGTGGAGGAGCAAGGCCACGACGTCGTCCACGTCGTCCTCGTTTCGGATGGGCAAATCGCAACTGGGTATGCGAACGCCTTTGCCGCCCGGGAGACGGGAGACGAAATGGTTGGCGCGGGCGACGGTGAGCGAATTGCGGATAGCGCCGCCGAGTTGCGCTTTGGCCTCGTCGCGCATGGCTTCGTTGA
>JAJYHY010000353.1 GCA_021784555.1 bacterium
ATTTCGGGCGGATCAATCTAAGCGGGAAAGCCGCAGTGGGAGGAACACTGGAAGCGGACGTGGAGGGTGGCTATCTCCCAAGTGTTGGTGACTCTTTCGCAGTGCTGGATTATGGCACGAACAGCGTTGCGTTCACCAATGCGAGTCTGCCCACCGTCGCGGTCTGGCAAACCAATTACAGCCAGGGTGTGCTGACCCTGGTAGTCAAGGGCCTGCTTCCGCTGGGCGTGACGATTTCACCGACCAACCAGACGGTGTCGGTCGGCTCGACCGCGACCTTCCAGGCGGCGGCGAGCGGGCCGGGGCCGTTTGGCTACCAGTGGCGGCTGAATGGAGCGGCGCTCCCGGGGGCGACGAACGCGACTCTAGTGTTGAGGAATGTAACAGCAGAGGCGAGCGGGGATTACACGGTCCAGGTGAGCAACGGGAACGGGAGCACGCTTAGCGGCGCGGCCGTGCTCACGGTGCTGGGGCCGCCGGAGATTACCGCCGAGCCGCAATCTCAAACCGCCAGTGTGGGCACCACGGTAACCTTCCGGGTCGGCGTCACAGGCTCTCCGCCCCTGTCCTATCAATGGAGCTTTAATGGGGCGGCGCTTTCGCGGGCCACCGGCGCCAGCCTGATATTGACCAATGTGACGCGGGCGGAGGCTGGGGACTACAGCGTGGCCGTCACCAACGCCATCGGCAGCACGGCCAGCGCGCCAGCGGCAGTCCTGACCATCGCCACGGGCGTGACCTGTCCGGGAACGCCCTCCGGGATGGTCGCCTGGTGGCGGGGCGAGGGGAACGCCGCCGATTATGCCGGCGCCAGTGATGCGGTGTTTGAGGACAGTGCCGCCTATGGTCCGGGAGAGGTTGGCAGCGCCTTCCTGTTCGACGGTCTGACCTCGTATCTTCAATTGCCGGATAATCCACTGGGCGCGCTGGGCACCAACGATTTCTCCATTGAACTCTGGGCCAACTTTGCCCAGTTGTACGCGTCCGTGCCTGGAGGCGATGGCAGCGTCGCCTTGATTGGCCAGGACGCGGGACCTGGGGCCAGCGGCAAGTGGCTCCTTGGCTTCGGCGGGCAGGAGTTCTATTTCTACACTTATGGGCGGACAATTGGCGTTCATTTCATTGCGCGGGCGGCGGTGGGCCTCCTCACCAACCACTGGTATCACCTGGCGGTAACGAAAGAAGCCGGCGTTTACCGCATCTATGTGGACGGAGTCCAAACCTCGATCGAGACGAACAACCTGCCGGTGCCGGCCACCACCGCGCCGCTGACAATTGGCCAGGCGGGCGGGTTCTTTATGGACGGCATGCTGGATGAGGTCTCCCTGTATGACCGCGCCTTGTCACCAAGCGAGATCCAGGCCATTTACCAAGCCGGAGCGCAGGGGAAATGCGGCCTGGAGAGCGGGGCGGGAATCCGCCTGGAGGCACGAGTGGCCGCCAACGGCAAAGTGACCATCCTCATCCGCGGCGGCCAGGCCGGCGCCACATTGACCGTTGAGGCGAGCGAGGACCTCAAGCACTGGACGCCCATAGGCAGCCTCGTCAAGAGCCAAGGAACGGACATCTTCACCGATTCGACACCCGTTTTACCACGAGAGCGGTACTACCGGGTAATTCAAACCCTCAATCCTTGAAAGCACTATGCACAAACAAACATCATTCGAAACACTGAGGCGGGCGCCGGGCATCCGCGCTTATCCGTCATCGTCGCGCACTTCCCTGCGTGCGCCTCGCACGGCGTGGCGCGTTCACCCCCGGGTCGCGAGACACGCCAGAGGAGCGGTCATGGCCTGCCTGCTGCTGGCCACCCCTCTGGCCTCGCCCGCTGACGGCTACAAATTCACGATCGTGGCGCAAACCGGCGGGGGAGCAACCGGTTTGGCGGGAGGCGGCATCACCATAAATGAAATTGGGCAGAGCGTCTCGATAAACAATAACGGGCTGGTGGCGTTTCTCGGAACCGCCCCCAACGGAATTTCCATATTTGCCGGGGACGCCAGCAGTCTCCCATGGGAAGTGGCCGGCACGGGGAGCGGCATTGAGGGCTCCGCCCAGATCAACGACGCAGGTCAGGTGCTAGACCTGGGCATGACCGCAGTCAAGGACACGCCGCCCGTTCTCGGGTACCTGCCTGACGGCACGGTCTACGAGATCACCCCAGGCTACTCGGACGCCTACGGGCTGCTGAGCCTCGTCCCTGCGTCTTCTTCGCCAGCGTCAGCGGGTGGGACGGCGCTCGCTGAGTACGACGACCGCACCGACGAGTACGGTAACAGCAGCATCGGACCTCTTGCCATCGGGCCGTTTTCCGCCGTCGACGCGACCTTCTCCCTGAACGACAACGGCGATGCCGTGTTTTTGGCCAGCACCGACGCCTCCTCGCCATGGTTAGCCAACATGGCAATCGCCGGTCCGCATCTCGCGCCCATCGCGGGCGGTCCGATGTGGCTTGGCGCCGAGCCGATGATAGCCAACACCGGCGAAGTCGTGGTGAAAACCGGGCCGAAAGCCACCGACGCGATAGTGCTTTATAACCAGGACCTTTCCGCCGAGGCGACGATCGCGGACGCGGAAATGGGATTCACGGAGCTGGGGGGTGCGCCTGGAATAAGCGACAATGGGCAATACATGGCCTTCTACGGCGAGAAGCTCAGCCGTGGGAGTGAGGGCATATACCTTGCGGAAAGAAGCGGGAGCGGTTTCTCCCTACAGCGAGTCACGGGTTTGGACGCGCCCGACGGCACCAGCCTCTTCTCTGGGTTCGCGAAGGACATGAGTGTCAGTGTGCAGGGCGACTCGCAAGCTGTCAGGGTCGCTTTCGTCGCAATTGGCACGGGTACAGATGCCGGCGTCTACAGTACAGGCCCGGGCGTCTTCGTGAGCACCTTGCACCGAGGCCCAAGCGGACACCTAGTCGCCCGTGTGCCTGAACCGGTGGCCGAGCAGGGCTCAGCCATTCCCGGCATCCAATGGAAGCCGCAGGGCTTCATCCTGTCGGACTCAGTCAATATCAACACCAATGGCGTCCTGGCGTTCCTGGCTACAAGCACCACTGGCCAGGCTGTAGTCAAAGCGACGCCGTACCCGTATCTCACAGGCATGGACGTTTCCGACAACCAGGGCACGATTACCTGGAGCGAGGTCGCGCAAACCAACAGCTTCGCGTATCTGAAGGCGAGCGAGGGGCTCGGAGGACCTGGTGGGTTCAACCTCGACGCAAATGTCCAAGCGGCGCTGGAGAGCGGTCTGCTCGTCGGCGTCTATCACTTTGCGCGTCCAGATGAGGGGTATAGCGCCCAGGCCGAGGCTGTGACCTTCTTGGACATGGCGAACGATTACATCGGAAGAGGATATCTGCCGCCCGCGTTGGACCTGGACTGGCCTGAGGTTGAGCAGTACTTGAGCCAAGAGGGCCACACCACTCAAACCCTTTCCCTTTGGGTCGCTACATGGCTCAAGTACGTCCATGACCGAACATCTAGGGTGCCCGTACTGTACACGAGCAAATCTGTGCTGGGCGACGACCTCGGCGCCCTTGCCTCCTCCTCGTACCGCGCATGGATTGCCGATGTCGGCGCGAACACCGCCATCGGCACCGACCCCACTACGGATCCAAGCTACAGGAATGGTATAGTCGTCTGGAGTCGTTGGTTGTTCAAGCAGTACGCCTGGCCCAACTCGGCTCCCGGCATTCAGCAGGGCAAGGGAGCGCTCCTTGATTCATTTAAAGGCGACCTGACGTCCCTCCTTGCTCTAACCGCCGAAGGTTCGGCGGCGCCAGCGCCCGGGTCACTCTCATTCTCCGGTGTCGGAGGCGGTCCGCTTCTGCCCCCTTCGCATGGCGTATTCACGTTCCAGGTATCTGCTCCGGGCCTCAGTCAGGTTGATGTGGAGTGGTCCACCGATCTGCGGAATTGGTCGGACCTCGGAACGTTTCAGGCGACCGACGGCAAGGCCGTTTGTGCGGATCCAAATGCGGGCGCCTCAGTAGTGAGGTTCTACAGGCTGAAATGACAAGGTAGGGAGCCTCATGGCAACACGGCTTGTCCTTGTTAACGAAATTCGTGCCGATGAAAAGCCTTTTAACCGCCTCCCGCGCGTCTGTGGAGTGCAAGCGATGCCTTATGAATCTGTCCATCGAGAATCGCAAATCAGCCGTCAGAAGAGACCGCCAATCGGGTTGGCTGCCCAGGCTGGGCGGTCCAAATGCTGAGTACTTGAAGCTACAGCCCCAGGCTTTCGCGCACACCCCGCGGCTTTGCCCTGGCCCGGCGAAAATCAGCCAGGCCGTGGGGGCCGACGCGTCGATGCAGAGGCCCCGGCGGGACCCAAAAGGATGCAGGCGGGAAGGAGTGGCGCTGCCAAGCACCGTGACGAAGGGAACTCTGTTTTTGTGCGCCTGGATGGTCGGGATGCTCGGGAGCCTCGCCTGGGCGGGAACGGTGCGCTGGATAAGCGGTAGCGGCGATTGGGGAGACGCCAGCAAGTGGAGTACCGGGGTCGTTCCTGGCACAAACGACGACGCCGTCATCGACACCTCCGATGGCGCCATTACGGTCACGATTTCTTCCGGAATTGTTCAGGTCAATAGCATCCAGTGCCAGGAGACGCTGTTGCTGAACGGGGGAACGGTGCTGGGAGGGACGATTCTGACGACCAACGGGGCGTCGTTTGTCGTGCAGTCGGGGAGGTTGGACGGGGTGACGGTGGATGGGGAGTTGGATGTGGGCCGGAGCGTCAACAGCGCCGCGTTGACGGTGGCGGACGGGCTGGTGTTAAACGGGACGGCGTATGTGGGCAGCCCGACCAACGGCAATTACGGGGCGGTTAGCTTTACGGGCAACCAGGTATTGGGCGGCAATGGGACGGTGGTCTTTGGTTCGTACGGCAATCCGGGGGCCGACGCGCTGCGGTTGGCCAATTCGGGCACGACGCTGGTGATTGGGGCTGGGGTGATGGTGCGGGGGCAGAATGGAACCATCGGATACAGCGACTGGTATGGAGGTCCACAGGATGTGGGAGTGGTCAACCAGGGGACGATTTCGGCTGATGTGAGTGGCGGGACGATTGTGATTAGAGGCAGTTCGCTTAGCAATGTGGGCGAGCTCGTTGAATCGGCGTCGGGCGGGACCCTCTCGGTCCCCGCCAGCACGGTCAACACTGGATTCGTCAAGGCCGAGCACGGCGAAATCACTTTCAGCGTCGGCTTCACACAAAACGTCGGCATCCTCGGTTTTGGGCTGGGCGGCCCCTCGGATTTCGGGAGGATCAATCTAAGCGGGAAAGCCTCGGTGGGGGGAACACTGGAGGCTGATGTAGAGGGCGGTTACCTCCCGAATGTCGGTGACTCTTTCGCGGTGTTGGATTATGGCACCAACCTTGTTGGCTTCACCAATGCGAATCTGCCGACCGTCGCGGCCTGGGAAACCAACTACAGCCAGGGAGTGCTGACCCTGGTCGTCAAGGGCCTTCTTCCTTTGGGGGTGACGGTTTCACCCACCAACCAGACGGTGTCGGTCGGCTCGACCGTGACCTTCCAGGCGGCGGCGAGCGGGCCGGGGCCATTCGGCTACCAGTGGCGGTTGAATGGAGCGGCGCTGGCGGGGGCCACGAACGCGACTCTAGCGTTGAGCAATGTAACGGCGGAGGCGAGCGGGGATTACACGGTCCAGGTAAGCAACGGGAACGGGAGCACTCTCAGCGGCGCGGCCGTGCTCACGGTGCTGGGGCCGCCGGAGATTACCGCCGAGCCGCAGTCTCGGATGGCCAGTGTGGGCACGACGGTGACCTTCCGAGTCGGCGTCACAGGGTCTCCACCTCTTTCCTATCAATGGAGCTTCAACGGGTCGGCGCTTCCGGGGGCCACCGGCGCCAGCCTGATATTGACCAATGTGACCCGGGCGGAGGCCGGGGACTACAGCGTGGCGATCACCAATGCCATTGGGAGCACGGCGAGCGCGCCGGCCGCAGTCCTGACAATCGCCACGGGCGTGGCCTGTCCGGGAACACCGCCCGGGATGGTCGCTTGGTGGCAGGGCGAAGGGAACACGGGGGATTACGCCGGGACGAACGACGCGGTATTTGAAGGAGCAGTAGCCTATGGGCCGGGCGAGGTGGGCCAGGCCTTTGCCTTCGACGGAGCAAGCTCTTACCTGCAAGTCCCGAATAATCCCTTGTGGGCGCTTGGCGCCAACGATTTTACGATTGAACTCTGGGCCAACTTTTCGGCGGTGTATGCCTCCACCCCGGCCGGCGACGGCAGCACCGCCTTCATCGGCCAGGACGAGGGACCGGGTCCCAGGAGCAAATGGTTTTTCGGTTTCGGGGGCGGGACGCTCTATTTCTACATAAGAGGGGCGTCGGTGCCGCCGCTCTTCCTGGCGCAGGCCCCGTTCAATCCAAGCACAAATCGTTGGTATCACCTGGCGGTGACGCGGAGCGGGAGCCTTTACCAAATCTATGTGAACGGCGTCGTCCAGGGCGCCGAGACCAACGATTTGGCCGTGCCGGCGGCCGATGCGCCTTTGACCATCGGACAAGTGCAGTACCTGTTTATGGATGGTTTGCTGGACGAGATCTCGCTCTATAATCGCGCCCTCAGTCCGAACGAGATCCAAGCCATCTACCAGGTGGGGACCCAGGGGAAATGCGGACTGGAGAGCGGAAGTGGAATCCGGTTGCAGGCGGTGGAAGGCGCGGATGGCAAAGTGACGATCCTCATCGATGGCGGACAAGCCGGCGCCACGCTGACCGTAGAGGCGACGAGCGACTTCAAGCAGTGGACACCCATAGGCCAGATTACGAAAGGTCAAGGCCCCGCGGTGTTTAACGATCCGACAGCCAATTTGCCTCCCTGGCGATTTTACAGAGTGATAACCAATCCATAGGACATTGTATGAAGCTTAAACAGAGAATTCACGCACCCGTCTTGATGTTTCTGACGGCTGCCTGGCTCGTTGGGCCGGGCCACATCCGCGCGCAGACGCCGCCGAATGATAATCTCGCCAGCGCGACCCATTTAACCGGCACCAACACGACGGTAACCGCAACGACCGTGGGGGCAACCGCCGAGCCGAACGAACCGGCCCATGCGGGTTATCCGGCCACTCACTCGGTTTGGTTTATATGGACCGCCCCTGGCGACGGGTCAACTCTCATTGATTTGAGCGGGAGCGCCTACGGGACGCATCTCGCCGTGTATATGGGCAAGTATCTTTCCTCGCTCAGCGTGGTTTCGAGCAACGCCATGGCCAACCCGGATGGCACGGGGCGGTGCGTGTTCCGTGTGAGCGCCGGCGTCTTATACGACATCGCGGCTGACGTCAGCGGCACGCCCGGCGCGGTCCAATTGAAGCTCCAGTTTACCCCAACCTATTTCCCGCCGGAGATCACTCAGCAGCCCTTGGACCAATCGGTCGTGGAGGGGAGAACCGCGACTTTTCGGGTGACGGCAACGAGCGACTCACCCATGACTTACCAGTGGATTTACAATGGGAACCAGACCATTCCGGGTGCGACGAGCTCGATGCTTGTATTAACCAACGTTTCGCTAAGCCAGCAAGGAAATTACGCGGTCAAGGTGAGCAGCGCCGGCGGTTCAGTCACGAGCAGCAACGCTGCTTTGACCGTGTTTCCCCGACCACCAAACGACGATTTCGCGAATCGAATTCTGCTGTCGGGAAGCTCCATCACCACCACGGATTCCGACGTCTATGCGACGGCGGAGCCCGGCGAACCTGCCCCCGCCGGCTGGGCTTCTCCTCAATCGGTTTGGTGGACGTGGACAGCGCCGGCCACCGGCTTGGCCACTGTTAATGTGCCCAGCTATGCCGGGAATCAGGTCATGGTCGTTTACACGGGGGATGCGCTGACGCAGCTCACCGCCATAGCGAGCAGTTCCTGGTTTTCGGGACCACTGACGGCTCAGTTTGAGGTAAGCAGCGCAACCAGCTACCAGATCACCGTGGCGGGTGTTGGGGGGGCCGGCGGCGCCTTTCAACTCGACTTGGGCTTTGTCGCGACCAATTTTCCCCCGATAATTACCCAGGCCCCCACCAACCAGACCGTTCTGCAAGGCGGCACGGCCTCGTTCGGGGTGGTTGCGAGCAGCGGGCTGCCTCTGAACTATCAGTGGCAATTCAACGGCACGTCAATTGCCGGCGCCACCAACGCGAGCCTGGTCTTGCCCGACGTCCAGCCGAGCCAGGCGGGGAGGTATCAAGTGATCGTGAGCAGCGCGGGAGGTAGCGCCAGCGCCTCCGCTACCCTGACGGTCCATGCGCCGCCTCCCAACGATGACTTTGCCAACCGCAGCGCGCTTTCGGGTCTGGACGTGAGCGTCGGCGGCAACAATCAGTATGCAACCGCCGAGCCGGGCGAACCTCAGCACGGCGGTTATCCTCCCGGCGCCTCTGTTTGGTACACGTGGACGATGCCAAGCAAAGGAGAGGCGTATGTGAATGTGACAGGCTTTTCGGGGGCCGAGACGCTTGGAATCTATACCGGAGACGCATTGACCAACCTGGCGCCGGTCATTAGCAACGCCTGGGTTAACGGTTCTCTATCCGTCCACTTCGCGGTGCCGAATCCGGGCACAACATACCAGATTGCCGTGGCGGATCCGAAGGGAAATGGCGGCGCCTTTCAGCTCCAGACGCACTTGGCCACGTCGAATTTTCCGCCAATCGCCGTTGAGCAACCTCCTTCGGAAACGAACGTCGTCCCGGGGCAGGTGGTCAGCTTTCACTTCGTGGTTACGAGTGATTTTTGGATCACAAACTATTGGTATTTCAATGGCGTGCCTATTGGTGGCGGAACAGTGACAGGCGGCGGTGGAGGCGGGGGCTGGGGCGGTTGGGGTGGTTGGGGAGGCGGCGGCGGAGGTGGAGGGGGGGGTGGAGGAGGTGGCGGTGGCGGAGGGGGAGGGGGAGGCGGCGGA
>JAJYHY010000354.1 GCA_021784555.1 bacterium
CCATTCTGTTCGCCCTGGATCTTGGCCTCCTCGCCGGCGGACTCGGGGCGCGGGCGTTCAGGAGGCGGGGGCGCCTTGCCGCCCACGTAAGGGTGGCGGGCAATGCGAGCCAATTCCCGGGCGATCTGCCGCGGAGAGAGCACCGAATCGACGCAGCCGGCGCCGATGGCGCTCTGGGGCATCGATTCGTACTTGGCGGAGGCATCCTGCGCGAAGGTGATGCCATCGTGAGATTTGATGGCCTCCAGGCCGAGCGTGCCGTCGGAGGCAGTGCCGGAGAGGATGACGCCCAGGGCGTGCTCGCCTTGGTCCTCGGCCAGCGACTCGAAGAAACCATCAATCGAGTGCAGGGGACGCGTGGCCGAACGCGCCTGGAGTTTAAGCACCCCGCCGCTGATCACCATGCTGGAATTGGGCGGGATGACATAGACGTGGTTGGGCTGGACGGGCATGTTGTTCGTAACCTCGCGCACCGGCATCGAAGTGGTGCGAGTAAGGATGTCCGTCAATCCGCTGGCGTGGCCGGGGTCGAGGTGTTGCACCAGGACAAAGGCCATGCCGGTATCGGTCGGCAACTCCCGGAGCAGCTCCGTGAACGCCTCCAGACCGCCCGCCGAGGCCCCGATACCGACCATCGGAAACGGTTTCTTGGGGGACTCGGAGACGCCCGGGCCGGCGGTGAGCGGTGGAGGCGGCCGCGAGAACCGCTCTCTCTTTTCTGGTTTGGCCCGCGCGGGCTTATTCGCTCTCTTCATAACTATCTCCCGCAGATTCTTCTCCAGCCCGCATCGCCGGCTTCGACCGAAACTTGGTCGGCGGGTCTAATCACCTACGTGTCAACTCCATCCACGTTCGCTGAATTGTGAAAAGCATAGCGTCGTCTGCGCCGCAAAGGCAAGCCTAGAATGGCCGGGCGGTGGTGGGCGGGGCGCAGGACAGAACTCTTCGTAGCGCAGGATTGCATCCTGCTGCATCGCCGAACTGCCGAGCAATCCCCAGAAGTGGCACGCGACAATAAAATACGCGGCCGCGTATTTTATTGTCGCGCCAGTGGCACCGGTGCGGTGACGATAGAGAATTTTGTATGCCCAAATGAATGTCATGCCTCCACCGAGCGTCGTTTTTTGAGAGTCCTCATTGAGCGGCAAAGACAAGACAATCTATGAAACTGAAATTCACACGATTCCTAATCAGCATGGCGCTGCTGGCCATGCCTCTGGTCTCCTTTTCGGCCCAACCCAAGCGTCTGCTGTTGGTGACCGCCACCCGAGGTTTTCGCCATAGCTCCATTCCCATCGCGACGAAAGTCATCACCCGATTGGGACAAGAGAGCGGGGCCTTCACCGTGGATCTGGTCACGGGCGGCCCGAACGGAAGAGGCACCGAGGGGTTTGACAAAATGTCTCCGGAGAACCTCAAGAACTATGACGGCGCCATCTTTGTCAGCACCACGGGCACCCTCCCGATTCCCAACCGCCGGGCCTTTATCCGTTGGATTCGGTCGGGCAAGGCCTTCATCGGGATGCACGCCGCGGCCGACACGTTCGACCACCCGGCGCATGTGTTTCCGGGCTACACCCGCATGTTGGGCGCCCAGTTTCGGACCCATCACACACAGGCGACGGTGCATTGCATCGTCGAAGACCCCACCTTCCCCGGCCTGGCTGACTTGGGCCACACCTGGACGGTTCATGATGAAATCTACCTCTTCTGGCCTTGGAGCTTCCATCTCAACCGGGTGCATCAACTGCTCTGGCTGGACCAACATCCGAACACGGGGCAACCGGGCGAGTTTCCGGTCGCCTGGTGCAAGCGGTTCGGACGCGGCCGGGTGTTCTACATTTCACTGGGCCACCGCAGGGATGTGTGGGACCCCAATTGGACCTACGGCAATGGCAATCGCGAGAATCCGCCCGCCGTCGCCCAGGCCTACCAGAAGGTGATCCTGGGAGGCATCAAGTGGGCGCTGGGCCTGGAGCCAGGCAGCGCCAAGCCGCAGAGCACGGTCTATCACGTGAGTGCGGACGAGGCGGCCGAGGGATTTAAACCGCTGTTCGACGGCACGGACCTCGACGGCTGGCGCCTCCGCAATCCGGACAAGCCCAGTTGGAGCGTCCAAAACGGGATGTTGGTGAACACGGCCAGCCACCATGGTCAAGGCAGCGACCTGGTGACCGACCAGAAGTATTGGAACTTCACCGCCCGCTACGAGTACATGATTCCCAAGGGCAGCAACAGCGGGTTTTATCTCCGCGGGCGCCATGAAGTCCAGATACTCGACGACGGCGATGCCACCGAACCGTCCCGGACGAGCAACGGCTCGATCTACAACTACGCCGCCCCGAGCCAGGAGGTGTCCAAGAAGCCGGGCCACTGGCAGACGGTGGAAGCGACCATCATCGGCCACAAGGTCACGGTCATTCTAAACGGCGTGAAGATCATCGACAACCTGACGGTGGACCGGCCCACCGGCGGTCAGTTGGACAACAACATCGACGAGCCGGGCAGCATCTTCCTCCAAGGCGACCACGGCGCCGTGGCCTTCCGCGACATGCGGATCAAGATCCTGCCTTGAAAGTGGAAGGGTCAGTCCTATAATCTTAGCATAAACCCGGGATTTGCAGGACCGTCACGGCGCCAGCACAGCGCGATAGAAGCGGGCCGCCGAGTCGCTGCTCTGCCTGTCCGTGAAATCGAAGCTCCCTCCGGAAATGGTATTTGTCGAAAGCGAGACCCAAACCACGAGGTTCGTCGAAACCTGAACGACCGCCTGCCGGTTCTCCGGGCCGGAGACCAGGAAAGTAAAATGGCCGCCGGAGAAGCCTGGGGCGCTGAGGGCCGGCAAGGCAGTGACAGGAGGGTTGAGTTGGGGCTCGCTGTTTGTCCAAGCCAAACCCGTTCCCAGCCCAACCAGCGTCGCCGCGACCGATTGGACGGAGTGCGCCGCATCCGCGGTCGTGTCGCCCTGGCCATCAGAGAACCGATAATAGTGGACCAGGCCAGGTTCGTCGCCACGAAGAATTGTTTGGTAGTCAGCCGCAATCTCAGTTGCAGAGCGCAACCGGTTCCAAATGCGAATCTCGTCAAGCTGCCCGCGCATCGATTCGCCGGCATAGCCAGTATCGCCAATCCGCAACTGATGGCTGCCATCATACAAAATCGGAAGCCCGCCGGACAGACTGTTTGTCAGCACCGCCCGGCCATTGACCACAATCATATACGACACAGCACTCACAACGTAAGCCACGTGAACCCAGTTCGTGATCGGCCGCGAAAATGTGTAGTCGGCGCTGGTGGTTAGCCAACTGCTTCCGTCGCCAATATCCGCGTGAACCCCGGCTGTCCCGTTGAACTTCAAATCAAATCCGGCGTCCGAGGGTTCACGTGAGCCGACGATGCCTTGCCAGCCGGCCGAGGCGCTGGGCAGCCCCCAGGCCTCGATGGTGAACGGCGCCGCCAAACGATTGGTGTCCGGTACGGTTACATATCCGCCGTCAAAGGCCAAATCGTTTGGCCATGTTGTATCTACAGTCAATCGCGCATCAGCGCTGGTAACGCTGCCGGCGACGTTGCTCACGACCACGGTGTAAGTTGCCGCGTCGCTCGACGCAACGGCTGCGATCGTGTAGCTGGAAGACGTGGCGCCGGCGATTGGCAACCCCTCTTTCTCCCATTGATAGGAAAGGCCGCCGCCGGATGCGGTCACGGAAAAGCCGGCGTCCCCTCCGGGCGCACGTGTTTGGCTCTGGGGTTGGGCAGTAATCTGGGGCAGCGCGGCGATTGTCAACTCGGCTCCGTTGCTGGTGACGCTGCCGGCGGTGTTGCTTACAACCACGCTGTAAGTCCCGGCGTCGCTGGCTTGCGCTCCGGTAATGGTGAAGGTGGCATTGGTCGCCTCGGAGATGGCGGCGCCATCCTTCCGCCACTGATAGCTCAACGGGTCGGCGCCGCTCGCGACCACTGTGAACATGGCGTTACTCCCTGCCGCCACTGCTTGATCCGCAAGCTCGAGGCCGATAGCCGGGGCGCCAGGCGCCGACCCGATGGCGTAAATCGCGCCACTCTCGCCGCCGACATAAATGGTCCCATCCGCGCCAATCGCGGGAGAGGAGATAATCCGGTCGTTTAACGGGAGGACCCACTGTTTGACTCCGTTTGTGCCGTTGAGCGCATAGAGGTTAAGATCGAAAGAGCCAACGTAGATCGTGCCATCGGCGCCAATGGCGGGAGACGACTCGATGGCGTCCCCGGTTGAAGCCGACCACTTCAACTGGCCGCTGGCCGCATCCAGCGCGGAGAGGAGGCCGTCCCCGGAGCCGATGTAAATCGTGCCATCGGCGCCGAGCGCCGGAGACGAAACCACGGCCCCGGCCGCTGGATAGGACCATATAAGCTGCCCGGAGTTTCCATCCAGCGCATAGACGCTGCCGTCATCTGAGCCGGCATAAACCTTGCCGTCCGGCGCTACCGCGGGAGAAGATTCCACAGCGCCATCCGTCGCGAAAGCCCACTTCTTATTGCCCCCGGAATCCAGCGCATAGATCTTCTGATCTCTGGAACCAAAATAAATCGCCCCATCCGGTCCAAGCGCCGGCGCGCCAACGATAGGTCCGGCCGTGGAGAAAATCCACTTTTGTTCTCCCGCGCTGTCGATGGCGTAGAGTCCGCCATCGTCTGATCCAAAATAAATCGTACCATCCGCGCCAATTGCCGGGGATGAAGAGACTGCGCCGCCGGTCCCGAACCTCCACTCCTCCTGGCCTGTGGCGCCATCCAGGGCGTAGAGGTTGTGATCCGCCGAACCCACATATACGGTTCCGTCGGACGCCACGGCCGGTGAAGACAAAACTGCTCCTCCAGTGCTAAAGATCCATTTCCTTAGACCGGAAGCGCCGTCCAAGGCATAAACATTCCCATCGGACGAACCGACGTAAACGGTGCCATCGGGCCCGATGGCAGGCGAAGAACGGATGCCCGAGCCCGTTTGGACGGCCCACCTCTGCACTGCCTCGGCCCCGCTGCCGACGCCAACCCCGCTATTGAGCGCGTCCGCATGAAATCGAGGCCAGGGGCTGATGGCTAGAGACGCATCCATCCGCGAGTTGAATGCTTGAATTGCACCGCTCGCGGTTCCCGTCTTCACGTAAAGGGTGGGGGAAGTAAGCTGCGGATACGGCACTGTGACCGGCGCCACTGTTTTCTCGGTTGGTCGTTGAGACGTCAGTGAATGCTGAGGAAGGCCAGCCGAAGGTTCCGCGGGAACAACGGTGATGTAGTACATTGAGGAGAGGGACTCCGAGCCTCCAACGTAAAAATATACCTCCGAAACGTTGGCCCCGGTCTTAAGGCCAATCCAATCCGGCGTAATCGCCAGGGTGCGGATGTGGCAAATCGCTGTCGTCTGTCCTGCGGGAATCGTGAAATCGCAGTCTGGCTCGGATTGCGTCAGCGGTGAATCAGGTAACGTATAAGCATTCGGATAGGGCGCACCCCAAGTGGCAACTGTTCCGGAGACGCCATCCGCCCCAGCCGGCTGACAAAGGGTCACCGTCACGGTCACCTCGTTGCCCCCGACGACTGGATTCTGATCGAAGGTGAGCGTGCCAAAGGTGGGATCGATTACCAGGCCGGCTGACTCGCCCATGACGTACCCCCTCTTGCTCAACCTCGTCCCGACTCTGATGTCGAGGTCAGTCTCTTTCGCGACTGAAGCCGTGTGAACGGTGAAACTGGCGGAAGAGGCGCCGGCTGGAACGGAAATTGACGTTGGTTCCACCCACGCTGCCGACGGAACCGTGCTTTGAACGAAAAGCTCCAGGCCGTCGGCCGGCGCTTGGCCGCAGAGCGTCGCGGTTCCCGTGAGGGTTTCTCCTCCACAAACATGATTGTTGGGGCTGAGCGTTACCGAGTCCACTCCTGGCGGGTGAATCAACAGTTCCGCTTGCACGGTGTCCGCAAAATCCGGTGACAAACTGGCCTCGATCACAGCGTCCACCTCATGTCTTGTCACTGTTGTGCCGATGTCAAAATAGGCTATCTGCTGGCCGGCATCGATCTGGATCGTCGGTGGGAGCTGTACATGGGTATCTCCGGCTCCGCCCCAAAACGGCTCGCTCCTGAGATAAACCGTGGTTCCTCCGTCCGGCGCGGGGTCGCTTAGAACCACATGTCCAATTGCGCCGCCCTGCCCGCACAGAACCTCCGGAACGAACACGTCAGGATCGTGGTTGTTGATACTGATTGATTCCAGGCTGGCCGGGCTGATGGTTAACTGCGCCGATTCCGATTGCCCTGCGGCCGTCGCGGTGATGGTTACGGCGCCCGGCTTGTAAGTCTGCACCCCAAATGCCGCCGTATCCTGGCCTTTCGGTACGACAATGGCCGGCCCGGTAACCCCCATATCCGAAAAATCCGGCTGGCCGGCAATCGCCAGCGATGAATCGCTGCTGCTCATGACGATTTGCGTGTCGGCCGTGGCCGGTTGGCAGAGTTTGACGAAACCAGCCGCGGGTTTCCCCGCCGGGACTACGGCGGGAGCAACGGTGACCGATTTGATCGGGCAATTGTCTTTGGGCAATACGCGTAACACGGCGTTTCGCGAACCGGCTGGAGTGCTGGCCGTAATTTGGACGAGCAAGGTCGAGGCGATTTTGTTCGTCGTATTGATGGAGATGTGGTCCAACTCGATTTGACCCTCAGGCACGGTCACCCAGCGCTGAATCTGGACAGCCGGCTCGCTCGCTGCGAACCCAACTTGCAAGCCACCCGGCGGCGCCGGGCACGTGAGCGTCAGCCGCGCCTGGGCCTGAAGCCCAGCTTCCACTTCGTGAGGTTGAATAGTGAGCGCCGCCGGCGCCGGCGCCTGAACGGCGACATGAGCCGTCGGCCCCAGCCCGAGGATGTACTGGTCGTCCGCCTCGATCGTGGCGAAAACGTTATTTGTCACCGCCCCGGCCGTGATCGGAAAATCCGCGCTGTCGGAACCGGCGGCCACCGTCACGGATGCCGGAACGACCACTGACGCGTTGTCGCTGAACAGGAGAACTGTGGCCGGGCTTGGCGGCGGGCAGGTTAAAGAAACATGGCCGACCGTGCCGGCTCCAGAGCATAGGACGCTGTCGTCCACCTGAAGACCATCTGGAACCGGTCTCTTTACAAAAACTTCCAGGGATTCAATGGCCGGGCCGTCTTTCACGAAGCTCGCTTCGATAGCGGCGGCATCGAACCACCAGTTCGTGGGATCGCTCGTATAAATCGTGAAAGTGGCGTTCTGCTGCCAGCCCGACGCGAACGATACAGAATCGCGATCCGGAACGGCCACCGCAGGATCGGTGCTCTTCAAATAGATGGTCTCCCCGGCCTGGCCCGCTGGACGTTCAAGTGAAAGTTGCGCTTGGACAGCTTCGCCACCGCAGGCATCAGCTACAACATTACCATCGGGAAGAGCCATTCGAGGATAGTCCGGCTTAATGAGCACGATACTGGAAATACTCACGTCTTGATAAGTCGCCGTGACTGTGACCGGCGTTGGCGCGGTCGGATTCTGGTTAACATAGACGATGAACGTGCCCACACTGGTTCCGCTCCCGCCGCCACCGGGTCCCGGAATGGACAGCGGAGGCGGATACCACCCGCCCAGTGCAACCCCCGCCAAATTGTTATCGCTTGTTCCGATATTGATGGTTAAGGCGCTGAGATAGTCTGCCATATAGTTCATCGTCAGGGTGGCTGTTGCAACCTCACCACCGCTGATAGAAGACTTGTCCAGCGTGAGAGATACCGGAACCGTCGCCTTCACGACAACAGTGCCAGAGACGGATACCCCATTCGCGGTAGCAGTGAAGGTGACGGGCGTGTCGTGGGCTGGATTGCCAGTGGGAAAGCCCACCGACCCCGTCAGCGTCGTCGGGTCCAAGGCATAAACCCAGGTTGCATCCGCGCGAGAAGTTGGACCGTCAGGAGATGCAAAGCCTGCTACTTCGGGGTTATCGGTGGTGACTCGGGCCACACCAGGCTCGCTCATTGTCACAATGAGTACCCCTGTTGACCCGCCCCCTACCGTGGGATCAGCAAACGTTAGTGAGACGGGGTATGGGTCGGCCAGGAGCGCGCAACGGGCTGCAAAGAGAAATCCCCCAAGCAGGAACGGCATGAGCTTGGGTGGAATGTGCCGGGTTGTGGAGGTGGATCGCCGAGAGGCGGGGGTTGTATGAGACCGGTTCAATTCCATAGGGCGTACTTCTTAGGTGAGCCGATGTTTGGTCCGCACTTGGATTAATCTATCAAGGCGCCAACAGCGGTGAATCACCGAGTGATTTTCTAATTGCTAGCATTAATATCAGGCAAAGGCGGGAAGGCAACAAGAAAATCAGAGGTCTGACTGATCTTCCCCCCTAAAAACGGGGTTTTTTTCTGGAATCACCAGTAACCACGGGCGTTTCATGCCTACATTCTGTCGTCTCTAAATATATCACGTTGTTCTTGCATCCTATTCTCCCCTCCTCTCTACTTGGCCCATAGCAGGGTCAGTGTGGACGCCGTGGCGGGCGAGCTAGCCCTGGGCCCACTGCCGGGAGACCCCAGGCCCGGCTCTGATTTCTCCTGGGCAGGCGGACGGGAGGATTTCTTCTCAATAGGCTCCTGAGGGGGCTGAACCGCATAAGCATTAACCTAACCCAATTTCGGCCTGTTTTTGCGATTTTTGGAGCGCGCAGCGCACGTTCGGTCATGAAAAACCTCGATTTTCATAGGATCCTTGAGGTTGTGCGGCGCCTTAGGTTAATGCCTATGGGGCTGAACCGGCACCGGGGCGGCGGGCCTCTCAACGCGGGCGTGTTGGGGAAGTTTTCCTTTATACACCTCCAGCACTGCCAGCTCCTGCTCGTCATAATAGAGTGTGGCGGGCAAGTCCGGGTGCTGAC
>JAJYHY010000355.1 GCA_021784555.1 bacterium
AATGAGGCGGCCCTTTGGGGCCGCCCTTTTGCTGACTGAAACGGTCAATCGCCATATTGAAAACCTACGCCAGTGGCAACTCACAGGAGGCTCTTCCTTTCCAGAGATCGGTGGCCGCGAGGTCGACGGTCATCAACCTATCACAATTGGCACATTTCGCCGACGTTTGACCTTACTAGCCTTCGGGCTATGATAGCACACCGAATGCCCCCGGCATTCTCAGTGGGCACAGTTTCATCCTCATGATAGCGGTGCAGTGTCGAATGTCATGGGCGGACGTCGGGGCTAACTTTACTTAGAGCGTCTAACAAAATGAATGTGAGCCGAATCCGTACTGGCCAGCGTGGAACACCATTAGAAGCTAGGCAGGTGTTCCGATAGCCAAGCCGCTGGCCGATGATGAACTTTGGAAACTCGCTGAATCGATCTTGCCCGCTCCGAAACCGAGGCGCTTTCGGTTTCCAGGGCGCAAGCCTATTTCGAACCGTCAAGCACTCACCGAGATTATCTTCGTCCTCAAGACCGGCATTCCTTGGGAATACTTGCCGCAAGAGATGGGCTGCGGCTCGGGCATGACGTGTTGGCGGCGGCTCCGCGACTGGCAAGCGGCAGGCCTCTGGCAGGCCCTGCATGAACTGCTTCTGGCCCAGCTGCAGGGAGCCGACCAGATGGACTGGTCCCGAGCCGTGGTCGATAGCGCTTCGGTCCGTGCCGTGCACGGAGGGAAAAAACAGGCCCGAATCCCACGGATAAAGCCAAGGCCGGCAACAAACGTCACCTGATCACGGATGCACGGGGCATCCCGCTCGCGACGATCTTGACCAGTGCCAACACGAATGATATCACTCAGCTCTTGCCGCTGGTCGAAGCGATTCCCCCGTTGCGGGGCAAAGTCGGCCGTCCGCGTCGGCGTCCCCAGCACCTGCAAGGCGACCAGGGGTATGATTTGGAGCCGCTCCGGCGGATGCTGCCTCGCCTGGACATTGAACCGGTCCTGGCCAAGCGGAACACGCCGCATGGCAGCGGGCTGGGCAAGTACCGTTGGGTGGTGGAACGCACCCCCTGCTGGCTGCATCAGTTCCGTCGCTTGCGGGTTCGCTATGAACGTCGGGACGACATCCACGAGGCTTTTCTCAGCTTGGCTTGCGTCCTGATCGGCCAGTACTTTCTCTGATTTCATTCTGTTAGGCGCTCTTAGGAGTCCTCTGGTCCTGGTAGAGGCTCCTTAGGCGGTAGAACCATTGTCCCATTGGGTCAGTTGCCAACTTGATAGTATACTAACGGAGCACGGCTAAGCTTCCCACTCGACCTTGTTCCTGTTCGATTCGCTTCAGAGGAGAAGCGAAACGTCTCGCCTTCCCACTCAGTCCTCCAAACCGCTAGCCGTTCGTCATCCGACCATCGAAGCACCTGTCGTTGGACGCGCGTTTGCGCGTACGCGGCAGGTGCTTTTCTAATCTGGTTCTTTGCCTTCGTGAGGAGCTAGCCGAATCCGCGCCCGGGGACATTCGTGGGTACGAGGCCTGGCAACCACGAGAGCGCGTGGGGCGGGCAATTTAATAACCCTCGATGTGAATAGAAGGCGATATGAAATGCAACAACTGTGGTGACGAGAACCCGGAGGGCAAGAAGTTCTGCGGGAACTGTGGGGCCGCATTGGCGCTCTCAGCTCCGGCGCAGCCTGGAGGGGTCGCCAATCCTGGCCGGAAAGGCATCTATCTCTTTGGAAGCAAGATCCCGCCTCTTCTGCTCGCTCCCATCCCCGTCCTGTGCATCTGCGTGTGCCTTGCCGTCTTCTTAGCGACGCCCTCCAAGCCTTCCGCTAGCCTGCCGACCGAGACGTCCCCCGGTCTCGTAGCCGCGAACCGTGGGCCTCTCGCGACTGACAGGCCTGTGAACATAGTCACTCCCGCCCCTTCGGCGACAGCGACCGTCCTTCCAACCAGCACCGCTGGACCTAAGAATACGCCAACTGTCGCGCGCACACCCACCGCCCCACCGAAACAATCGAACACCCCCAAGCAAACGAGTCCACCACGGTCGACCAGCACGCCAACCCGTGCTTCCCCTCCAGCGATCTCCTTTGGCGACGGTATGAAAATCGTTGGAGCGGACATCCCGCCGGGAACCTATCGGGGAAAGGGGTCGGGAAGTTGTTACTGGGAGCGACTCAGCGGATTTGGAGGAACACTCGGCGAAATCATCGCCAATGATGACGCCGTGGGGCCCTCCGTGGTCACCATCGCAGGAACAGATAAAGGATTCAACTCTTCAAGATGTGGGACCTGGACGCAGGACCTATCGCCTATCACGTCCAGCCCGACCGTACCCTTTGGCGATGGCACGTTCATCGTGAACAAAGACATCGCACCGGGCACTTGGCGTTCTAGCAGCAGCGGTTCCTGCTATTGGGAGCGGCTGAGAGGATTTGGCGGGACGCTCCATGATATTATCGCTAACGACAATACGACCGGCGGAGCCGTCGTCACCATCGCGGCCAGTGACGCCGGTTTCTCCAGCTCCCGTTGCGGCACGTGGACGAAGGTCAAGTGAGATGGGGTTATGCGAAGTACTTGAAGAGCCCTCTGCCGACTTGCGGCGCCAAAAGGGGAGCCTTCCCGTGATCACTCCCCGGATTGCCTCGGGTGGCGTCAGCGATCTTGGCTAGCGTATCCCTATTGCGGGGCGTTGTGAAAGCCTACGACGGAGAAAGAGCCATGCAGACTATCTCTCGCATCCTCGCCTTCTTGGTGACTTCGACCCTGTTGGTTGCCCTGCTCCAGCTTGTTGGCTTCGCGCCCAGCTCCGCCAGGTCGCCCGCCGTACCCGGCCCGAACAGAGGGCCGCTCGCTCACGGTCTGGCGGCCCTCACCACGCAGACCTTCCCGGCGGGGAATGCTCCCTATGCCATTGCCTTCGATGGGACGCGGGTATGGGTGGCAAATTACTTTGGCAATAACATCTCGTTGCTCCGCGCGAGCGATGGTGCCTCGATGGGCACCTATGGGACAGGAACTTTCCCTGCAGGCATCGCCTTCGACGGCACCCGCATGTGGATTTCCAATAACGGCGCAAAGAGCGTCCGAGTCTTAGCCAGCGACGGGAGCGACTTGCAGACTGTCAATGTAGGAGCCAGTCCAGTTGGAGTGGCCTACGATGGCGCGAACGCGTGGGTCGCGAACTGGGGCAACGGCAACGGCAACACGGTCAGTGTGATTCGTGGAAGTGACTACGGGTCTGTGGGAACGTATAGAGTCGGGCCGGGGCCGTTCGCGCTCACCTACGATGGAAGCAACATGTGGGTGGCGAACAATAACGGCACAGTCAGTGTCATCCGAGCTGTCGATGGCTACCATGTCATGACGCCGACCGTTGGCAGCGGGCTAACGCTAGGTCTTGCCTTCGATGGCACGAACGTCTGGGCATCGAATTGGGGAGATAACTCGGTGAGTGTCATTCGGGCAAGTGATGGCTATCACGTCATGACACCGACCGTGGGTACGAATCCCTTTGGAATGGCGTTCGACGGAACCTACATGTGGATTGCGAACCCAGGGGACAATACCGTAAGTGTGGTGCGGGCGAGCGATGGACTCTATTTCACGACGGTGCACACGGGGACCCATCCTCAGGATGTTGTCTTTGATGGTTCAAGTATCTGGGTGGCGAACAACGGCAGCAACAATGTGACAAAAATCAGCGGGAGTGTCCCGCTCACCCCGGATGCCACATGGACCGGTACAGCGACCCGGACGGCCACGGCGACATGCACTCCTTTCTTAGGAGCGTATCTTCCCCTCGTGGCTCGACAGCCCACCCCGACCTTTACCGCTACCCCCACGCGAACGCCCACGCCAACCCAAACCTTCACTCCCATCCCAAACCGGCCTCGGTTAATTGATGGATACTATCGCGGGGCTCTCTCGTGGGGAGGCGAGGTAGAGTTCCACGTCTCGAATGGCGGAAACACTGCCTCCAACGGCTACTACTCTTACCCCTGTCCCTCCACGGGTGGAACTGCATCATGGTTCTTCTTGGATTCTGTGACCATCTCGAACGGATATTTCCGATTCGAAGGCCTGCTCGACAATTTTCATCTCGCACACAAGCGACTGGAATGCACATCGAGTGCTTCCACACAGGTCACTTGCAGCGTCAGCGATGTGGATGCTAGCATCTGTCACACCGCCGTGGGCTGGGCCAATTGGCAATATTGATGACCCAAACGGAACACCAAATCTGGAGGAAAATCGCGTGAAATCCGAATATGAGGTTATGGCACAAGAAATTCGTTACTGCTCGAAATGTCCCTTCCGAGACCCGAACATCGAACCGCTCTTCCCGGTGCTACCCGCGTCGCCCGTTTTCGTCATGTTTGTCGGCGAGAACCCTTCATGGGCAGAAGGACAAGACACACCTTTTGCAGAGACGACAGTGAGCGGTCAGGCGCTAGAGGCGCACTACCTGCGGCCACTTGGCCTCACCCGGGACTCTGTCTGGATTACCGACTTGTTCAAGTGCCGGTATCCCAAGAGCAACTATCGGGCGAAGGCAGAGCACGAGAAAGTCATCCAGGAAGCCGCAAGTACATGTGCCCATGAGTGGTTGCTCCGAGAGATAGAACTCATCCGACCGCGAGTCCTCGTCACGCTCTCCGACAAAGAAGTGTATCAACGTTTGCGCCGCGCGTTCCACCTGCCAGTTCCCACAAGATTTCGCGAAGCCGCTGGGAAGCCGTATCCCGTGGACTTGGACGGACGCAAGGTCACACTTTTTCCAATGGTGCATCCTGATGTCAGCCGACTGCCGGGCGAAGGAGACCAGCGGAAAAAGGACACGCGACAGATATGGGCTCCGCTTCACCGGGATGGGCATGTTCCCGCTCTTGCGACATTGATTTACTGAGGGTGCAGGGCTGACCGCCCTGGTTACGGGCGTGAATACACATAGGGTTCGTTTGGAACGTCTCGTCACTCCGCCTTGCGTCGGCGAGTGTTCCCGAGGCGTGGTTAATCTCTTTCGCCGCTGCTGCAGCGGACCATCAGGAGGAAAGAATGAGCACAGGGCATCAAGATTGTGGCGGTCTCTTCAAGAGCTTTACGTTTCAAGACATCCGCGGAGCCAACCCTCCTAAGGAAAAAGGGGTCTATGTCCTCCGCATTGCGGAGCGGGGGACCCCGGTCAGCGAAATCCTGGAACAAACAAGTCAAGCCATCAAGCACCTGCAGTGGCCGGTGGTCATGGACAAGATGCGGACCAAGGTTTCCCGTCTCTCAGCCATCGGCGATTGTCCGGTCATCTACATCGGTTCCGCGGGGACAGGGAACGAGAGCAAAAACACGCTCAAGGGTCGTCACGAGGAATTTTCCGACCGGCACACCGCGATGTACCCCGTCTGGGCACTCTTGTACTTTGGCTGGGAATTGGAGTATGGATGGAAAATGGAGCCACGACCGGGTGAGCTGGAAGCGGCGCTCAAGCGGCAATACCGGCAGCACCACGATTCGTTGCCCGCTTTGACCGCGCGGTGAACGGGAAGCACCCGCTTCAGCAGGTGGAACTCATGCGAAGTTGGCTGTCCCGGTTCAGGTTGCCCTAACCCATAAGCAAGCTGGAGCAGAATGCTGGGGGCGTTAGGTCAAAGTTGGCAGAACAGGCGCACACGGTCAGAGGGATGAGAGCAGGATGGAGTCCGCGACTAACCTGTTTGAAAACTCGCTAGTCTGGTTACGTCAGAACTATTCCCAATTTCGCTTTTTCACCGAGCGGGATGTCGTGTGGACAGTTCAGACACAAATTCGCAAGCAGATAGACGATGGCCGGTTGCCCTTCCACGTTTTCAATGATTATCCAATGCTGGCCGGAAATCGTCGGAGTCTCTCGGCCGACCTGGCAGTTCTAGATTCACAGGGCACGGTCGTCGTGGCGGCCGAGTTCAAGTACGAACCATCGCACCGACGGGAGGGAATCGATATTCCTCGCGGCAAATTTCCGGTCGTCTTCTGGGGCGATGACGGCGTGGGCAAGGATGTGAAACGGATTTTTGAATTTGTGGCCCAAGGGAAAGCTCGGATTGCCTATGCCATATTCGTGGACGAAGGTGGGGCTTTCTGCAAGCGACCGGCTCACCCCAATTGTGAATGGCGCGAATGGGAAAACGGTGTGCACGTACATTGGTCCAGGGTCGGATTGGAGGCAAAATGATAGTCACGGCGTGGTCGAACGGTTCCGATGGGTATGGGTTGAAGATTGCGGCGAAAGACCGCGACCAATTCTTCAAGCGGGAATGGGAGACCGTCTACCTCGTGCTCGAAGGTGAACCGGCTCCAATTCAAGTCAACGTGAGGAAGCAATCTTTCTGGAATGGCACCTGCCGCGAGCTGATTCATCAGGAGATAGGGAGGTGGTTGCAGAAGAACGGCCTGTCTCCATGGGCCGGGAACCGACCGCCCGAACCGTGGCTAGAGCCGATCGCCGAGAGGCGCTTTCAGCTTCAGAGGCCGCTGTAGGAGCCAGCATGCCAACCCTCTTCAGCTACTGCATTCCTTATGACGCCGGAGCCGCGCCCAATCCCTATTGGGGTGTGTGCACCCTAGCCATCTGCAAGCCCAAGATTCGGCTCGCGGCTCAAGTGGGCGATTGGGTCGTCGGCACAGGCTCGGTTGGTTCACCCATTGGTGATGTCAGCGGTCGGGTGGTATATGCGATGCAGGTCACCCGCAAGATGGAGATGTGGGAATATGACCGATGGACGAAGGAATGTCTGCCCGAGAAGGTTCCCGACTGGCATCATCCTGACCACCGCCGCCGATTGGGCGATTCGCTCTATGATTTTTCTACCCACCCGCCGCGACAACGGCAGGGCGTCCACGACAAGGGAAATCGCGCCAGGGACTTGAGCGGTAAGTTCGTTCTGCTCTCCACCCATTTCTTCTACTTTGGCGACCAACCGAAACCGCTGCCGCCCAGGCTCCTGTCCATCGTAAAGCAGGGACGGGGCCATCGTTCCACAGCCAATGCTCCATATATTGACCGATTTCTAGCCTGGATTCACGCTTTGGGTATCAGAGCAAATACCCTCATCGGAAAACCGCAGATTGAATTGTTTGCCGACGATGACAGCGTGGCGAAATGTGCCGCGCCTTCTACCGGGGAGGGAACGGAAACGCACGCATGTTGAGGGAAGTGTGAGCTCCATGGCTCATCTGTCATATCCGGAGCGACAAGTCGAATGTTGAGCCACCCAGCCAGAATCACGGAGAAAGCGATGACCATCTATGACGAAGAACAGGTACTGAGGCTATGTGAATCGAGCCGCACCGCCGCAATTCGCGCGCTGACCAAGATTCGCATCTTTTGCGGTACTGAACCAAGTTTCTCAGGTCTCGGCGGTTGGGTTTTTGAACAGACTATCCAATATTGTCTGAGAAAGGAATTGAATGCCCGCCGGGCCCAAGTCGCAACATTTGCTGAGCAGGCGAAGGTTGGAAGTCGTATCAGGGCAGATTTGCTCGTAGGTCGTGCGGCCGTCGAAATCAAACAAAGCGGCTTGTACTCGAGCTCTGCAATTGCAAAGTATGGCCATTACAGGAGGGCGGCTAACGCCCAGGGCTTGGAGTATCTATTCATTACAGGCGGCGAACGCTATCAGCCGTACAGAGATGGCATGACCAAGGCACTCGGAAAAGGAAACGTCTTTTTCCTAGACCAGAATGGCGATTGGAAAAGGTTTGTAGCTCGGGTCATCCAGTTGGGCCAATAATAACTGATGAGGCGTAACCCCCGGCCCAATCGAGTATCGGTGCGACCCGGTCCTCGGGAGAATCATAGGCTCGATAGTATCGTCTCTGAATGTCCGCGCGCCCAGTGGTGCGAAATGCACTTGGCTTTTCTTCTGTTTCCGTCAAGAGCTGGGAATCGCTTGGAAGGAGCAATCAATGACAGCATGGAGAATGGCGTTTCGAGTCGGCCCGGGCGGAACGGAGTTGTGGCCCGATTGCAGGCGGCGCGGTGTGGCAGCAATTACCTACAGTCCGCTATATGACGTTGACCTGTCGAAATATCAACCAAATGAACCTGAGGCATTATGGGCGCGTTTATCAGCTCCTCAGAAATATAGCCTTCGTCAAGTTGCATACAGAATGCGGAAGGGCGATGTAATCTATGCGAAGCAGGGCTCGACTATTGTCGGCAAAGGAATTGTAAGGGGCCCTTACCGGTTTGATTGGAAGAATCGACTTAGAGTCCACGGGGATATTCCCTGGGCGCACCAAGTGCCAGTCCAGTGGTTATCAGATTTTGCGCCTATCGAAGTCTCGCTAGGCGACCAACAGCTCTGGACGGTTCGGGAGCTAACAGCGAGCCAGGTGCGTAGAGTAGAACGAGAACAGCAACAGGCGTGCAGCAATTGGACGAGGGCCAAGAAAACCACGAAACAGGCCGAGCCGACCGCAGTTGACTTTCCGTCCGCACGAGAGACGAAACGCATCACGAGCCGGGTGAGACGTATCATTCGGGATACAAAGACTGCGCGCCTCGTGAAAGCTATGCGTGAAAACAAGTGCCAAATCTGTGGTAAAGCTCTCTACCTGGACGACGAGCGGTCCTACGCTGAATCACACCATATTCAACCGCTCGGTGCTCCTCACAACGGACCCGATGTGGCTGAGAATATTCTTTGTGTATGTCCAATCACCACGCACAGCTGGATTTTGGAGCTATCCGTTTATCGAAACGTAAACTGAGGCCAGTTCGAGGCCACCCTATCGGGGACGAGTACGTCGATTATCACAACAGAAATGTTTTCCGCTGCGTTCGCTAGGCAACCTGCGGGCACTATGCAGGAAGTTGGAGTGACGCAATGCTTCAGGACTGTGATGTA
>JAJYHY010000356.1 GCA_021784555.1 bacterium
GATCTGCAGGGTGTCGGTGCCATAGATGTTCAGTCGCCTCTCAACCAGAGCCCAGCGTTGGTCTCCCAGGATGCCGCGCAGAGTGGCCTCCAATCCCTGGGCACTCGATTTTGCGGTGTCCCCCAGGGCGGGCACGGCCCAGGCCTCACGGGCCAGCGCCGAGTCCGGCACATTGAAATGGGAAACCCTGTTTGTCTCGTAAGCTTCGGAGTCGATCAAGTTGTCCAGATTGGCGTAGTAGGCGTGCAAAGCATCTTCCACTTGCTCCCGTTCCCGCGGAGTAAGGCCGAGCAATTCGCGCGCCGCCCGCGAGACAACGCCAGGCGGTGAGGCGAACCCGGGCAAGCCCGTCTGGCTGAGGGCCGATTTGGGGATGCGCACGAAGGGGGAGTCTTCCGGCCAATGGTAATCGGCAGAGGCAAGCTCCGCTCGAATCCTGGCTTTCCAGGCCTCGAATTCTCGGGCGGCGGCAGCGGCGCGGGCGGCCGCGGCGCTGGCCTGGAGAATGGATTCGTTGAGGCTGTTTGAGCTGGCTCTCAGTTGCTCAATTTGGGCTTGCAGGGTCTCCTGCTCGGTCTGGGCGGCAAGAAGCTGCGTTTCGATGATCCTTGCCCGCTTACCGGCCTGCTCATGCGCCTTGAACTGCCAGGCGACCGGCAGGACGACCAGCGCGGTGGAGAGCGCCGCCGCCTTTGCCTTGGACAGGCTCGCCAACCGGGACAGAATCGCCCCGAGACCGCCAAGGGCGGGCGGCGCCGATTGCAATGCGGCGTTGACGATGGCCGAGGCGGTCGCGGCGGAGGCCGTGGCGCTGGTGTGCTGAAGGGCGGCAGTCGTGGCGGCGGTCGTGGCGGTCCGGAAGCCGCGGCGCTGGAAGAATTGCGCGAGCTTGTCCAGGGCCGTGGCCACGCGTTTTTGGGCGGTGTCTTCACTCACGCCCAAAGCGGAGCCAAGTTCGCGCAGGGTCTGGTGCTCGTGAAAGCGCAGCAGCAAAGCCGTGCGGTCCTTTTCGCGCAGGGAGAGCAGGGCCTCGTCCAGAAGCGGCAGCAGGGCCTGGAAGGCGGTCTGTTCGTCCGGAGTTTTCATCGTGGTGCCAAGTTCGGCGGCGGTTTGTTCGCGGCGGCGCCGCCGGAGTTCACCCCGGAGCCACTGCCGGGCTTCGAGCAGGGTGGCCTTGTAAAGCCAGGCGGGGAGCGAATCGTCCGGGGCAAACTGCCAGGCCTTTCGCGCCAGCGTGATGAACACGTTTTGGGCCACCTCCTCCGCGGCGCCCGGGTCTTCGACTTTGCGGAGCGCCGTCGTATACACCAGGTCCAAGTGGCGCCGGACGACGTCCGCAAAAGCGCTTTCGTTGCCATGCCTGGCAAAGTCCCGGAGCAAATCAAAATCAGTTCGCCGCTCGTTCATGTCTTTACCGATAGGCTGCCGCTCAGGCGGGAAATCCGAAATGGAAATTGTGGATGATAGGCCGAACACCGGCGGTCCTGCGTTGAACGGTTGGCGCGGAAAGGCGTCCAACGTTGAAAAGGTCCCGACGTGAGGAAGAGAGCCTTCATTACACTGGTGTCGATGCTGGGAATGTCAGTTCTGGCTGGGGGAGCGCTTCCGCCCTCCTCCACCCCTGCCACCGCGCCCATCCGGCTTTCTCCGGACGTGGCGGAGGTGGCCGAACTGGCCCAACATGGGGTGCAGCAGAAGGTCATTCGCGCGTTCATCCAAGAAATGCCGCGCAAATACGAGCTATCGGCCAATGACATTGTGAACCTGCGAAAGCTGCGCGTGCCCGACGCGGTCATCACGGCGATGCTCAACCACGATCTCCTCCTGGGACCGGCAGGTTTGAATTTCACCGATGCCCGCTACGCAGGAGAGTCTAATCCCGGCAGCGTCGCCGCCGCTCCGGTTTCACCTGCACCCGGCGCCTCTAACGCGCCGGCCTCCTCAGTCACCGGCTCCAATCCTCCGCCCACGGTACCTTCCGCTCCGCTCGCCTCCGCCCGCCCGCTAAGGTCGCCATCGATTATCGTGGATGAGCCGCCGCCCGGGCCGCGTCTTGAACTCGTCCCGGTTTCTCCTGGTTCGGATTATTTTTGGATTCGAGGTCATTGGACTCGCTCGACGGGAGTTTGGAAATGGATACCCGGCGCGTGGGTTCACCGTCTCCGGCCAGGGGCCTTCTGGATCGACGGCCAATGGGCCCGGCACGGGCGGAATTGGATCTGGCTCCAGGGGTATTGGCGTTAGAGCCTCGCTAGTGTTCCGCTGTTTTTCTGCCCCCGAAGGGCACGTCGATGGAGCCGCCGACCCAGAACTTGCGGTCGGTGTTGCTGCCGTCAAGTACCGTCAGAGACTGAAACCCGAGGCGGATGTTATACTTGGGAATAATGTAGCTGAAACCGGCCTCAATGGCGTCGTTGATCTCGCGAGCGTCCCTCGGATACACCAGCGTCGAGATATCATTCGGATTCGTGAAGTAAATGTCTCCGCCGGAAAGGGTCTGGAGGTGGCGGTAGCCGGCGTCCAGTTCCCATCGCCTGATTTGCTGGAACAGCCCGGTAGAGGTCAGGTATTGGTCGTTGCCGGTCGTGCGGTTCCACCGGTAGAGCAGGTCGGCATAAGCGCCCAGTCCGGGCCAGCCGAAATGCTTTCGAGCAAGGAACTCCGGCACGATAGCAGCGGAGCGAAGGCCGGGAGCGAACTTAAAATCCTGGTTGTAGGTGCCGGGCAGGACGGCTCCGGCGCGGAAGGTTAGCGTCGGCACGTACGCGGATTTGGCCTCTGCCTCATTGAGAAGCTGGTAGCGGAGGCCGAAGGAGGTGTCCATCAGCCCGGTAGTCGATTGGATGGAATGGTCCGGGGAGAAGGAACGCCAGCCCACGGTCGTCGCGCCTATATTCAGGTCCGCCGCCCAGCGTTTGGAAATGCCGTACTGCAAGGCGACGAAACCCTGGTTGATGTCGATGCCGTAGCTCTCGCCGCCCGCCTTGACCGTAATATCTCGATAGTCCCGGTTCGCCCAAATATGATAGGCCTCGGATTCATCGTAAACAAGGCCCACTATAAACTGCCCGGGCTGCGGCAGGTCGGCCCACATGGCGAAGGGCCGGTAGGGCACATCTTCGGAGGCCATGGCCACGCGGGCCAGGAAGGAGCAGGCGATAAAGGCTGCGGCGACAAAAATGTTGCCGCCCGCCGCCAGCCCGCCCCAAGGCGTCGGTTCAAATCTATTGCTCATGGTCGTCTTCTGTTCTTAACGTCGCGCCTGCGCAGCCGCCACTCCTCCGGACGAGTCTTGTCCTGAACGTGGCGAAGCAAGGCTCCGAGCCTAGCAGGCAATTACACGGCGGACTTTAGGCCAACACCTCGTTGGAATTCAAGCCCCAAAACCGCCCCGTGCCGGCCTGGCCTTTCGGCCAGACCGGCACAGGGGGAACAACCAACCAACCAACCAAACTAACTAACCGACTAGAACCAAAACCAGACTGACAGGGAATTGTGTAGCACTTCCAATGCCAAAACCGTTCCCCATCGCTGAATTTGATCTCCTTGCGGTCCGTTCTTGATCAAGCTCTGGTAGCAAAAACCGCGAAATTCGGCCATTTCCTAGGGATTTTAGCAAAACGGCGGCTCGTTAAAAGGTTTGCATTTTCTTTGCCTTCTCCGGTTGTTGATGCAGGCAGAGGGCCGACTGAATTAGAAAATGCGTGATTTTCACGCATCTTTTGCGTGAAAATCACGCATTGGGAGGGATTTTCGATTTTCGATTTTCGATTTTCGATTTTCGATTTGGCGCCCATCCCGGACTCTTGCCTGCTACTGACCGGATCCGCAACGACGAAAACCTCTGCGCCCCGAGATCGCCCATGGAGCTAGCGAGGCGGGCCCCAGACCGTCTTTCCCACGTCATTGAGCATTTTTCATTAGGCATTGGGCATTTTGCATTGCCAATGAATAATGGCAAATGCCCAATGCCTAATGAAAAATGCCGCTCCGCGCGACTCAGGTGCAAATCGCTCCGCCCTCGCCGCAGATGCCGCAAAATTTGACCTGTCCGCAACATGTTTTGGAATTCAAGGACTGTAGGAGATCTTCGATGTCCGCCAAATCGCAAATTGCAAATCGAAAATCCGGTGCTGTCATTGACTCCGCGCGCGAACTTTCCTAGTCTTCGGGTCATGAAAATGCTGGCCGATTCGCTGCTCGAACTGGTCCGCCGCACCTCGGCGGAGATTCCCGACGACGTGCATCAGGCGATTTTGACCGCTCTGGAGCGGGAGAAGCACGGAACGATAGCCGAGAGCGCGATGAGAATCATCGACCAGAACATCGCGCTGGCAAAGCAGAAATCCCAGCCGGTCTGCCAGGATACCGGCAGCATCATCTTCTATGTCGATTGCCCCCTCGGTTTCGATCAGCTCGGCTTCGAGGAGCGGGCGCGGGAGGCGGTCACCACCGCAACCCGCAAGGGCTATCTGCGGCAGAACTCGGTCGATTCGCTCACCGGCAGGAATGATGGAACGAATGTCGGGCCGGGCTCGCCCGCCATCCACTTTCACCAGCACCGTTTGCCGGAGGTCAAAGTGCGATTGATCCTCAAGGGCGGAGGTTGCGAGAATGTCGGCACGCAGTACTCCTTGCCGAACACGCCGCTCAAGGCCAATCGCGACCTGGACGGGTGCCGGAAGGTCATCCTTGACGCTGTTCTCCAGGCGCAAGGCAAAGGCTGCGGACCCGGTATCCTGGGCGTGTGCATCGGAGGCGACCGGGCCACCGGTTACGAGCACTCCAAGCAACAACTCTTGCGGCGGCTGGATGAGCCCAACCCGAACCCGGAATTGAACCGGCTGGAGCAGGATATCGTGGAGACTGCCAACAAGCTGGGGATTGGCCCGATGGGCTTTGGCGGCAAGACGACGCTGCTGGGCGCGCGGATAGGCATGCTCAACCGACTGCCGGCGTCCTATTTCGTCAGTGTCAGTTACATGTGCTGGGCTTATCGGCGGCAGGGGGTGAGGCTCGCCGCCGACGGCGCAATCCAGGAATGGCTCTATTGATGATTGGATGGGAACACCGGTTTTATGATTGAACTCTCCACTCCTTTGTCGGAAGCCGCGGTGCGCGGCTTGAAAGTCGGCGACGAGGCCGCCATCACGGGCATGCTTTATACTGGCCGGGACGCCGTCCATAAATACCTGCACGAAGGAGGCAAATTGCCAGATGGAGTCAACCTCTCCGGAGGCGTCCTTTATCACTGCGGGCCGGTGGTCATCAAGGATGCGGCGGGAAACTGGAAGTGCGTCGCCGCTGGGCCAACCACCTCGATTCGCGAGGAGCCGTACCAATGGCAGATCATTCGCGATTTCGGTCTGCGTGGCGTCATTGGAAAGGGGGGGATGGGTGACCAAACGCTCGGGGCCTGCCGTGAATACGGCTGCGTCTATTTGCACGCGGTGGGCGGAGCGGCCCAAGTCCTGGCCGAATGCATCCAACGGGTTCCCACCGTCCACTTCATGGAACAGTTCGGCGCGCCGGAGGCCATCTGGGAATTCGAAGTCGTCCGCTTCCCCGCCATCGTCACGATGGATGCCCACGGAAATTCCTTGCACAAGGAAGTTTTCGCCGCCAGCCAGGCGGAACTGGCGAAGTACGTCTAGCGAGGCCAGCCTCAGACCTTAAACCGCTAATCCACTAATAAGGGCTAATTCAACAAAGAGGTCGGCCACACAAGATTCTTCCAAGCGCACGGCGGTGACTGACCCAAGGCGCTTTTCTTCTTCCGTCACCGAAGGGGACTGTTCTTGCTGAGACGACGCCGGGGCGCGCAAGACAAGAATCTTCGGCACGTAGCGCAGGACTGTCCCGACGCGTCGGGATATCGCGGCTTTGCAATCCGCAGGCCTTCGCGCGACGCAACCGGTTTCGAAGAACCCACTCACTGTCGAATGCAGTTCGGCAATACAGCAGGATGCAATCCTGCGCCGCCAGGAATTGTGCGGTGCGCCCGGCGCTGGATTGGCGCAATGGCCCGTTGAGACTTCTTGACAGTTCGTCATCCGCTGTTACTCTCTCGCGTTCCGCTCATGGAGCGTTTTTTCCTGGGGGAGGGTCGGACCGACCTCACCGTACGGGCTTAGGACTGAGCTAATTTATGAAGAGACAATATCAACCTTCGAAAATCCGCCGGAGACGACAGCACGGGTTTTTGAGCCGCCACTCGACGAAGAGCGGCCGTGCTATTCTCCGCAACCGCCGGCGAGTCGGACGCAAGCGATTGACGCCGGTCTAGCCGGAGGCGATGGGGGCTGACAGCGCCAATCGGCCGCGCTTGAGGGCGCCGCTCCGGCTAAAGCGAGGCCGCGATTTCGCCCGCCTTCGCCAACAGGGCCAGCGCCGCGCCTGCGGCTGCATCCTCGCCAATTGGCAGCCGCTCAAACCGGATTCGGTCTCGCGTCTCGGAGTGATCGCCTCCAGGAAAGTTGGCGGCGCGGTGGTGCGGAACCGGGCCCGACGCCTGCTGCGGGAGGTCTTCCGGGTGCATCAGCATGAGTTGGCGCGGCCGGTGGACATGGTGCTGGTGGCCCGGGCGTCGATGGCGGGGAAACAATTTGCGACCGTGGAAAAGGATTTTTTGACAACCCTGCAAAGGGCGAGATTGTTAAAGGGATCGATAGGATAAGACAAGTGAATCCAGTTCAGTTTATTTTGATATTCGCTTTGCGCGTCTATCAGGGGGTCCTTTCTCCGGGCAAGGCCCTCCTGTTTGGACCGCTGGGCGGTTGCCGGTTCGAGCCGAGCTGTTCGCAGTACGCCATTGAAGCCATCCGGCTCCATGGAGCGGCGGTGGGCGGTTGGCTGGCGCTCAAGAGGCTGCTGCGCTGCCACCCCGCCGGTGGATGCGGTTGGGACCCGGTGCCGGAGAAGGCGGGCAAGGCGGGGCGAACCCCAATGTGTCACGATAGCAGCAAGGCTGGCAGCAACGCCGGGACTTATTAATCAGCATGGATCGCAAGTCAATCCTGGTCCTGGTGGTCTCGTTTATCCTGCTGATGCTTTGGTATCCCCTGATCGTCAACAAGCTATATCCCCCCAAGCCCTTGCCAGCGGGCATGACCAATGCCCCCGCCGGCCCGACCAATCAGGCCCACTATGAAACGTATTCACCGACCTCGGCGCCGGCGCCCACCCGCCTGGTGGGGCCTTTGGCTGCCGCGGAGACCTTGACCAACCACCCGGCGCAGTTGTTGGAATTCACCAATGCCTACGCCCATTACACCTTTACATCCCGGGGCGGAGGATTGCAGAAGGTCCAGCTTCTCCGATACCCGGAAACCGTCTCCGCGGGGGAGGCCAAGCCATCGGTCAGCCGAACCAACGTGGCCACCTTGAACCCGGACACCCCCGCTCCGACATTGGCTTTGTTGGACGGCCAATCGCTCCCGGCCGACGTGTCATTCAGACTGGCGCGGATTCCGGGCGGGATTCGGGCGACGGCAACGCTGGCCAATGGGCTGCGCATCATCAAGGAATTCCGACCCAGCAGCAATTATCTCATCTCCGCCACGGTGACGCTGGAGAACACGTCATCCAACGCGCTGGCGCTGCCAGCCCAGGATTGGGTCGTGGGCACGGCCACACCCATGAACCCGGAGGACAAGGGGGTCGGCGAGGGATTGATGTGGTACAACGGAAAGAAATCGGAAAACATCCTGGGCGCCTCCTATTTCTCCCCGCGCGGCTTTGCCTGCATCCCGCGCATCCCTCCCGCCGAGTACCGCGGTGGAGAGGACGACGTGCATTGGGCGGCGATTCAGAATCAGTTCTTCACTCTGGCCGTGATGCCCAAAGCACCGGCGCAAGCCGTCGTGCTCCAGAAGGTGCTGCTTCCGGGGCTCTTCGGCGGGGGGACAGGCGAGACCTCGACGAACGCCGAGCCCCCTGTGGGCTATCTCGCCGCGCTGGTTTATCCGGAAATCACCTTAGCCCCCCACGGTGTCCTGGCCCGCAACTTTGATCTGTACGCCGGCCCGAAGGAATATCGCACCCTGGCCCGCCTCGCCGAGCGGTTCAATAACAATATTGACCTGGTCATGGGGTATAGCGGCTTTTTTGGTTTCTTCGCCAAGGGGTTGTTGCTGGCGATGAATTGGCTGCACACCGGCATCGGCATCTCCTACGGCTGGGCCATCATTGCCATCACCGTCATTATCAAAACCGTCTTTTGGCCTTTGACCCAGGCCAGCACCCGCTCCATGAAGCGGATGCAGGCCCTCCAACCGCAGATGAAGGCCATCCAGGAAAAGTACAAAGATGACCCGGCCAAGATGAACAAAAAGACCATGGAGTTCATGAAAGAGCACAAGGTCAGCCCCCTGGGCGGTTGCCTGCCCATGCTCTTGCAGATCCCGGTCTTCTTCGGATTTTACAGGATGATCCTCAGCGCGATCGAACTCCGCGGCGCCCGCTTTCTCTGGGTGAGTGATCTTTCCAAGCCGGACACGCTCTTCATTATCCCGGGAACTCACTTCCCCTTCAATCTCTTGCCCCTGTTGATGGGCGCTACCATGCTCTGGCAGGCCCAGCTCACTCCTGCGCAACCGGGCATGGACCAGGCCCAGGCCAAGATGATGCGCTACATGCCGTTGCTGTTCATGGTCTTCCTCTACAACTTCTCCGCCGGCTTAACCCTCTACTGGACGGTGCAGAATTTGCTCACCATTCTGCAAACCAAGTTGACGAAGACCACGCCCGAGCCCGCGCCCGCAAACCAACGCCCGGTCTTGACACCGGCCAGGAAAAGGAAAAAATAGCTGGCGAATTGAATTGGTGCGGACGCCAAATCGACTATTACTG
>JAJYHY010000357.1 GCA_021784555.1 bacterium
GGCGGGGGGAAGGCCGGGCCTTCCCCCCGCCGACTCGAAGTTGCTGCCTGGGAGTGTGGGGCGCATGAAGCAGGGCTACGGCCCGCAACTCAAGGCGGCGACCACCGACCGGGGCTTTGACAGCGAGGACAATCGCATCGCCCTGGCCACCGAGGGGATCTACAATGGAATGTGTCCGCGCTCGGTCCGGGACCTCGAGCACCGGAGCCGCTCCTGGAAGTTCAAGCGGCTGCAACGGCGCCGCTCGCAGACTGAGGGGCGGGTGGGCATTGTGGTAAAGCGCATAGGCGTTGCTTTCAGGGTCAAGCTTCAGGAAATCTCCGTCCAAAATGGACTTTCCAACTTGGGTCACGGTGCCATAGAGCGAGTTAGCGACTCGCTCTGGCGATTTCCAAACTAGCCCGAGCATGCTTGTCTTTTCTTTTGCAAACGAGAGGTCATTCGCGAGTGTGCCTCCGTTCCATCGTGGCGTAGTAAAGCCCCGCGATGATGTAGGTCGCCACGGCGACAAGTAACCCGGTGAACACACCCGCGATCACGTCAACTATCAGCTTAACCCAAGATGACACGTCAGCGGGAGTGTTTGCGGCCGTGATGGCGCCCGCCACAACGCCGATACCGAATGCGCTCTCTGCCCGTTTCTTGGCCCTATTCCACACAGGTGATTCGTTTTGAGGAATCCTTTTGACCGCTCCGTTGGGGCCGGCGCCTGTGGGCCTTGGCGCGTTGAAGATAAGGGGCAGAGCCCGTCTGAGAAAGGGCGGCGGGGCGCTCTTGACGCCAGGAACCGATCCGAGCGGAATCCATTCCGTTGTGCCTGGGAGCCGTGCAAGGTGCAGTAATGAGAGCCTGCCAGCGAAAAGATACTCCCGCGCCTCCTCAATAGAGTACGGCCCGAGTACTTCCGCGTTTCTATTGATGCAGATGAGCATAAGCACGCAGGCTCACAATCTGATATTCCTATTTGGACCGCGCCAGGTTTGAGTAGAAACCCATGCTTGGCGCTTTGCATGTTTTGGCAAGTCTTTTGAATTCTTCTTTGGCGTGATGACCTTGAAGTGCCAGCCTTTCCGCAACTCCTGTCAAGGTCTTCTCAATGGACTCGGCGTCCCGCCTGGTTCTTCCAGCGGAGGGTCGTCCCTGAATGGCTCGTGCCCGTCGGATTGCAATTTCGACCTCATAAAACAGTTCATCCATGAACCACTTTCGCTTGGCTTCGTTTGTTTCAGGCTCGTTCAATTTAGTCCTTTCGAGTTCTCTACGCCGGGCACCAGCGCGGCTGAGGCCGGTGAATCCAGGGGTGCCCGCCGCAAGGCGACAGAGCATGAATGCGCATGCAACCTCATGGCGCAATGATGAATTCTCGCTCAGATTCGTCAAGCCGCTCTCCAGCGGCGCCATTGTGCGCCGAGGATCAATGGGCCGAGGTCAAGAGATTGTGCAGAAGGGTCCCCGGGTGGTTCCGGCAGCGCGATGTCCTGGGAAATCGGAGCCGCGCCAAGTGAAGGCCATCCGATTGTTTGGCAAGAGGCGCATGAGCGAACCGTGAGACATCCTCATGAATTGGATGCCTACGGCAGAGCAAGGCGATAAAAGGCGGCTGCGTGCCCAAGAGGAATCCTCACCTCGTAGCGAAGATTCGTATCGTTCAGAATCGGTGTCTCGGGCACGTTGCTCCAGCCTCCCCTCTCGACATCGGCGCTCTCCTGGAGAGCCAGCCTCCTCGAAGGAACCATCCACGAGATTAGGACGTGGTCACGCGAAGGTGTGCAGGTCAGGGCGGGCTTTGCCAGACCTTGCAACGTGTAGATCAAGCCGGCATCGACGGCGAACGCCAGCGTGGTCCCGTCAGCGGACGCGACGAAGCTAAACGGACAGTTCACATTGGTGAACGCGCTCAGAGTCCATGCCTGGCCGTAGTTGGTGGAAATGCACGCCATGGCGACCACCGGAGCAAAGCATGGGATAGCGCCGCCGCCATCGCGATAAGACGAAACACCAACGAGCGTTGCTCCGTCCGCCGAAGAAGCCATTGCCCAACCGCCAGGCGCGGGTGGGGGCGAGGCCGGCGCCCACGTGGCGCCCGCGTCGGCGGAGACGAACACCAGGCCACTTGCCTGGTACGGATCGCACGTGGCCGCTACGATTCTTGCCCCGTCGGCCGACATGGCCACCGACCGCCAGTACTCGGTGCGTCGGAGCGCTTCCATGTCGCTCCGGAATCGCTCGAAGTGTAAACCGGGCCACGAACGCCGAACGGCGAGCCCACGGCCGCAACGAGTTTGGCTCCGTCTGCCGAGCAGGCGATCGATGCCCGGTTGGTGAGCGGCGCGGGACTCATTTTCCAGGTGAGCCCGGAATCGCGCGAGAGGTAGATCCCGCCTTCTCCCACGGCCACCAGCCTGTCTCCGTCCGCGGACGAGGCAATGCCGAACCAGCACTCCGAAGGCGCGGTGGTTGGCTTCCAAACGCGCGGGGAGGCTCCATGGCCGCAGACGACGCCCATCGAGGTTACGCAAACAAGGGCCACGGTTTCCAAGGTCCTTTTTACCGCGTCCCAATCCAGAAGCCGTGTGACGCCCCGCCGAACCCTTGCGCGGCGGCGGTCCAACAACTGCTTCTGTTCGGGAGAAGTGTCCGACCGCTCAAAGCGCTCTCGAAAGTCCTCCCAGATCACCTCCATGATCTGGATCTTGCGCTCGACTGCCAGCGTCCTGACGTCTTCGGCTCTCATCGGCAAACAATACCGCCTATCGCAAGGCTCCGCCAACCCCTTTTCCGCGCCAGTCCCGAGCGATCCAAAGCTGAGCCGCGGCGACTGGCGAACGGCTGCCCACTCTCGATGACCGTCGTATAACTCAAACCATCCACAAAGGGGCAATCGGCGCGGTGTTGAACGGAGCCGCCGCGCGGAGTCGTTGATCAAACGCGGTCCTTGCCGGAGTGCGGAAGGGCCTTCTGCTGCCCTCGTTCAGCCTGGGTGGCACGCTCACAGGCTCGCGGCGCTCACGGGAACCACTTCGGACCAGCGGCTTCAAAACAAACGCCTCGCGTAGCAGCTTCACCGGAGGCTCACTTTGGCCTGGCGGGTGACGCTGGTAGTAAAACCCCAGATCGGGAGCCCTGCTGAAATCTGCTTTTCTCCTTACAATTGGCCACCTACGGATTTGGCTTCGTCCAACAGTCGAGCAAGTCTCCGCATCGCGCTCTGGGTGATGTCCTGACCTCGTTTCGCGGAGACCTACTCGACTCAAGGTTAGGCCACTGGTCTTTGCTGACGGTCTTGGATTACAGAGTCATACCTGTCGTGGCGTCCAATCCAAAACCACACCACATCTGCGCCTCGCTCAACCGCAACTGCGCGAGAATGGATACCGACACGCACCGACCAAAATCGCTCTGCCTTTTTGAAATGCGGCGAAGGATGATGAGCGTCTCGCCTCAAAACCTCGAAACACCGGTCTGCCAGCTTCTGAATATCAACTGGTAGCTGTTCATAATATCGCCAAAACTTCTTGCTGGCGCGATGTCTCACAGGTCAGTGCAACGCCCCTCGTCCAAGTCGCGCAATGCTTCTTCTGCCAAGCCATCCAGCCGGCCCGCTCTGACATCTTGCTCAAATTGTCTGTCCCACGCCTCCGCATCGAAATCCGCAAACCACGTGCGAAACGATGAAAGCTCCCCGCGCGAGAGCTCGCTAACGGCTGCTTCAATGTCTTTAACGGCGTCAGCGTGACGGTGCAAAGCGCCCGGGCTTGAATGGCGGACGCGAAGCAACCTCAACTGGCGCGCAACCCGCAATTGTGGAGGGGGACTGAACTAGCTTAGCGTCATGAAAGTGAAAGCCGTCGTGGTGGGTGACCCGGAAATCATGAGCGGGGCGCCCTGTTTCGCCGGCACGCGCGTTCCCGCCCGCACGTTAATTGGTTATATCGAAGGCGGCGATCCCCTGGACGATTTCCTGGAAGACTTTTCCACCGTGACGCGCAAGCAGGCCATGGCCTTCCTCGAAGGAGCCAGCAAACGGATGGCCGCAGCTTGAATGCGCGTCCTACTCGATGAATGTATCAGGCCACTTCTTCGAGTGCTTCAAGACATCCAGCCAAACTGTCGGTCTCCATATATGGTTTGCTGTCCCCGCTTGCTTTCCACCTGTTCACCCGCATCCGATCCCAACCAAGCTTAGACGCCGGTATGATGTCCCGCCAAAATCCAGCCGCGACGTGGACATGATGCAACTTGGGCTTCCCGATTCCCAGCCGCTCCGCGACTGATGTCAACGCAATTCAGATAACGGCCGTGGTAGCGAAGGGTTTGGAGCGGTAGATTTTGACAATTCCCCGGCTCGTTCTGTATGCTGGCGGGCATGTTGAATTCGCATTCTCTTTCCAGGCGCAGTTTCCTGCTTTCCACCAGTCTCGCCGCCTCTTCGGCGATCTTGGGTTTTCCAGCCGCTCTGGCCGCTGAGAGGGCGCAAACCGAGTGGCCAGTGGGCTGCCGCGACATCTACCTGAATCTTGCCGGACAATCCGACACGTGGTCCTGCATGAAGGCCCTCGGCGCCGGATGCACCGAAGTGCTCGTCAGCCTGGACCTGAAAACGCCGGGCCTGTTCCATCCCACCCACAAATACTCCCTCACCACCGAGGATGGCCTGCGCGCCATCAAGGAGGACGCCGCCGAAAATGGCTGCCGCATCAGCGCCTTCCTGCGGGGCACACGTTTCGACGAGCGGCTCGAACAGGAGCTGGAGAGCGCCCGCCGGCTCGTCAAGGTCGCCGGCCAACTTGGCGTTCCCGCCATTCGCATTGACGTGTGGCCGCGCGCCATCCCGGAGGGCAAGTTCCTCCCATTCGCCATCAAGACCTGCAAACAGCTCTGCGAAATCGCCCAGGACACCGGCGTGCGCTTTGGCGTCGAAAACCACGGCCATACCACCAACAACACCGCCTTTCTGGACAAGCTCTTCGACGGGGTCGATTCGCCCCACCTGGGCCTGACCATGGACCTCGCCAATTTCTACTGGTTCGGCGACCCGCTCGACGAGCTCTACGGCATCTACGCCAAATACGCCTCCCGCGCCGTCCATACCCACTGCAAGAGCATCCATTACCCCGCGGCCAGGCGGAATGTGCGGCGCCAAATGGGCTGGGAGTATGGCAAGTACTGCTGCCCCATCTACGAAGGCGACATCGATTATCATCAGGTCATCCGCATCTTCCGCGAGAATGGCTTCCACGGCGACCTCTGCATTGAGGACGAATCGCTTGGGCATTTCCCAGAGGCGGAGCGCGCCGGGGTCATCAGGCGCGAAATCGCCATGCTCCGCAGCCTGGCGCGGGAGACGTGACCAAACGGTTCGAAGGACGGACAAAGCCCGGCTAAGAACGCGGAGCTGGAGCACAGGCGGCGGCTGGCGCCGCTATCGCCGCGGGAAGCCGGGCCAGCGCGCTGAAGGTCTCATGCCAGGCCGCTACCTGGGTTTCGATTCCGAAACCCACCGCGAACCGGCGCCCATTGGCTCCGAGCTCCCGCGCAAGCTTCCGGTCGAAGTAGAGCCGCCGGACGGCCTCGATGGCTTGGGGCACGTCCGCCACCATCCGCCAGATGCAGTTCTTCGGCTCAGGCTGCAAGATGCCTCCGACCGGCAGCCCCGCGTTCCCCCGGCTCAGGAACCACTGCCATTGAATTAGGGGGTGATTCCTTCTCTCTTGCTCTTGCTCATGTTGTCGAGGTAGGGACGCCGGTTGTCCGGCGCCCCCCTCACAGATCCCGGCGGGCGGTTTTCCCGCACCGGGCTCTTCAACCTGACACGTCGTCTTCGCCCACAGGAAGGTTTGCCAGTATGCTCCGTCATTCTTACGGTGCTGGTTGCCTATGTGGGCTTCGCCAGGCTGTTGGCTCCTTCACTCGCTTCGGGGCTTGCGCCTTGCCGCAGGCTACTATAAGCCAATCCGACGCCCAGAGCGCCAGCGGGCGCTCCTTGTCGTTGCGCCTGCCTTCCTGCTTGGAACTCGCAGTTAGTACGGCAGGAACTCTCCGGGCCTCCTTCGTTCCGTGTGCCTTCTTCCTCGCTCGCCACGCGCTCAAACCCCGGCAAGCCCTCCTCGCCCTCACCAGGGCGGAGGATTCGGTTTCGGATGCGGACAGCAAGACGCCATCTCCGCTTGCATTTGAGCCTTTCGAGGCTGAATGGCTTAAGCCGGATGCGCCTCCGGCTTGCGGCTCGCGAGTTCCCGTGAGTACGCTTCTCGACGGTCGTTCCTTCCGGCAGCCCCGTAGCGCCGCCAGTTGTCCTTCCGCCAAGCAACCCTCGGGCTTGGGTGGCTGGTTAGACCTTTCCATTCGTTTCTTTCGTTCCGAACCCTGGAGGTGTGACCTCCAGGCCTGAGGGACTTTCACCCCCGGATGCACACGGACTTCACGAAGCGCACCTTACTCTTGCTCTCTAAGTTGCTCTGGGGGAGCAGGATCACGAGCAAGAGCAAGATGGGGGTAGCCCCTTTGCTTAATTCAATGCCAGTGGCGCCCTGGCCCCCGGCGATCCAAAAGATGCTCTTGCCCGCGACGGACGGGTCGCGATCATCCCACGTGGTCGATTGCCGGCTCGGTTCGGCCACCGCGTGCTTGTGGTCGGAGACGGAGACCAACCTCCCCGCGAAGTCGAAGTTAGAGGCGCCGGTCGCGGAGCCGATCTGGCGGTAGAGCATGCCGTTGGTCTGCCATTTAGCCTGGAAACACACGAACGCCGTTGAGAAAGCAAAGCTGCCATCAAGCGGGAGCATGCCGCCGTTCATGGGGATTTTCTTGGCGAAGACGAGGTTCTTGATGACCGGGGGATGGGAGATGAAATCCTTGAACTGCTGCAGCAGAGACGGCGCGAAGTTCGTCTGATCCGGGCCCGAGAGGCGTGCCACCACGCTGACGCCGTGGGATTTGCCGGTCTTCAGCCGTCCCTTCGGGACTGGTCTCCACTCCTCCCGGGGATCCCAACGTTCGTCGCGACTGGCGATTGATGGAGGAGCCGCCGGCGCCGGTTGCCGACGAGGCTTCCGGACGAGGGTCCGGTTGGAACCCTCGAGCCTGATGCAGGCCGCCCGGCGAGGCGTTCAGGGGACCCGCGGGCGCGAGCGCTGCGCCGCAAGAGTCTGCGCCCGGTTGAGCGCGCGAGAGACTTTGCTTTTCCGGGAATAAGCGGCTACAATTCGGCGTGGAATTGAGGCAATAAGATTATGCAAGTGGTACAAATGGCGAAGCGCGTAATGCTGTTCATGGTGGTCAACATCCTGGTGGTGCTGACCATCACGGTCATCATGGGCCTGCTCCACGTGGGGCATTTCTTCCCCTATGGAGGCCTGGGCGGCGTGGCGGTGTTCAGCCTGGTCTGGGGCTTTGGCGGGGCGTTTATCTCGCTGGCCCTCTCGCGGGTGATGGCCAAATGGTTCATGGGTGTCAAGACCATCCCGGCGGATACCAGCGATCCCGATCTCCGCGAGTTGGTGGAAACGGTGCATGGGCTGGCGCGAGCGGCGCACTTGCCTGCGATGCCGGAGGTGGGGATTTACCAGTCCGATGAGGTCAATGCGTTCGCCACCGGGCCGACCAAGTCGCGCGCCTTGGTGGCGGTCTCCAGCGGCTTGTTGCAGCGGATGGGCCGCCGGGAGATTTCGGGTGTGCTCGGCCACGAGATGACGCATGTTGTCAACGGGGACATGGTGACGATGACCTTGCTGCAAGGGGTCATTAACGCCTTTGTGCTTTTTTTATCCAGGGTGCTGGCCTTTGCCGTGACCCAGGCGCTGCGGTCGCGGGATGAGCGGGAGTCGTTCGGCGGGGGGCTGATTGAGTTTATGTTGGTCATGGTTTTCCAGGTGGTCTTCGGCATCATGGGCATGATCGTCGTGGCGGCCTTTTCCCGCTGGCGGGAGTTCCGGGCCGATGCCGGCGGGGCGCGCCTGGCGGGGCGCGAGACCATGATCGATGCCTTGCGGTCTTTGCAGCGGCTCTACAATCCGGAAGCCGCCGCCATTGAGGCCCAGCAGGCGCCTTCGTTCCGCGCGTTGAAAATCTCCGGCCCGCCGGGCGGGTTTGCGGCGCTCTTTGCGGATCACCCACCCCTGGAGGAACGGATTGCCCGACTGGAACGGGGCGCGTTCTAAGAGCAGTTGGGGTCACATCTCAACATTTGATTCTTCATAGGACTGGTAGGTTTTTCAGCAGCAGTTTTTGCCCCCCAAGTCGCTTCGCAACACCCCGGTTGCTACATCGGCCAGGGTGAATAATAGGAGTGGAAAAATCCGGCGCGCCCAAGAATTCGAGGGGGGCGCGCCGCCCCCCGCAGTGGGGCCCCTTCCAAGGCAAACAACGAAGCTTTCGGGGCGTTTCCACCCCGTTTTTGCTTCAAGCGGCGGCCGCCGTGGCCGCTTCCGCCGCACTGCCCGACACCGCTTGCGCCCGTTGCCACGCCTCCCGCCGGATCCAGCGCTTCACGTTGCACGCCGCCCCAATAAAGTAGTTTTGCAGCTTCACCTTGGCCAACCCCCGATACCGCGCGTGCCGCAAGCCGTGGCCCCGCACTAACTCGCTCTGCGTGCCCTCAATGCCATTGCGGTGTTTCATCCGTTGCTGGAAGGCTTCGGTCTTTTGCTCCTGCCGCCGGGCCCGCAAGGCGCTGTGGTGTTCGCCCACCACCAGGCTCCGATGCCGCTGATCTTTGCCCAGGCCTTGGCCTTTGGCCGCATAAGTCGCCTCAGGCTCGTGGGGGTTCTGCACCCGTCCCGAACTCAACTGCCCTTTGCCCTTGGGTTCACCGTGAACGATGCCCTTCATCGC
>JAJYHY010000023.1 GCA_021784555.1 bacterium
GCGACACTAAAATACGCGGCCGCGCATTTAATTGTCGCGCCCTTTGCTGGCGAGCCTGCTTGGCCGGGTACGACGGGGGCATCCACGGTTGGACGTCTGAGGGCCGTGCTCGCGATGAAACTGCGAATGCCTGGAGTCCGAGAATCCCTCCTTGCCGCGACAGTAAAATGCGCGGCCGCGCATTTAATTGTCGCGCCCTTTGCTGGCGAGCCTGCTTGGACTGGTGCGACGGGGGCATCCACGGTTGGACGTCTGAGGGCCGTGCTCGCGATGAGATTGCGAATGCCTGGAGTCCGAGAATCCCTCCTTGCCGCGACAGTAAAATGCGCGGCCGCGCATTTAATTGTCGCGCCCCTGGCTGGCGAGCCTGCTTGGCCGGGTACGACGGGGGCATTCCCGGCCAGGGGGATTCTCAAGGCAACTCAGTCCGATTCGTGCGCGAAGAATTGGCGCATTCACGACTTTCCAAGACCAAGATTACCGCCAAAATGTCAGTAATAAACGACCCTGCCCAGCACTGTCAGGTCGCTCTTCTTGTGAACGTCACCACGATGTCCGCAATTGCGGAAACGACCTGTGTCTTGCGTGTCGGCGAGCATCCCTTTATCGTTGGCATTTCCGCACGATAGCGTCGGTCCTATCTCACGAGCCGCCGCTCACGAATTCCTCGTTGGTGGCCACGTTGACGATCTTGAATTGTTCGGCGTGCAGGCCCGGCACCGCCCGGAAGGAGAGCTTGCCAAAGTAGCGTTTTTCCATCTCGATGAGATGCTTTTCATCCTCGGTGCGGAGCCGTTCGAGAATCGTCGGGTGGACTTCGATGCGCAATTGAAAATCCGACTCGTCGCGGGTGCGCTTTTTGAGAATCTCGCTGAGTTTGCGCTGGATTTCGACACTCATCGTCAGCGCGCTCTTGACGGTGCCGCGGCCCTTGCAGTATGGGCAATCGTCATAGACGGCGGCGTTGACGCTCTCGGAGTGGCGCTGGCGGGTCATTTCCATCAGGCCCAATTGAGAGATGGGCAGGATATGGGTCTTGGCCTTGTCGCGGCGCAGACCCTCTTTCATGCGCTGATAGACCGCGTGCTGGTCGCGGCGCGATTTCATATCGATGAAATCCAGCACAATCAGCCCGCCGATGTTGCGCAGGCGGAGCTGGCGGGAAATCTCCTCAGCCGCCTCGAGGTTGACCTTCAGAATAGTGGATTCCTGGTCCTTGCCGCCCTTGTGGCGCCCGGTATTGACATCGATGGCGACCAGGGCCTCGGTCTCATCCACCACGATGTAGCCGCCGCTCTTGAGGTGGACCTGGCGAGAGAAGGCATTCTCCAACTGGCGCGTGATATTGAAGCGGTCAAAGACCGGTTGGGCTTCATTGTAGAGTTTGATTTTGTTGGCGGAGCGTTTGGAGATTTTCGAGATCATGTCCCGCATGCGGTCAAAGGCCTTGGGGCTGTCCACCACGATGCGCTCCACGTCCTCGGTGAGGAAATCGCGCACGGTGCGTTCAATCAGGTCCGGCTCCTGGAAAACGCAACTGGCCGGCGGCTGGGTTCGAATCCGGTCCTGGATGAGCCGCCATTCCTCCAGCAGCAGCGCCAGGTCGCGAACGAAGTAACGCTTCTGCTGGTCTTCGCCCACCGTGCGCATGATGACGCCCATCCCATCGGGGATGGAGAGCTCACGCAGAATCTTCTTCAGCCGCTGCCGTTCCTGCGGGTTCTCGATCTTGCGGGAAATGCCGCTCTGATCGGAATTGGGCAGCAGGACGAGGTAGCGGCCGGGCAGCACGATGTTGGTCGTGACCCGCGGTCCTTTAGTGCCGATCGGCCCCTTGGTGACCTGGACGATGATGTCGTTGCCCGGCGGATAAACACGGGGGATATCCTTTTGCGTAATCTTGGGACGGTCGCGCCGGCGTCCCTCGCGCTCCACGATTTCAACGCCGCTATCGAAGTTGCTGGGCACGATATCCCAATAGTGCAGGAAGGCATTTTTTTCGAAGCCAATATCCACAAAGGCGGCCTTCAAGTCATCTTGGAGATTGCGCACCTTGCCTTTAAAGATGCTGCCCACCAGCCGCTCTTCGGTGGTGCGCTCGATGTTGAACTCCTCGAGTTTGCCTTCTTCCAGCACGGCCACTCGCGTCTCGAGGTTTTCGGCGTTGATAATCACCTCCTTGTGCATGCGCTTGACGGGCTTGATCAGCCGCTGAACTCTGCGCACCAGCGTGTCCGCCGCGGTCCGGATGGCGTCCACGAATCCCTTCGGCGGTTCCTGGATGGAGACCGCCTCAAAGAGCCTTTCCTCGGAGACCCGCGCCGAGGCCTCCAAATGTGGCTCGCGGAAGCCGCCCTCTTCCGGTTCAGCAACCGGCGGCGCGGCCAGGACGCCCTCGGGAGGGAGTCCCGCGGCGATGTTTTCGGCGCGCTCGATTTCATGGGTATGGCGCTGCTCGTACACGTTCTCTTCGGCGGCGGGTTTGCCGCCCGCCTCGGCCCGAGCCTCGAGGGCTTCTCTATCGGCGCGGGGCTGGACATGCCCCAATCCGCCGGTGGGCCGAAAGCGCATTCCGCGGCGCCGCCGCGAAAAACTACGTTCACTCATATTTAATAGGCCTTTCGATACATAAACACGTTTTGCATCAGGCCTATGGCGATCAACGAGACGACCACCGAGGATCCACCGTAGCTAAGCAGGGGCAGTGGCACTCCCGTCACAGGCATAATGCGAATGTTCATGCCGATATTGATGAAGACGTGGCTGAAGAGGAGTGTCACCACCCCTACGGTCAGCAGTTTGCCAAGGCGGTCGCGCGCCTGGCCGGCGATTCCTACTCCGGTGAGCAGAATCAGCCCATAGAGCGTGAGCACCGTCACGCTACCGACGAATCCTTTCTCCTCGGCAATCACGGAGAAAATGAAGTCGTTGTGCGCCACGGATCGCGGCAGGTAGCCCAGGATGTTCTGCGTTCCTTGACGCCATCCCGTGCCGAGCAACCCGCCCGAACCGACTGAAATCAACGCCTGCCGCACGTTGTGCGAATCGTCAAACTGTTGCTTCCACAGGCGCTCCCTCTCCGCCTTCGACGCACCGGGAGGCGGATCGTAATCTTTTCCAAAATACACCAGCAGCCGGCGCCGCTGGTAGTCTTCCACGTTGATCCGCCACTGTTGCGGCAGAAACAGCACGTCGACGATGAATAGCGCCGAAAGGACAATGACCGCCCCTAGCAGCTTGAGCAGGAATTTCTTGGGCACTCCCGCCACGTACATCATCAGAAACGCCGTTGGAATCAATACCAGCGCCGAGCCAAGGTCTGGCTCTTTCATTATGAGGGCGAAGGGTATCAGGATTAACCCCAACGCCTTGAGGATATTGGCCGGCGCCCGAAGCTCTTCCTGGGGGCGGCTCAGATAATTCGCTTCGGCGATAATGAAGGCCAGTTTGGCAAATTCCGAGGGCTGAAACTGGAAAAACCCCAGGTCGATCCAGCGCCTGGCGCCCCAGCCATGAGTGCTCCCGATTCCCGGAACCAGCACCGCCAGCAGCAGAACGACCATTGCCCAGTAGATGACCAGCGACCAACGGCTGAGGACCCGGTAATCGGCCAGGCATACACACGCTCCGGCGCCCGCCCCCAGCAGGTACCACACAACCTGCCGGACCCAGAACCGCTGATACCAATGAATAGCTGCCGCCGATTCTCTGGCGAACGTGGCGCTATAGACAAAGGCCACTCCCAGCAACATCAACGCGCACACGGCGGCGAGTTGCAGCCGGTCCAGCCTCCGATATTGTCCGGTCAGGGATGTCTCAAGCATGATGCCGGTCGGTCGTAAGCCTATTCATTGAGGTTAATTGTTGGCCAAGATTGCCAACCGGGAACCGTCCAACCTCTCGCACTGCTGGATGGCGGTGTACACCTGGCGCGCCACCGGCGCGCAGGTCACCCCGCCGCTTCGACCGCTCTGCACCATGACAATAACCGCGTACTTCGGGTGCTCGTAAGGAGCAAAAGAAGCAAACCAAGTAGTGTGATCCGTTATGATTCCGTGGATGTCTTTGACCTCCGCCGTCCCGGTCTTGCCGGCGATGCGCAGGCCGGGCACCGACGCGGCCTTGCCTGTCCCGTCTGGATCTTCCACGTCCGCCAGCATTCCCTCGCGCACGGTCTGGAGGTTCCGCGCATGAACGTCCAGTTCATCGCGGACCCGGTGTATAGGAAAAATCTCCGGCTTCTCGCCGGGAATATCGGATGGCGGCTCGGTGCGAATGACCAGGCGCGGCCAAAGGACCGTGCCGCCGTTGGCCAGGGCGGAGATGACCACGGCCATCTGCACTGGAGTGACAGCCATCCGGCCCTGGCCGATGCAGATGTTGGCGCTGTCTCCGTCATACCAACCGCGCGAGCGCACTTCATTCAGCGTCGGAAAGATGCCGGGCACTTCCTGGCGGGTGGGCATGCCCGTTCGCTGGCCGAGGTGAAAACGCCGAGCCATCTCGACGATATTCTCGATGCCGGCGTATAACCCCGCATGGATGAAGTAAGCGTTGCTCGACCTCTTGAAGGCGCGCCGGAAATCGTATTCTCCCGGCCTGGCCAGGTCCCGGAAAGGATGTCCATCGACCCAAATCACTCCCTGGTATGGAGCACGAGGATTGGGCGCCACGGTGTACAGCGCGTGCGGATTCAGCCCCGCTTCCAGCGCCGCCAGGCTGGTGATAGTCTTGAAAATGGATCCGGGCTGGAGATTGTCTTGCGTGGCACGATTGATTTGCGGACGAAGTTTGGGGTCGTTCAGGCGCTGCCATTCCTGCGGGGTGAAACCTTGAATGTATAAATTCGGGTCAAAGCTCGGAGAAGAGACCATCGCCAGGAGATCGCCCGTGTTCACGTTCATCACCACCACCGCGCCGCGCGTGTCCGGCCCGTCCACACTCTGCAGGGCCTGCTGCGCGGCCTCCTCAAGCCTCGCATCAATCGTCAACACCACGTTCTCTCCCGCTTGGGCATCGCTCCAGACCTCTTCGGCCTGCCGGAAGCCCAGGTTGTTGACCAATACCGATTTGCCCCCGGCCATTCCCCGCAGTTCCTTGTTGAAGCCCGCCTCAATGCCTACCACACCCCGGTAATCCGGCTGATAATAGGAGAAAAAGGCAACCTCCCCCTCCTTGGAGCTGTCGTCTCGCTTCAGGTAACCCAGCACGTGCGCCGCCAGGCTGCCGTGGGGATAGATCCTCATCGACTCCGTCTCGAGGTCTGCTCCAGATGGTCTGGGGGAGTGCTCCTCAAAAAGCGCGATCTGCGTCGGGTTCACGTCCTGAAGTACGGGGTATGGCAAAGCCAGGCGCGTTTGGTAATAGTGCTCGAAGGCATCCGCATCCAGAGCAATGGGCTGGTGAACAATCCGGCTGATCTGCGCGACCACGTTGCTGGCCACCTCGAACCGCCCTCGCCGGCGCAGGGCCCCTTCCATTTTCGGATTGAGGAAGAACGCCCGGCGCTCCGGCCGGGTTAGGGCGCGATGCAGCCTCTGCTCCTGCTGCTCCATCTGGCGATGGAGTTGAGTTCTGGCCCGGGCGAAGTTGCGGTTGTAGGCCCGGATAAAGAGGTTGTGAAGGTCCTCCAGGTAGAGGCAAATATTGTAAGCGGGCCGGTTTCCCGCCAATATGACGCGGTTGCGATCCAGAATTTCCCCGCGAACCGCGGGAATACGCACGGAACGGAATGACTGGTTTTCCAGGTGTTGCTGATAGTCCTGGAACGAGACAATCTGCACCCACCATAAGCCGGCCAGAAGGACCCCCAGCCCGGCCAGCATTATCCCCGCCAGCGTCCGCAGCCGCTTGTCGTCTCGTTTCAACTGGTCGAAAATGATCATCGCTCTTACAGCCTGCCTCGACGCATCTCCCGGTTGGAGCGGAGGCTGGCCTGTGGCACACGACTATGCATGAAGGTGCGCCGCAGCCAATCAAATATTCCAAACCAAGCCGGCGTCATCAATGCGCCTCCCACGCTCATTACCACCCATTGCCAGAGCGTGTTCAAGCCCAGGACTGGCCGGTGCCCAATCGTAAGAAGCAGTAACAGGGCCAAGACCGGCGCGAGAGTGCTGGCGCCAAAGCCGAGCACCAACTGCGCAAAGGTCTCATCCCGCAGAATCACTTCTCGCTGGGTATAAATCGCCAGTCCGATGACAAAAAGCGGCAACACACTTACCCCGAGCGGATTGACCGAGAGTGAATCGAACCACAGCCCGCCCAGAACCGCCAACAGGCAAACCGTCTTCAGGTCAGTCTTCAGAGCGGCATAGACCATCAGAGGCGGCAGGAGGTCCAGTTGGGCGCCTAACACGTGCCGCACGCCATTGAAGGCCGACTCCCAAAAGACCGCCAGCAAGGCCGAGCCAAGAACCAATGTTGTATGAACCCAGTTCATCTCCTCACCGCAGCACAATCCACACTTCGTCCAGGCCGGAAAGGTCCGCCGCCAGCCGGACGCGGGCGACGCTGGCGACGCCAAAATCCACGGGCTGGGAATCAATGACCTTTCCGATGGGAATCCCCTCCGGAAACACGCCGCCCAAGCCGCTGGTCACGACGGGCTGTCCGGGCTTCAAGTCGGTGGTGCCTGAAAGGTAACTCATTTCAACGATCTCACTGTTGAGCGGGCTGGAAGCTCCGATGATGCCCGTCTCGCCGCTCTTGTTCTCCACGCGGGCTGACACCCGGCAATCGGAATCGCCGAGCAACACGACTTGGGAACGCAGAAAACTGACCGACGCGATCCGGCCGACCAACCCCTGGGTGGTCAAGACGGGCATGTTCTTCTTTATCCCGTCGCGAGAACCGGCGTCAATTTCCACACTGCGCCACCAGTTCGAAGGTTCGCGGAGGACGACCCTGGCCAGTTTGAGCTTCCAGGGCTGGCGCGATTCCCAGCCCAGGAGGGCTCGCAGGCGGGAGTTCTCGCGCTGGATGTCCTGGCTGCGCATGGCCTGGAGGCGCAGTTCCTGATTCTGGTGGAGCAGGGTCTCGTTTTGCCGCACCAATTTGCTCCGGGGCACCGCGAGATGCCCCGCCTCGGCCTCCATTTGTTGGAGCGAGCCAGCCACACCGAAGAGCGGCAAAAACACGCTGCCAATGCCCAGCTTGAGCCGGGCGGTTACCCGGTTGGGCAGATTCAACAAGATGAGCGTCAATAGCACGACGAGAGCCAGGGCAATGTAGTGCGGCCGTTTCAATCTCAAATATCGCGTTCGTCCGGCGGTGTGTCCTAAGAGCGTCGCCGCCAGACCCGGCCTCGCCGCGCCACACGGTCCGGGGCCGCTCTCGGTTCTTGGATGACAGGCAGGAGGCTACTTGGAGTTGGACGAGACTCGCTTGAGGAATTGAAGCTCCTGCAGCACACGGCCCGTTCCCTCGGCCACGGCGCTGAGCGGATCGTCGGCGATGTGAACCGGCAAACCGGTCTCCTCCGCCACCAAGCGATCTATGCCGCGCAACAGCGCCCCGCCTCCCGCCATCACGATCCCCCGGTCCACCAGGTCCGCGGAGAGCTCAGGCGGGCAGCGTTCCAGCGTGATGCGAACAGACTCCAAAATGCTCGAAAGCGGTTCTTGCAGCGCCTCCCGGATTTCCTCCGAGCGGATGGTCAGCGTTTTGGGCAGACCAGCGCTCAAATCGCGCCCTTTGACATCCATCGTTAACTCCTGCTCCAGCGGAAAAGCCGAACCGACACCGATCTTAATCTCCTCCGCCGTGCGTTCGCCTATCATCAGGTTATAGGCCCGTTTCATGTGCGCCACAACCGTCTCGTCAAATTCATCCCCGCCAACCCGCAAACTCCGGCTGAAGACAATTCCCGCCAGCGAGATAATAGCAATCTCGCACGTCCCCCCGCCAATATCGACGATCATGTTGCCCGCCGGTTCGTGGACCGGCAGACCCACCCCAATGGCCGAAGCCATCGGTTGTTCGATCAGATATACCTCGCGCGCCCCGGCATGCGTTGCCGAATCCTTTACCGCCCGCTTTTCGACCTCGGTAATGCCGGAAGGCACCGCCACGACAACCCGCGGCGCGATCAGCTTCCGGTGATGCACCTTCTGGATAAAATGCCGAAGCATCGACTCCGTGATCTCGAAGTCGGCGATCACTCCATCCTTCATGGGCCGAATGGCCACAATATTGCCCGGCGTGCGTCCCAGCATCCGTTTGGCTTCCTCGCCCACGGCCAGCACGTTGGTCGTACCTGCCTGTATGGCGACGACGGATGGTTCCCGCAGAACGATCCCTCGATCTCGAACATAGACGAGCGAGTTGGCTGTTCCCAAGTCTATTCCAATATCATTGGAAAACAGGCTCTTAAGTTGCGCAAACATGAATTGTGCCTATCAAGCCCACAGATTAAAAGCCCGCCGCCCCGCAGGTCAAGGCTATTAAACGCCGCGAACGTCCTCGGGGCGCAAGACACTCGCGATACATTCTTGACCTGTGGGCCAAAAGGGCATTTATTTCATCCCTGCATGATGCGCTCTGTTACAACTCATTTAACCTGATTTAGCTGCCGCATTGACCCGTCAACCAAAGCACGAAGCACGCACACCAACACTTTTATGAATCAAGACACACACGATTTTGACTTCAACCGTCGCGATTTCCTCAAGGGCGGTTCCCTCGCCACGCTTATGACCATGCTGGGGGGTGTCCGGCTCTTCGCTCAAAGCAGCGAAAACCACGACAACTCCAGCAAATATACCGGTCCAAAACTTCAGGTGGGCATCATCGGTTTGGGTCCCTGGGGCCGGCAAATCCTCGAAACGCTCAACCTGGTCGATGAGGCCAAGGTGGCCGCTATATGCGACAACTATAAGGCGTTCCTGCACCGCGGATCGCGGATGGCGCCCAAGGAGGCGATCAAGACCCTCAATTACAAGGACATCCTCAACAACAAGGACGTTCAGGCCGTGGTCATCGCCATCCCCACCTACCTGCACAAGGACATGGCCATCGAGGCCCTGAAGGCCGGCAAACACGTCTATTGCGAGGCTCCTTTGGCCAACACCATCGAGGATACGCATGCCATCTGCCTCGCCGCGAAGAACACCCCCCAGGTTCTCTTCCAGGCCGGATACCAGAATCGTTGCGACCCTAACCGCCTCTTTCTCGTCCCCTTCATCCGTGAAGGCTCCCTGGGCATCAATGCCGTGGGCCGCGCCCAATGGCACAAAAAGACGAGCTGGCATATTACCGCGCCTACCGACGCGAGAGAAAAAGCCGCCAATTGGCGCCTGCACAATGCCACCTCCATCGGATTGGCCGGCGAACTCGGCTGCCACCAATTCGATGACATATCCTGGTTCCTCAACGCCAAACCCACCGCCATTACCGGCTGGGGCGCCATCGCGCGCTGGAAAAGCGACGGACGCGACGTGCCCGACACCGTCCAGGCCGTGTTTGAATATCCCGCGGGCGTCAATTTCGTGTACGACGCCACCCTCGCCAACTCCTTCGACGCCAGCTACGAAATGGTCTATGGCAGCGACGCCGCCATCATGCTGCGCGATGACCAGATCTGGATGTTCGAGGAAATTGATTCCCCCCTCCACGGCTGGGAGGTCTTCGCCAGCAAAAAGAAGTTCATCGACGAGACCGGCATCGCCATCCGGGCCAACGCCAGCAAGGCCGTGCAGAAGCCTCAAAGCCAAATGACGCAAACGGAGCTCATCCAGCAGAGCCCCCTCTATTCCGCCCTGAGCAACTTCTCCCTCAACGCGCTCAATGTGGCTACAACCGTAGAAGGCCTCAAGGAGCTCGGAGAACTGGATACAGACAGCGTGAGAAGCGAAGTGAACAAACTCAAGCTTTGGCCTGCCCCGGGTTACACCGAAGGCTTCCAGGCCACCGTGACCGCTATCAAGGCCAACGAGGCCATTCTGCAGCGCAAACGGATCGAATTGAAATCGGACACCTATGAATTGGCTTGATGCATCACGCGTCAATAACATTGAACATTGATGAGAATGACAAGAACGATGAACATGAAGATTCGCACACTCCTCTCCTCCACCCTCGCCTTGGCGTTGACAGCCGCTTTTTCAGCCCGGGCCGCCGACACGACCCGGCTAAACGCCCGCTCTGGCAGCACCCTGACGGTCTATGGCACCTCCAATATCCATGACTGGCAGGTGCGATGCCATCTCATCATTGGCAACATCGAAGTCGGCCCTAATTTCCCGACCAAACCCGGCCAACAGGTGACGCCTGGAAAAGTCGAGGCGACTGGCCATGCCTGGCTCATCGTCCGCTCGCTCAAAAGCATCTACAAGGATGGCACTCCCTACGAGGCCTCGATGGACAACGTCATGTACGACCACCTCAAGGTGGACAAGTTACCGGCAAACCGCCTGATCAACTATTACCTGACTGGCCTGGTCCTCAAGCAAGTGCCTAGGGATAAGAGCTCTCCGTATCTGTTCGACTCCACCGGCAAGCTGGTCGTGGCGGGTGTGACCAACACCATCTCCATGCCTATCCAGGTCATGCCCCTCGGCAATGCCATGCATGAAATCAAAATCTCCGGCACCGCCAATCTCAAAATGACCGATTTCGGGGTCATTCCGCCAGCCCCTAAACTAATGATATTCATCCATACCGCCGATCCGGTCAAAGTCGTCTTCGACTGGATGGTCGCCCCCGCGCGCAAGAAGGCCAAGTAAGCAGAAAGCGGCACGTTCGCGGGTGAAGTTCCAGAGTTGAGAGGTGTGGTTGCTCGCGGACGCTCTTTGCGCGGGTGCGAGAACGAACTCCGCTCGACGCTGGAGGAGTGGATCCTTGTGGGCCTGCGCCTGGGTTACAAACTCCCGGTATTGAGCGGCATTGACCTGCAAGCGAATCAAATCTCGTGGGATGATGATGCAACAATGCCGGCCAGTTGCCCGGGCAATTTTCGCGAAAGATTCTGATCGAACAAAAGCTTCACGCCTGAATCAGTCGCGTGTGGCGTTCGCGGTCGGCTGCGAACGCGAGGCAGGCACGGACATCTTCGGACGTGAGTTCAGGAAAAGAACCGCGGCTACAGTGGCATCTCCGCCCGTCTGCGCTGCTCCCCAATCGCAAATCTAAAATCGCAAACTACGCCCCGAGCACTTTAGGCCCCTTGGGAGTTGCCGGTCTTTGCCGCGTGCGTTTCCTTTTCCTTGACCAAGGTTGCCGCCTTGCCTAGGCGCTGGCGCAAATAAGTGAGTTTGGCGCGCCGGACGGCGCCGTGGCGCTCCACCTCGACCTTTTCGACGCGGGGCGAATGGATAGGAAAGACGCGCTCAACGCCTTCCCCGTAGCTGATGCGCCGCACGGTAAAGGTCTCGTTCAATCCATGGCCGCGTTTGCCGATAACCACTCCGGAAAAGATCTGGATGCGCTCTTTGTCGCCTTCGACGACTTTGGTGTGGACGCGCACCGTATCGCCCACTGAAAAGTCCGCGGGCGTCTTGCGAAATTGTTCCGACTCGATCTTATCAAGTAATACTTGGTTCATAAATTCAAGAGCTACGCCCACGGCTGGAGTGCGGACGCCCTCGTCCGCATGTCCGAACCGCCTGAGCGGGCAAAAAAATCAAAGCAGGTCCGGCCGCCGTTTTTTGGTGCGCAGCCTGGCCTGTTCATCGCGCCACAGCGCGATTTGCGCGTGGTTCCCGTTCAATAACACATCCGGAACTCTCATCCCGCGAAAATCCGCCGGGCGCGTGTACTGCGGATATTCCAGCAAGCCCTGGCTAAAGGACTCTTCGAGGGCGCTTTGTTCGTCGCCCAGCACCCCCGGTAACAGGCGGGTGACCGCGTCAATAACCACCATAGCCGGCAACGCGCCATTGGTCAGGACATAATCGCCAATCGACAGCTCATCGTCCGCCAACCGCTCGCGTACCCGCTCGTCAAATCCTTCGTAATGGCCCGAGACCAGGAGCAGATGCCTCTCTCCCGCCAACTCCCGCGCGATGGCCTGACTGAATTGCCGGCCCGCCGGCGACAACAGCAGCACGCGCGTGCCCTCGCTCGCCAGGTCCTCGATTGCCTCAAAAAGCGGCTCCGGCTTCAGCAACATGCCCGGGCCACCGCCAAAGGGCCGGTCATCGACCGTCTTATGCCGGTCATGGGCATAATCACGCAGATTATGAATCCGCAAATCCAACGTCCCGGTCTTTCGCGCCCGCTTGATGATGCTCTCGTCCAGCGGGCCGGCGAACATGCCCGGAAACAATGTGAGCACATCGATACTCATCGAGCACGTGATTCGGTCCGGGAAATTCAAAACCGGCGGGTGCGAGCGCCAACCGCTCCGAGCAAACCCTGCGCCCGCTTGCTCAGCCGGGCGGTGTATCCTCGACAATCTCCAGCGTGCAGCGCAGCCCCTTGCGCGCGCTGCCCGCCTGCAGCAGCGAGCGGATGGCATTAATCGTCATGCCCTGCCGCCCGATAATCTTTCCCACGTCCTGCGGGTGAAGCCGCAGCTCGTAGATGGTTGCCCCATCCCGCTCAACCGGCGTAATGGTGACCACTTCCGGATGCTGCACCAGCCCGGTGACGACATATTCGAGAAAGGCTTGCACAACAATAAAGCCGGCGTTAAGCCGGCACGGCGTTCAGGGCCGCCTTGCCCGCTTTCTTGATAAAGCTGGCGACGGTCTCGCTGGGTAGGGCGCCCTTGCTCAGCCAATGGTTTGCCCGGTCCAGGTCGAGGGTAAAGTTGTCGCCCGTCCTCAGCGGTTGATAAGTGCCGAGTTCCTCGATGAACTTTCCGTCCCGCGGGCTGCGGCTGTCGGCCACGACAATGCGATACACGGGAGCATTCTTCGCGCCGACCCGCTTCAACCGAATTCTAACTGCCATAATTCATCAATTTCGTCTGGGTGCAGCGGTCCGAACCGATTGCCACACACCGTAATACCTGCCAAAAGAAAGGGGAGGTTAGTCGAAGCCCCCGGAATTGGCAAGTCTTTTGGCTAGAAAAATCATGAGCGGGGCGCAAGACAAAAACCCTCGGCACGCGGCGCACACGTGCAATCGGCGGCACTCCGGAACCGGTTGACGTGTCGCAGGCTACAAACCCAATGCCACTAACATTCTCTGGTTCCAACCGGCGTCCTCTTCGTCCCGGAGGGACGCTTGGCGGTCCTCACTTTTTCCGCGGTGAACGAAGGGAAGTGGCGGAAAAGGCCGCAGGACTGACCCCGGCCCCTTCCGTGTCCGACACATTTAATCACACCCCTTCTTAACCCCGGGGTCCAGGGCAGGGTCCTTCAGGCGACCGGCGTGGGATCGTTGATGGAAACGATATGGAGCGGATTGATACTGTGTGAAATTCCCTCTCGGTCAATCACGACCACCACCCTGGGATGCAGCGCGATAAAATCCCTCTGGGGCACGGGCAACTCCCTGCCGTCGCTGAGGCGAATGACAAAAGGCTGGAAGCCCTTGCTCAGGCGCTGGCGGATTTGGTCCACAATCATGCCTCAGCCTGCAGCTCACCGAGTAGAGGACAAGATCCAATTTGCCTGTTCCGAAAAGGCAGCTCATGACCTGCGCGGCTCAACCCAGGTCTTGACTCGACGCCGATCGGCGCTTCTAATCGGGCAGGCGAGGCACCATGGGAAGCTACTCAGACATTGCCATAAGCGGATGGGAGGCATTCGCATCGCAGGCCATCTTGGCCGGAGCGGGCTACTGTGCCGCCACTTGGCTTGCACGACGCACCCCTTCCCCGCCACGGGAGATATACATCGCCCGCCTTGGTCTGATGGCCGCCTTTCTCGGATGCTGGTGGTTTCTCTACGCTCCATTCTGCTGTCGCGCCGTGGGCGGCAACGAGCTCCTTATAGGCTTTTGGTGCGCGGTCGCAAGGCAGGCGGGTCGCTACTACGGTCTCCACACGATTTGGGCGTGGTGCGCCATCGCAGTGATCGACTGGCCAGGGAAGCCACGCTACCTGGCAAGCGGGGGTGGCGCCAGGGTATTCGCCCTATCATTCCTCATCCTGATCGTCAGCGAATGCCGAACGACAGGGTCGAACGAGCCACCAGCCGACCGATCGGTTTACCCGGAGGTGGGGCAATAGACGCAACCGTTCTCCGACGAACTTGCCACTCCGCCCCTGCTTCCAAATCATGCCCATGCCCGCTACCGAGCGCCGCCCTCCGCCGCTAGCGGCAGGAGCAATTCCAGCACCGGGCCGCAGGGGCGGGTCGCGTCCTGGACGAAATCACACACTGGCGACAAGGCTTTGTTCCAGCAAGTTGAAAGCGGCGGCAAGAGGGCCTCTTTGACGCCTGCCGGCTCAGGCAGGCGCTGCTGGACGGCCAGGGCGCAGCCCAGCGGCGCCAGGCCTTCGAGCAAGGCGGCTCGGGCCTCCTCCGCCAGACCGCCGTTCTCGAGCAACGAGGCCATCTTGAGCTTGCGGGCCGCAAGCTGCCGGTGCGCGGCAATCTTCTCCAGTTCACTCGCCGAAAGCGGCGGCGGGGCGGCTTCGGCAGTTTCCTCCGGCCATAGCGGACGGCTGGCGCGCGTGGTCTTGGCGACGAGGCCGGCGTCGATGAGCCGTTGCAGGGCCTCGTCAGTGGCGCGGTCGATGACTTCCAGCCGCACCGGGCTGAGCGGGTCCCACTGGCCGGGGCCGAAGTATTCTTCGTGCAGGGAGCCGAGCCTTTCGCGCCACTGCGGTGCGTCCCGCTCGACGACGACATAGAGGACGGAATGAGGCCCCTCGTTTGGATAGCGTTCCTCGCAGCGAACCATGGCCCCGTTGATGCGCTGTTGAGCGGCGGCGGCGAAGCCCCGTGTGCGGTCGGCCGGCAGGGGTGGCTTGGCGGCGGGCGCCCCGGGTATGGCGGTTGGACTCAGGGGTGTAACCAGTTGCTGGAGCTTGGCCAGGAAGGCCTGGCGTCCGCTGGTGAGCTTGATCTCCCTGAAATCGCCCTTGGCCTCCAGCACGCCATCAGCCAGGGCCTGTTTCATGGAAAGGGTGCCGAGCATGTTGTGCTCGATGGTGCTTTCAGAAACCAGGTTGATGACCGTTACCGCGCGCGTTTGGTGCTTGCGCCAGGCGCGGGCGATGCGCTGCTCCAATTTGGCCGGGTTCCACGGCAGGTCGCAATTGATGACCACGCTGGCGTTCTGCAGGTTCAAGCCCGAGGCCCCGGAATCGGTGCTCAAAAAGAGGCGGCAATTCGGGTCCGACTTGAAGGCGTTGATCTCGGCCCGGCGCCGTTTCTGAGGCACGGAGCCGGTGTGCCAAGCGAAGCCGAGGTTGAGCCGGCGGCAGAGTTCCTGCACGAGCATCAGCATCCGTTCCCATTCGGAAAAGACGATGACTTTGACATCCGGATTGTCGCGGCATTCCTCCAGAATCTTCTCCAACTCCGCCAGTTTCGGGCAGGCGCGCTGCTCCGGGTTGAGAATAAAATTAGTGTCGCAGACCATCCGCATCATCGCCAGGTGCCGCATGAGCCTTTCCTGCTCCTGCTGGGTGAGGGGACGGCGCCGGGCTAAGGCCGCCAGTTTCATAACGATGCTGGCGTGCGATTCGTATTCGGACTGCTGCTCGTCGCTGAGCCGGACGAAGAAGTTGCGGTCGCTGCGCTCCGGCAATTCGGTTTCAACCTCGGCCTTGCGTCGGCGCAGCATGTAAGGCGTGATGCGCTCGTGGAGTTTGTCGAGGTTGCGGTAGCCGGTGGGCTTGCCGCGGTCGTCGAGTTCGTAAAACTCGCGGTTGAAGCGGAAGAGCGGCCCCAGCAGGCCGGGGTTGAGGAAGGACATCAGGGAAAAGATCTCGTCGATGCGGTTCTCGATGGGAGTGCCGGTGAGCACAAAGGCATAGCGGCTGGCCAATCGTTTGATGGCCTGGCTGGTCTTGGTATTCCAGTTCTTGATCCGCTGCGCCTCGTCGAGGACCACAATGTCCGGAAGCAACCGAGCGTTGACATCGAGCGAGTCCGCCAGCATCTGCTCGTAGTTTACGATGGTAAAAAACGGCGGCGCCGAGCCATTCCCCGACCCGGATGCGGCGGAGGCGCCGCTGGCTTGTGGGTTGGCAGTGTCGTAGGCCCTGAGCCGGCGGGAGCGTCCGCCGAAAACGAGCTGATAGGATAAATCGGTGAATCGTTGGATCTGCTCTTCCCACTCGGTCTTCAGAGAGGCGGGCGTGACCACGAGCACCCGTTCGGCCTGGCCCAGGCGATGGAGCAAGGCGCAAGCGGCAATGGCCTGAATGGTCTTGCCCAGTCCCATCTCGTCGGCCAGCAGCGCCCGCTCCGTGAAGGCCAAGTGAAGCATGCCTTCGCGCTGGTAAGGGAAAAGCGGGACTTTGGTCTCATGGGCGGGCCATTCTCCGGTCTGAACTTTCAACTCGTACTGGCGCCGCAAGAGCTTGCGTTGCTCGGCCCGGCGCCCGGTTTCGAGCCAGGGACCGAGTTCCTGCGAGAGCCGCAAGTCCGGAATCTGCCGTGCGGCGACTTCTTTGAGGGCCTCCAGCGCTTCCTCTATCTGGCCGGCGCGGAGCAGGCCGTCGTCATTGAACCATTCCTTGAGCCGGGCGGGAAGCTCCCTGCCGTCGGTCACCAGGCGCAACGTTCCGTGGGAGGCATCGGGAACCACGTCCAGCCGGTGGCTTCGGTCCCGGCGCGCCGTTTGGTAGAGCCGCCTGAATCGGGCCTGCAGGTGCAGCAGGACCGCCTCGACGTGCTTGCACGTGCCCAAGCCGTTGATGCGGAAATCGACGCAGTCGCAGGCAAACTGGCGCTCTGCCAAATCGCGGATCTCTATCGAGTAGGTCAGCCCGCTGCCGGACTTGACCCGGAAATTGGAATAGATTGGATAGCGCCCATCCAGGTTGGAAATGGCGAAATCCTCGCTCTGGGCACGGACACGCCGGCGGTTGATTTCGTCCTCGTCGGTCGTGCGCCAGTTATGAGCGGCGGGCAGCTCAATGTCAGTCGTTTGATTTTTCGGCATTCAATAGATGATTGGGCGGAAGGGGCCGGAGTCGAGCCGGAATTATTGAAATATTATTCACCGGATGTTCACCGAGACCCAGGACGCGGCCATCCTCAACCGGTAAGCCATTGGTCAAACCGAAACCCAGCATTGCCATCCCTGCTACAGTCGTGAATACTGCTCCCGCGTCTGTTCGACTAACGACTGAGGACGAACAACCCTTTAATGATCTCTAAAACCATAGCCGCGCTTACCGTTCTTATCATTGACGTCATATCTCATGGCGGGTATCTAGGGATAGTGGCGCTGATGGCAATCGAATCGGCTTGCATCCCGCTGCCGTCCGAAGTGATCATGCCCTTCTCTGGATATCTCGTTTACGTCGGAAGGTTCAATCTTTTCTGGGTCGCCACCTTCGGAGCGATTGGCTGCAATGTCGGCTCCCTGGTTGCTTACGAAATCGGCTGCCACGGCGGTCGTCCTTTGGTTGAGAAGTATGGGTCTTACATTTGGCTCAGCCAGCGCGAACTTGACCTCGCGGAGCGTTTCTTCAGGCGTTTCGGAAGCTTGGCGGTGTTCTTCAGTCGGCTGCTTCCGGTTGTCCGCACTTTCATCGCTCTGCCGGCGGGAGTGGCGCGCATGCCCCGGTTGCCGTTTCACATCTATACGTTTATCGGCTCGTGGCCTTGGTGCGTTGCTCTCGCCTGGGCTGGCCTAAGGCTCGGTGAAAAATGGGACACCGATCCGCGCCTCAGGATGTGGTTTCATCGTTTCGACGCTCTGATCGGCGCGTTAATCATCCTGGCGGTGGTCCTGTTGTTCTACAACCGCTGGCAGCATCGGATTAAGCGCTCCTAGAAACTCACCCTGCGAGATTGCGCCGGAGCCGCCACGCCGAGTTGGAAGGTCATCACGTGAACGAGGAGCAGGTCTCACTGGGAGCTGCGAGCGTGAATAATTGTAACTCGCTGGCCGTCAGAAACGTCAGTAAGTTTTTGGTCTCTGGATTATGACATTTCGAACTGGTGGTTTTAGCTCAAAAAGGAGGCGGTCCGCGGTGCCAGCCGGCTTTACGCTGATTGAAATCCTCCTGGTTATCGTTATTATCATGTTATTGGCCGGGGCGCTGGTCGCGTTTATTCTCCCGCAACAGGCCGGGGCGGAGAAGAACACCACCAAACTGTTGTTGATGCAGGTTCAGTCCGCATTGGACACCTACCGGATGAATATTGGCCATTATCCAACCGAGGATGAGGGGGGACTGGGCGCGCTCCTGGTCAGGCCGCAATTTGCCAACGACGACAGCGGCCAACTGGCCGCGCGCTGGCAAGGGCCCTACGTCAAGCCGGGGACCAAACTGCTGGACGCCTGGGGCCACCAGATCGTGTATGAACCCCAGGATTCGTCCACCATGGGTTCGACCGACCAGACCAACGCCCTGCCTTACGTTTTGTACTCGGACGGGCCGGATGGCCAGCCCAACACCGACGACGACATCAAGCTGGACACCTCGACCGCACAGAATGCCGATTCGACCAGCGTTCTGGATGTAAACGGGAATAACAACAACGGGGCCAGCCCCCAGCAATAAAGGACCTCTGCCGCCAATGGCCTCCAGGCAAGCTCAACGCGGGTTTACTCTGCTCGAGCTGTTGCTCGTGTTGGTGTTGCTGCTGCTCTTTGCCGGCGTGGCGGTGGTGAGCCTCACGCCATTACGCCAGGGCGCCGAGTTGAACGAAGGCGTTGGCCAGCTCGAGAGCATGCTGCGTTTCGCCCGGGCGGAGGCGGCCCAGGAAGGGCGCCGGTTCCAGGTCCAGTTCAGGACTGGCCCTTCGGCGGGGACGACCGGTTTGCCGGCCTCGTCGGTGCAGGTGAGTTGGGAGCCGCAGCCGCTGGCCCAGCCCGGCGTATTCGTGGCCGACGCGTCCACGGCGCCGTTGGCGGAGTCGATCAGCAACCTGCTCTACATTGAAAACGTGCGCCATATAGGAGGTTCCGGGCAAAGCACAGCCTCGGCTAACACCAACACCGCCCCGACCGAGGCTCAGGAGGACGCGGCTCCAGGCGCCCCTCTCGATCCGGTCGATTCAACCAACGCGGAGACGTGGCCACCCATTAACTTCTATCCGGACGGCTCGTCCGATTCGGCCGAAATCATTGTGGCATCCAACGACACTTCGGACCCGCGGCGAATGTTGGTGCGTTGGGACGGTGTGAGCGGCAGTGCCACCCATCAGGAGACGAGCTCGCAGACCTCGACGGAGAATGGAGACAATGCGCCATCGGCTGCCCAACCGCTGGAGCCGGCTTCGGTCGCCCGCAGCTCGATGGGACAAGGGGCGCCCTGATGGTGAGCAGGCGGCAATGGGGTCAGTCCCACATGTTTTTGCGGAGATTTTTCCCGCAGGTAACTGCTCAGGCGCTGACAGGAGCGCGGACGCCCTCGGCCGCGTCCCGAGAGAGCCGCAGTCGCGGACGATGGCGTCCGCGCTCCTATGGCATGCGTCAGGCAGCTTGGCCTGAGGAGTTACCGCCGCAAGAACTGAGGACCGGGGCCTTTGCGAGCCGGCGCGGCGCGGTCCTGCTGGAGGTGCTTATAGCGCTGACGCTGTTTGTGTTTGCCGCCACCGTTATCGTCAGCAGTTTGAACTCGGGCGTGGAGCGTGTGGCGCGGCTGAAGGCTCAACTCCACGCTGAAGACTTGGCCGTCTCGGTGCTGTCGGAAGTCAAGCTGGGGATGCTGCCGATGGAATCGCAGGGGCCTGAACCCTTCAACGCTCCTTTCGATCAATGGACTTGGCAGGTTGAGGCCACCCCCTACGCCTACGGGTCGGGAGATGCTTCGGCTGATGTCTCCGCATTGCAACTGGTCACCGTCATTGTGAAGAACAACGAGAACACCGCCGCTCAGTGGTTGACCGAGATACTCTCTCCGCCCGGAGGCACTCAGGGGCTTGACTCACCCAGTGGGGTGGCCAACGATTCCTCCGAGTTGACGTCCGGGGCAGCCAACGGCGTTTTTGGTCCATGAGCTTGCCGTTCCAGGTTGTTGCTGAGCAGCCGACAGGTCACGCACGGGGCGAAGCGCCCTACTGCCGCCCGCATCTTCCATCCAGCAGGCATGAACGTGTGCGATTAGATCTGCCGGTCATTCCCCGGTCGAGGCGAAAGCGGCAGAGGACTGCCGCACTCCAAGACGCTGGCGCGAGGTTCGCGGGGCCCGCTACGTTTCCGCCAGGTTGTGGAGTGCGGCAGTCCTCTGCCGCTTTCGCCCTTTGCCCGCAATGGCTGCGCGCGACTTTTAATCGCACCCTCCACGAACCGTTGTCGGGCGGAGCGAAGCGCGGGGGGTTTACATTGCTGGAGGTGGTTCTGGCCTTGGGAATTGCCTTGGGCCTGCTGGCCGTGGTGCTCTTCTTTTATCAGCAAGCCGGGCGCTTGCGGGATGCCACCTTGACGGAAACCTCGCGGTTGGCGGCGATTCGGCTGACCATGGACCGTCTGGCCACCCAGTTGCGCACCGCCTGTCCCCTTCCCGGCGCCTTTAGCGGCGGACCACAGGAGATCGAGTTTGTTCGCAACGGCGTGGCCGACCCGGGCGCATGGGCGGGAAGCACCAATGGGGATGTCGAGGCCTTTCCGCTCCTCCGCGTTCACTATTCGATGGTGTCCGCGAATGCCGCGGGTGGAGGCGGCGGATTACAGTGTGTGGAGGAACCCTGCGACTCCAGGACGACTCAGCCCTTGACCAATGAAGATAACTCTCAGCAACCCCTGACCGATACCAATTCGGAAATGGGCCTGGACAGCATGCTCGGCTCCAACACCCTGCTCGATTCGCCGGGCGGCACCGATTCCCTTGCGGGACTTGGGTTGGGGGACACCAACTCTCCTGACATCCAGGGGAACGGCAACACAACGGCAGTAGCGAGCCTGACCACCAGCACGTCAACCGTCATTTCTGAGCTGCACTATTTCCGCCTTCGTTACTGGAATGGAACTGCATGGTTGAATTCCTGGACGGCGGGCAACTTGCCGGGAGGGGTTGAAGTAACTCTTGCCGCCGAGCCGCCGGCAACCGATGCCGGCGCCGACCTGTCATCGGACACCGCCTCTGATGCGGGGCTGGACAGTGGGTCAGGGGCGTCGGATGCAAGCTCGGATCCCGCCGAGCCGCAGTTCTTTCGCCGCGTCATCGCGTTGCCGCTGGCGCAAGGAAGCGGCAATTCCGCTACCAACCAGACATCGGGCGCCAGCGGGAGCGATTTGGAGCCCGATGTCTCGGGACAGGAGGGGGGACCATGACGCACTCAAGACACGTTGAAGGGAAGTCAAGTTTTGCCGCGCGTGCAAACAGGGGCGTAAGACACAATTCTTCGTTTCATTCGTTTTCTTGGTGTACAAAGACGTCCCCACGAAATCAAACCGACCGATGGACTGGTGCCATGAGCCTTGTCCGGCGCGAACCGAGAGGTCCAAACGGGTTAACAGAAGAAAACAAAGGAAACAAAGATAAGGCCCCCCATCGTGTATGTGAGGGTTCCCGAAGGAGCAGTCCGGGGCGCCGCCCGTTACATGGTTGTCCGGAGCCGCGGGGGTTTGTGCTGCTGACCGTTCTGGTGGTGATCATGCTCAGCTCCATGATTGCGGTGAGTCTGCTCTACTCGCTACGGGCGGATGTAGCGGCTCAGACCGCCGGAATTGAGCAGGAGCAAGGGTGGGCGGTGGCGATGAGCGGCATTGCCCGCGCGATGGCGGTGGCCCAGCAACCCGGGGAGGATGGGATGCCGACGTGGCAGGACAACCCGGCTGACTTGCAGAACCAGTTCGTGGTCAAGGACGGGGACGATCAATGGTATTTCACGGTCTATTCCGCCTCGGAGTCGCTGGGGGCGGAGCTGCGGTTCGGCTTGACGGATGAAGCAGGCAAGTTTTCCGTCTATCACACCGACCCGCAATGGCTGGCGCAACTGCCTCATCTCAACGCCCAACTCGTCCAGGCGCTACTGCAGGGTGTTCCCGCTACGAACAGTCTTGGCGGCGCCGATAGCTACGGCGGAGGCGATGGCGCCTTGGACACCGGCCCATTAGACGCCGCCCTGTCAGGCACTGGCGCATCAGACTCCGCCCCATTGGATAATGGCGCAATCCCTGCCGGTCCGCAAGGCGCGCCGAGCGAGTCCACCAATAGTTCAGCCCCTTCAACCTCCCCCACGTTGGCGACATCCTCGGCCACGGGAGATGAAGCCGTCTCGCTGGATGCGTTGTTTGCCAACGCCGGGCTGAGTCCGCTCCTGCTTTATGGCGAGGACGTGAATTTCAACTTGCGGCTGGACCCGAACGAGGATGACGGCGACGCGTCCTGGCCGCCCGACGATGCCAACGGCCAATTAGACCTGGGCCTCCAGCAGTACCTGACCCTGGTGAGCTACGACCCGAATGTCGATTCGAGCGGCCACCCGCGCGTCAATATCAATGACCCCAAGGCCGACCTCTCCCAATGCGGGCTGCCGCGAGCTGCGCTGCGCTACATCGCCGCGTTGCGCCAAGCCGGCCGGCAGCTTGCTTCGGTGGCCGATTTGCTCGATGCGGAGGGCGATTTCACTAACAGCGCGGGCCGGAAGGTGCATCTGGCGTCGGGGATCAACACGGACAACCTGGTGGCCTTGCTCGACCATTGCACGACGACCAACCAATCCCGCCTTGAGGGCTTGATCAACATCGATACCGCTCCGGCGGCCGTCCTGGCGGCCATTCCTGTCCTGGGCCAATCCCTGGCCGACAATATTGTCCTTGAGCGGATGGGCCTCAATGCCGAGGAGAGCCGCACCCCGGCCTGGTTGTGCCAGCGCGGCCTGCTCAATGCCGAGCAATTCAAGCAATTAGCGCCCTTCATTACAACGCGCAGTTGGCAATTCAGCTTCCACTGCGTAGCCTACGCGGTCCCTTCGGGCCGTTACCGCGTTCTCGCCGCCGTAATAGATGTCGCTGCCCACCCACCGCGCATTTTGGCGCTGCGGGATTTGACCCGCTTCGGCTTTCCCGTGCCGCTAGGAGTCCTTCAGGGCAACGGCCCGGACACAACCGCATCGGCTTCGAGCGCCGGAGGCGCGGGTTTTTGAATCAGTCATGGCTTTGAGCATTCCCAATCCCTTAACCCAAATGATGAATCGGTGGGCCGCGGCGATGCCAGGTTCGCGGCGCAACCGGCGAACCAGTGTTACTGCGCTGGACGTCGAGGATGGCTGGTTGCATGTCCTCCAGGCGGTCGCGCGCGGCGGCCAGACGCGAATTGTCCGCCACGGCGCGGCGGCCCTGACTTTAAGAGAAGGAGCGTCAACCGAAGACGCCTCAGCACTGGGCGAGGCGGTGAGGCGCGCCCTGGAGCAATTGCGGTTCAAGCCGGGGCCGGTGATAATGGGTGTGCCGCGAGCGCAGGCAATGCTGCGGAGACTGGAATTGCCGCCCGCGAAGACACAGGCCGAAATTGCCTCGATGGTTTATCTCCAGGTCAATCGGGACCTGCCTTTTCGCCTGGAGGAGGCGCTGCTCGATTTCAAGGTCCTGCCCCAGTTCATTGAGCCCGCGCCGGCTGGGGCGACTCCGACCGGCGCTGAAGCGGCCCCCAGGCCGGCGCCTTCCACCAACGTGCTGGCTGCGGTCGTTCGGCGCGAAACGGTGGAGTACTACCAGACCCTGGCCGGCGCCGCAGGTTTGAAGCTGACGGCGTTGGGCTTGCGGTCCGTGGCCGCGAGGCGCGTGCTGGAGTTCTGCCACCGCGAGGCGGCCGGCGGGTGCGCAGCCCTGGTATCAATTCGTAAAGGCGAAGTTGTTTTTGACGTGCTGCGGGACGGGGCCTTGGTGTTCAGCCGGGTGGGCGCCATAGCGGGGGAGGCAGTGCCAGAGGATAGCGGAGAAGGCGGCCCGAGCGCGGCCCAGACCCAACCGGTGGTGCTGGAGGTGGTCCGAAGCCTGCACAGCTACGAAAGCGCCGAGGGACATCAGCGAGTGGCGCGATTCTTTGTGACGGGCACAACCGGAGCCGGAGCGAAGACCGCCGCTGCTCTGAGCCAGCGGTTTGGAGTTCCGGCGCAGGTACTGGACGCGGGCGCCGCGTTGGCCGAAGTGGAAGCGGACAAGGCGCATCTCGACGGGGCGCTGCCGGCCATCGGACTGGCACTGGAGGCGCTCGATCCCGCGGGGTTGTCATTTGACTTTCTTAATCCGAAGAGGCCTCCCGTGCAGCGCGATTACCGCCGCGTGCGCGTCCTTGCCAGCGCGGCGGGGTCCGTGGCGCTGGTCATGGCGGTAGCCGGCTTGCGCGCGCATTGGCTGCATCAGCGGGAACGGCAGCGGGACACCGTAAAAGAGGAGGCGACGCTGGCCGCCCGGAACCTGGCTGCTTTTCGTGTCGTCCGGGCGGAGGCGCTGGCCCTAAGGGCCTGGCACGCGGGCAACCGGGATTGGCTGGACCAATTGGCGCTGCTCAGCGCGCTGCTGCCGCACAGCCGCGACTTATACGTGACCGCGCTTTCCACCAGCGCGCGCAACACCCTGAGCCTGGGTGTCCGGGCGCGCAGCAGCGAGATTGTAGATAGCGCCTGCAGTACCTTGCGCACCGCGGGATACCAGGTCCGGCCACCCGCCATCACCCCCATCTCCGACCGTTACGGCTATGGCGTCCAAGCCAACCTCGAACTGGTGGCGCCAGCCAAGCTGACCAACGATTTAGACCATTTGCCGGTCGAATCACGCCCCCCGCCCCAGGCATCCCTTCCGCCTCAACCGGCTGGGCCGCAGGCACTCTCCGCGACGACCACGCCGCCCGCTCCGACCGCCTCGGCCGCGGTTGCTCCGGCGCCGCCGGCCCCGGCGGTCTCGAAGGATGCCCTTCAGCAGAAGCGGGCACGCAGGCTGCTCCACGCTCGCCGCCCCGGTTCCGGTTTCCATCCAAACCAGCGCCGGCCTTGGCGGCGCCGCCAGAGAGGAGGCGCCCGTGAATAAGCGGACGAAAGTGCTGGCGTGGCTGGCGTTGGGCACTGCCGGTCTCCTGTTCGGAGGCTTGCTCTTGCGCGGCATGGTAGTTGGTCCGTTGCGCGCCATCGACGACCAGATCCGGCAGTACGAGGCCAAGTTGGCCTCATTACAGCAGACGCGGCGGAGTCTCCTAACGACCCAAACCCAGGTGGCAGCGGCGGCCGCCAAGGCCTTTGGGGCCGGAATGGTAGCCGCCGAGGCCAATTTGGGCGCCCTGCTCTCCCAACGGATTGTCCAGGTCGGCTTGGATGAGGCGCGGTTCACCCGCGACCCGCTTGGGCATCGGCGTTTGTTCGGCGCGGAGGAAATCGGTTGGACGATTCATGGCGAAGGCCCCCTGGCCCGAGTTCTGGATCTGCTCTTCGCGCTCGAAAGCGACCCGCGGCTGCACCGGGTGGAAGATCTGTCGCTTTCTCCGGCACGCGGCGCGGGCAACGTCCGCCTCCGGTTCAGCTACCTGACTTTGGTGCTCAACTCCCCGCCGGGCACTAAGCTGCTGGACCCACCGGCCTTGGCGAACCTCGACTCGCCCTTGCGCCGCCGTTACGACGTGATCACCGAGCGCGACCTCCTCCGCCCCTATATCGCCTCCGAGCAACCGCCCCCGCCCCCGGCCCCGTTGACCTCCGGCCAACTCGAACAGCAGCGGGAGCAGAATCTGACGGTGGTCTCGCTCTCTTCGTGGGATGGCCAGCCCGAAGTGGACCTTTCTGATGCGGAGCATCACTGCCTCTTGACGCTGCGGCCGGGCGACAAGTTGCTCGACGGCCAAGTCGTGACGGTGGATTACCGTCCGTTACCCTTGCCCGACTCCTCTGGTTTTCTTTCTTACAGCCGGCTCATTTGGCGAGTCGGCAATGAGTACTGGGCTGTAGAAGCCGGTCAAACCCTGGCTGATCGCCGGCGTCTCACCCCCAACGAACTGCCACCCGGACTCAAACCCGAGTCGCGAACCACTCCTCCCCCATGAAACCACAGATTATCCTCCTGGGCGCGCTGACCTTGTTTTTGGCGGCCAGCCCGGCCCTTGTTGAATCCCCGTCCGCCGCGACCGCCCCGCCAACCTCGGCGGGCGCGAGTACCAATTTGGCGGCGCCTTCGACGGCAACGGTGACAAATGCCTCCTTGTCCGAAGCGGCGGCAAAGCCAGAGATAGAAGCACAGGCGGTTACCAATGGCGCCGCCCCGCCGGACGCCGGGAGCGCGAAGGTGGCGCCGGCGCCATCTCTGGCCACCGCGAACCTGGCATCAAACGCCAGCCCAGCCACCGTGGCCGGCGGCACAAACACCCTCTCTGCGTCCGTGCCGGCCCCGGTCACTGATGGTGGCGCCGCCTCAAACGCAACCCCGGCGCTGGATACTACTTCGGCGCCAGCCACCAACTCGCCAGCCGTTGCGGCGCGCGCCGACGCCGATGCCCACGCCGACAACGACGACCCGAATATCCGGTTCGATTTCGCCGGGATGCCCTACATGGACGCGTTGCAGCGCTTTGCGCAAATGGCCGGCAAACCGCTGGTCGCGGACATCACCGTCGATGGGACTCTGACCTTCTCGGACCCGCATCCCTACACCTATAGCGATGCCCTGGATGCACTGAATCTGATCCTCTCCACCAAGCAAGCCATGCTCATGCAAGACGGACGTTATCTCCGCTTAGTGCCGTTCAAGGAACTGCCCCAAATGCCGATCCGCATCCTGCACGGCATGGAACATACCGATGGGGTGCGCCCGGGCCAGATCGTGACCGTGGTGCTGACGCTCAAGAACCTCGATGCCAACGAGATTGCCCAGCCACTCAGTTCTATGCTTTCGGCGGCAGGGTCGGTGGCGCCGCTCTCGCGCGGCAGGGGGCTGATTGTAACGGATCGGATGGAGAACATTCGGCGAGTTCAGCAAATGCTCAATGAGATCGATGTTGCCTCGCCGGTGCAGCGCGAGGTGAAGACCTTTACGCTCCACAACGCCTCGGGCAACCTCCTGGCCGAGATCATCAACCGGACCTTTGGCATCGCCACGGCCCCCAAGCGCACGGTGTACAACGCGCAGCGCAAGAGCTACGAAGTCTTGCCGCCGGACCCCACCGATTACGTCACCGCCGTCTTCGCCGAGGCCTCCAACACCCTCATCCTCTTCGGCCCTGCCGAACGGATAACGATGTCCGAACAGCTCATTAATAAGTTCGAAACTGAGGCCGGAGCGCGGGCCAGCGAGATCAAGATTTTCTATCCCCAGATGCCCGCCGACCAACTGGCGCGGTTGGTGCAGGAGGCCATTCCGGGCGTTGCCCAGGGACGTGGGGGTGGACGCGGGGCCGCCATTCTGGCAAAGGTTATCCCCGACCCGACCAGCAACCGGCTCATCGTCACCGCCCCGGCCGCGGGTCAGCTCGATGCCATCACCGAACTTATCCATCGCCTCGACCCCTCCACCCAGGAGACTCCCCCCGCCAACGCCGGAAGCAACGTGCCCAAGCGCGAGGTCCGGGTTATCGACGTGCGGGGCGGTTCCGCCCAGGGCATCGCCGCCCTCCTCCGCGAAGCCTTGAGCGAGTTGAGCCGAAACGAGACCGGCACGAACTTGCTGGCCCAGGTGCGCGTTCAAGCCGCCCCGCGTGGCAGCCACCTGCTGCTGGTAGGCAGTCCCGCCGCCCTGGACGAGGTCACGCGCCTGATTGCGCAATTGGACATCAATGAGACTCAGCCTGAGTTGACCCGCGTCTTCAAACTGCACAATGCCAGCGCCAACGAGGTCGCCAGCATGATCATGCGCGCGATGGGCGGTTACCGGTACCGCCGCAATAGCGGGTTCGTGGGGGTCGCGGCGGAAAGCCGGAGCAACTGCCTCATTGTCGCCGCGTCGGCGAAGGAGATGAAACTGATCGCGGACGTCATCAAGCAGATTGAGACCATCGGCGGCACGGACAACCGGCAGTTGAAGATTATCGAGCTGACCAACACGTCGGCCAACCAGATGGCCAGTACGATGTATCGCCTGTTCGGGCGCCAGATGTATTCGCGCCAGCCTTCGGAGCGGGTGGCCCTGACCCCGACGCCCAACGATCGGGCCCTGGTGGTGGAGGCGGACAAACAGATGATGGCCCGGATTGAGAAGGCCGTCAAGCAACTGGACGCCGAGGGCAAGAACACCGGCATCGAGACGCGGGTGGTGGAGGTTAAGTCCGGTTCAGCCGAGGTCCTGGCCCCGATCATCAGCGAGACTTTGCGAGAGTTGGCCCGCAACGGTTCTCCCGCCGAGCGCCGCGCCCCAATCTTTGTCCAGGCCTCGCCTACCGGCAACCGGCTGCTGTTGGCCGGCCCGCCAGAAGCCCTGGAGCGGATGACCAACCTCGTCGCCCAACTGGATACCGTTCAAACCAACCAGACGGCCCGAGTCTTCAAACTCAAGAACGCCGACGCCTGGCAAGTGGCCAACATGATTATGCAGGCCATCGCCAGCCACGACTGGCGCCAGCGGGGGACGGTGGTGGCGACGGCCGAACAGCAGAGCAACTGCGTGATTGTGACCGCTCCCGAAGCCCAAATGAAGCTCATTGAGCAGGTAATCCAGCAAATTGAGACCATTGGCGGCACGGACAACCGGCAGTTGAAGATTATCGAGCTGGCCAACAGTTCGGCCAACCAGGTGGCCAGCACGATGTATCGGCTCTTTGGACGAGAGATGTACGCACGCCAGCCTTCCCAGCGGGTGGCCTTGAGTCCGACGCCCAATGACCGCGCCCTGGTGGTTGAGGCGGACAAGAAGATGATGGCCCGCATCGAGGAGGCGGTTAAGGAGCTGGACGCTGAGGGCAAGAGCGCCGACAACGAAATGATGGTGGTCGATGTGAAATCCGGTTCCGCGCAAGCGCTGGCCCCGATGCTCACCCAGACCCTAAGAGAATTGGCGCGTAATGGTTCCTCCGGCGAGCCCCTCTCGCGTGTGTTGGTGCAGGCCTCGCCCACCGGCAACCGCCTGCTGTTGGCCGGGCCGGCGGAGGCGCTGGACCGCGTAACAAACCTGGTGGCCCAATTGGACACGGTTCAAACCAATGAGACGGCGCGGGTGTTCAAGTTGAAGAACGCCGACGCGCGCCAGGTGGCCGACATGATTATGCGGGCGATGGCCAGCAACGACTGGCAGCAGCGGGGCGCCGGCTCCGTGGTGGCCGCCGCGGAGGAGCGGAGCAACTGCGTCATCGTTTCCGCCCCGGAGGCGCAAATGAAGCTGGTGGCGGAGGTGATCGATCAGTTGGAGCAGGCGGGCAAGGCGAGCGGTCTGCAACTGAAAGTCATCCCAATCGCGAAGAACTCCGCCGCCTCAATCGCGGCCATGATGGTGCAATTGTTTTTCCCCCAGATGCGCTCGAGCAACCCAAGCGAGCGAATCGCGGTTGCTGCTTCTCCCGACGATCATGCCCTGGTGGTCGAAGCCAACGACGCCATGATGCCGCGCTTGGAACAGGCGGTGGAGGCGCTGGATGTCGGCGCCAGCCGCGGCGCGATGGAGGTTCGCACCTACTCGCTGCCGACGGGCAGTCCGTCCGACCTGGTGCAGTCGCTGGAGCATATCTTTGCCGGGCAGCAGAGCCGCTATGGCCGGTTTCGCTTTGGATTTCGCGGGATGGAGCAGCCGCCGGCGCCGCGGTTTGAGTTTGATAGCGCCTCAGGCACACTGATCGTGGCGGCAACCGCCGATCAGTTCCCCCAAATCGAAGCGGTCCTGACCAAGCTTCGCACCGCGGCGGTCACCTCCTCCGAGGTCCGCACCTTCCGCCTGGAGTATGGCGACCCGACGGAGGTCGCCGACCTGCTGCAGTCAATTCTGATCGGCCGGACCCGCCAGCCGTGGCGGGGATTCCGCGGCTGGCGCGGCGGTTCCGGTTCCACCGAGATTCGAGTGGCGGCGGCGCCGGCGATGAATGCCGTCGTCGTCCAAGCCCCGCCCGAAAAGCTGGCTGTGGCGTCGGAGCTGATCAAAACGCTGGACAGCCCCGGCACCAACAGAGTGGGGTCAATTCAGGCCGTGCAGTTGCAAAACGCCGATGCCGACGCCGTGGCCATGGCGGTGACGCGCACGCTTGCGGCCAAGAATCCGCGCAACACGCCACCGGTGGTCAATGTGACGGCGGTGCCGGGCACGCGGAGCTTGCTGGTCAGCGGGCCGCCGGACCAGGTGGCCAAGGTCATTGCGCTCATCCACCAGGTGGACCAGACCAGCACCAGCACTGTTCTGGAGACTCGCATCTTCCAGCTTCAGAACGGCGAGGCGCCGGAATTGGCGCGCGTTCTCACGCAGTTGCTCCAAGGCATCGCCCGCGCCCAGCCCCGGTTTGGCCGCGGCTATGCTTCCAGCCAGTTCACCGTCGCGGCGGACCAGCGGGTCAACGCCCTCATCGTTTCCGCCACGCCGGAATACCTTCAGGTCGTGCAGCAACTCATGCCCACGCTCGACCAAGCCCCGCAACATTCAGACCGCCAGGTCCAGTTTTATTGGCTCCAAAACGCCGATGCCGACGACGTGGCCTTGAAACTGGAAGCCCTCTTCCAGGACCGCCCCCGGAAGGAGCGCCCGGTCATCGAGTCCGACGAATTCGCCAACTCATTGACGGCAGTGGCCAAGCCGGCCGACTTGCTCCAAATCACCGACATGGTCCAGCAACTGGACGCGTCCGCTCGCGACACCAGCCTCCAGGTGCGCATGATCCCGCTGACCGAGATCCCGGTGGAGCAAATGGCCACCATGCTCACTAACATTTACTCGCAGATGGCCGAAGGCCCCATTCGCGTGGTGAACACACTGCCCAAACCCTCCTCGATCACCAACGCCGTACCGCCGGCCGCCGCGCCGGGCGCCACCAATACTTCATCCGCAGAGAGTCTCTCGACCAATGCCCCGCCGGTAACCATTGCCATGGACAAGGCGGCCAACGCGCTCATTGTCTCCGGCCCGGCCTACGAGCTGGACCATATTGAATCCATGGTCACTCAACTCTCCGCCTCGGTTACCTCCCCTGATTTCGAGATCCGCCAGTTCCCGCTCAAGGAGGCCGATCCCGTCGTGGTCGCTCGAGTATTGAATGAGCTGTTCAAGCCTCAACCTGTTCCCGGTCGTTTTCAGCCCAGCCAGCCGTGGCCACGCCGGGGTGGACGGTATGGGAACCGTGGCGCAACCGGGCGCCCGGGAGCACAGAATGGTCCACAGGGCCGGCCGGGCCAGCCGCAGGCGGTCATCCCCGAAGTGGCCGTGGTAGCGGAGTCTCGCACCCATAGCGTCATCATCCGCGCCCGGCCCAGCGATTTCCCATTGCTCGAATCGATCATCCAACAACTCGACCAGAACGAGCTCAGCAGCCAACTGGCCCACCGGCTGGTCCTGCTCAAGCACGTCACCCCTGAACGCATCCTGCCGCTGGTCCGGCAATTGCTCGCCCAACTTCACTCGGTCCGCCCAGGCGAACCGGTAGTTGTTGCTCCCGACCCAAGCCGGCGCGCCTTGTTCTTAGTGGGGCGCGACAGCGTGCTGACCCAAATCGAGACCCTGGTGCATGAGCTCGACACACCCGCCGACTTTTCTGAAATCGAGTTGCGCGTGTTTCCACTCAAGAACGCCCAGGCCGCCGAACTGGCCACCCTGCTCCAGAGTGTCCTGCAGCCCGACAGTGCCCGGAACCTGACCCCGGAGGCCCGCCAACTCCAGGAACAAATCAGCAAACTCGAGTTTGAGGATGAGAACGGCAAGTCCATCCACCTGGACCTGACTCAACCGATCAAAATCGTCGCCGACCCTCCTCAACCGACCAGCTTTGGCGGCGCCAACCGGCTCGTCATCGGTTCCACGCCGGAGAATTTGAAAGCCCTCGCCTCGGTTGTAAAACTGCTTGATACCGTCCCGCTGGCCGAAGGCCTGACCGCCCGGTTGGTGCGCGTGGAGCACGTCGATGCCGCGCTCGTGGCCCAGGCCCTTAACTCGACCTTCCAAACCGGCCAAGGCGGACGCCAGGGCCGTTTCGGCCGTGGCGGTGGCAATGGCCTCAATGTGGGTGTCGATCCCGCCAATAACCTGCTCATCCTGAGCGGACGCAAGCAGGTCCTGGACCTCGCCGAAGAGATGATCCAGAAGCTCGACACCGCCGCCGCCGCGGGCGCGCAATCTATCCGCATCTTCCCGCTCCAACACGCGGACGCCGGCAGCGTCCTCCAGGTCTTGATGGACCTCGGCCGCAGCCGGGGCGCACGCCGGCTGCGTCCGTTCGAGCAACCCACTCTTTCGGTCGATGACCGTTCCAATTCGCTGATCGCTTTCGGCTCCGACCAGGCCCTGTCCTTCGTGGAACAATTGGTCAAGCAGCTTGATCGCGCTCTGCCCACCAACCTGAGCGGCATCCGCATCATTGCCCTCCGGAACGCTGATGCCATCTCTATTGCCGCTTCGCTACAGCGGTTGCTGGACGAGCGAATGCGCACCCGGGGCGGGAGGCGCGGTGGCGCGTCCTTACGGACGGTGGTCATCGCCGATCCGCGCAGCAACAGCCTGTTAATCAGTGGCAGTCCCGAAAGTTTCGACCTTATCCAAACCTTAGTCCAGCAACTGGACCAGCCCGGCACATCCCTGGCCGGCCAGATCCGGCTCATCCCCTTGCAGCACGCCGACGCCCAGACCTTGGCCGCCACGCTGACCCAGCTTTTCGCCCGCCGTTACCAGGCCATGCGCATTCCGGGCGGCCAGCGCAATGAGCCGGTCATTCTGGCCGACCCCCGCAGCAACAGTTTGCTGGTGGCTGCGGGTGTGGACGACAACCGCGCCATAGACACGCTTCTGCAAAAGCTCGACCGCGAGCCGGAAAACCCGGCTTTGGAGTTAACGGTCATTGGCCTCCAATACAACGATGCCGCCCGGATGGCCGCTACCCTGCGCGGCATCTTCATGGCCCGGCTCCAGAGCCTGACCCCTCCCGGCCAGCGGCCTTCGCCTTCTGATCGGGTCGATGTCCAGGGCGACGCTCTGAGCAACGCCCTGGTCGTCTCCGCCAGCAAGTCGAATCTCGCGCTGCTACAGACCCTGGTGAAGCAGTTGGACCAGCCGGGCACGGCTTTGGCCGGCCAGGTGCGCATCGTTCCCTTGCAACACGCCGACGCCCAGACCTTGGCCGCCACGCTGACCCAGCTTTTTACTCAGCGATACCAAGCCGCCCGTACCCCGGAGTTGCAGCGCAATCGGCCCGTCATTCTCGCCGACCCCCGCAGCAACAGTTTGCTGGTGGCTGCGGGTGTGGACGACAACCGCGCCATAGACGCGCTGCTGCAAAAGCTTGACCGCGAGCCGGAGAACCCGGCGGTGCAGTTGACCGTTATTGGCCTGCAATACAACGACGCCGTCTCCATGGCCAACACCCTTCGCACCATCTTCGCCGCCCGGCTCCAGAGCCTGACCCCGCCCGGCCAACGCCCCTCCCCCTCCGACCAGGTGGATGTTCAGCCGGACAGCCTGAGCAACGCCTTGATCATCTCCGCCAGCAAGCAAAACCTTGAACTGGTCCACCAATTGCTCGCGAAGCTGGACGCCGAACCGACTGCCATCGGCGGCGTCCTTCAGGCCTTCACCTTGCAGCACGCCGACGTGCAGCGCGTGGCGGCCATGCTCCAATCCCTGGTGCAGCAAGGCGTCTATCGTCCTGGCCTGTCTATGTCCGGCGGGCGCCGCAATCCCAGTGACGCCCTGGCTATTGCTTCGGACCCGCCCTCCAACACCCTCATCGTTTCGGCCAGCCCGGCCAATATGATGATTGTCAAGGAGCTGATCAAACAGCTCGACACCCCGCAGTACAACAACGCCAGCGACATCAAACTCTACCCCCTCAAGCATGCCCGGGCTTCCTACCTCGCGCGAGTCCTGCAGCAATTCTTTCAGGCCAAACGCGCGGGCGAAACCGCCCCGGGCAGCAGTCAGCAGTCCGTGCCCGTGACCATCACCGCCGATGACCGCACCGACACGCTCCTGATTACCGGCGGCAAGGAGAGCTTCGCCGCCGTGGACCGCATCATCGCCCAACTCGACTCGGCAAAGACCATGACGAAGACCAATTTCCGCGTCTTCCCGCTCAAGTATGCGACCGCCACCACCCTCCAGGCCACCCTCCAGCGCCTCTTCGTCAATCGGCCTGCCCCCATCCAGGGTGAACCGCGCGAACCGGTGACGGTCATCGCCGACGGCTGGGCCAACGCCTTGATTGTCGGCGCCACCGACGACGACCTCCAGATGGCCGCCTCCCTCATTGACGAACTGGATGCGCCTCAGCCCAGCGGCGGGCCCCAGGTACAAGTCTTTCAGTTGGCCAAGGCGGATGCCCAACGCGTCGCCCAGACCCTGCAGTCGCTCTTCCGCAGCGCGGCGGGGATGCCAGGAGGCGCGGCGGCGGGGGCATCGGCGCCGGTCATGATAAACGTCGATCAGCGGCTCAACGCCATTGTCGTCTCCGCCGGTAAAGCCGACCTCAAACGCATCGCCACCCTCGTCAAGCAATTGGATACCTCCAAATTGGCCCGCGTGGCCGAAATCCGTATCTTCCCCTTGAAGAACGCCCGCGCCACCGAAATGGCCACCATCCTCAACAATGTCCTTAACACCAACGCCAAATCCCTCACCCAGGCCAGTCCCAACCGCCAATCTCTTTTGCAGTTCATTACCCGCACCGACAAAGGCAAGGAACTCGTCACCAGCGCCCTGAAAGAAGGCGTCATTATCGCGCCAGACGCCAGCGCCAATGCCCTGGTCGTCTCCGCACCCGTCGATTACATGGACCTGCTCAGCCAGATCATCGACAGCCTCGACGCCACCGCGCCGACTATGGCCAACATCCGTATCTTTAACCTCAAGAACGCCGACGCCCGCCAGATGGCGCTGGTGCTCACCAGCTTGTTCCGCCTACAAGCCAACGGCACCACGGGGGTCAACAACCAACAGAACATCCGCTACGTCATGCCCTCTCAGCCCGTCAACGGCCAGATTCCCGCAGGCTCTATCAGTGACCAGGACCAATTCGGCGCCAATGTCGGTTCGGCCGAGGAAGACGCCCTGACCGTTACGGTGGATTTGCGAACCAACAGCCTGCTCATCGGGGGCACCGAACATTACGTGGAACTGGCCTCGCAGATTATTCAAACCCTCGATTCCACCCCTGCGCAGGAGCGCAAGACCATGGTGTACCGGCTCAAGAATTCCCAGGCAATGCCGGTGGAGACGGCATTGCGAACGTTCCTGCAGCAGGACATTCAGACCATGCTCACCATTCTCGGCCCCAGCGGGGTGGGCACGGCCCAAAACATCCTCGACCGCGAAGTCAGCATTGTCGCCGAGACGAATGACAACTGCCTGCTCATCTCCGCCAGCCCGCGCTATTTCAACGACGTTGAAAGCCTGGTCACCAACCTCGACCAACCCCAGCCCCAGGTGCTCATCCAAGTGCTCCTGGCCGAGGTCACTCTCGACGCCAACGAAGGCATGGGCATCGAATGGAGCTACCAATCCAAGGGCAACCCGCAGTTCTCCGCCGGAACGGACCTGGGGGCTAAGGAGCTCGGCAAGACACTGGGCTTCGGCGGTTTTTCCTCGGCGTTGACGGGTGGGAATTACAACTTCCTGATTACCGCGCTGGAGCGGCAGGACCGGCTCGAAGTCCTGAGCCGGCCGCAAATCCTGACCGCCGACAACCAGCAAGCCACCATCAATATCGGCCAAATGGTGCCGTTGGTGAACAACGCCGTGGTCACTCCCCAAGGCGGCACCCTCAACCAGTTTGCCTACACAAACGTGGGCGTGATGCTCACTGTTACCCCGCGCATCAGCCCCGACGGCTATGTCCAGATGGAGGTTGAACCCAGCGTCTCTGACTTGAGCCAATCCACCGTCGAGGTCAGCCCCGGCTTCAACGCCCCGATTATCAACGAGCGCACCGCCACCACGACCGTCACTGTCAAAAGCGGCGATTCCGTTCTCATCGGCGGCCTGATCTCCACCAGCGACGACACCATCACCAACAAGGTCCCCTTCCTGGGCGACATCCCCGGCCTCGGGCTGCTGTTCCGCAATCGCACCGTCGTCAAGCAACGAAAAGAACTCCTCGTCATCCTCACCCCTCAGATTCTCCTCAAAGGCGAGGGCACCGGCACCGCCATCGAGGCCAGCAAATATACCCAGGAAGAACTCCGCCGCTCCGAAATCAGGAAGAAAATGCACCTCGACAAGCTCCAGGAACATCTTCTGGACCAGATCTATCCCTCTCCTCAGCCCGGGACGACGAACAGTCCCGCACCCCCCGCCACAAAGTAAGCCGCTCCGCCGCTCCACCCACGAGCTTCAACAGGGGGCGCAAGACAGAGTTTTTCGAGTGCCTCAAGTCACAGGGCCTTTTGTTCCCTCGTTTGGTTCTGTTGACCCGCCGGCCCCTCGCGGTTCGTGTCGGAAAGGGCCGTCGGCGCGAGTCCATCCGCCAGTTGGATCCCGTGGAAACGTCCTTGTACAGCAAGAAAACGAAGGAGACGAAGAATTGGGAGCATCGCGCAAGGTACCCCCCCCCGTGAGAAAGGCGAGACAGCCGCAAGAGTCCGCAAAGGCGTGGCGGGTAGCGTGGGAAGGCTCTCTCATTAGCACCGTTGGCTTCAGCCCGGTGACCCGCTCGCGCGCCTGGGAGCTGACAACTGTTTCAACAGTTTCTCTCTCCTGGAGCGGACCCGCGAGGGCAAACTGTTGAAACAGTTGTCCCATTCCGACAGACCCTGCGATTCACCGGGCTAGAGGCTATCCGAAAAGGGTGACTTAATCGGCCACTTTATCGGTTACTTAATCGAATTTGCCTGATTCTCGATTAAGGGTCTTCACAACGTCTCCTGGCTCGTGCTCAAAAACAATTTCATTTTCATGTTGACACCGGCCCACGGATAATGATAAAACTACGATTGTCATTTAGACAAACCTATGAGAACATTTGACATTATTAGGCGTACCCCCCCCAATCACAATCGCTGCTTATAGCGGCCTTCCTCGCCCTCGTGCCCGCCGCCGCCCTGCTTGCCCAATCACCGGCTGAGGCCGGCTACAGCGTCCTGGCCCGCGGCCCGATGGAAAAGCTCTGGGCCAAACTCTCCTGGCAAACCAACAAAGACGGCTCCGTGACCACCCTCACCAATTCCTCCTTTACCGAAATGGCCGACGGCCTGGAATATTGGGATGACCAAGCCAATGCCTGGAAAGATAGCCAGGACCTCATCGAAATCCAGCCCGCGGGCGGTGCCGCCGCCCTCCATGGCCGCGTCAAGGCGTATTTCAAACCAAACCTTAATGCCCCAGGCGCCATTACCCTGGTCGATAGTAATCGGGTCTTTCGGTGTGAGCCCATTTCACTGTTCTACTATGACGAAGCCCAAGACAAGACCGTTCCTTTAGCCGGCCTCAAGGACTGTTCGGCGGAACTGCTGCCTCCCAACCAGATCGTCTATAAATCGGTCCTGGACAAGATAAGCGCCGATTACGTGGTGACCTACACCAAGGGCGCCATTGAGGCCGAGCTGGTGCTCCGGCAAAGACCCAAGCCTCCCGAATATTACGGCCTGAACAGCAACACCACGACGCTGGAATGGTGGACCCAGTGGCAATCCCCCCAGCCCAGTCAGACCCCCGTCCCCATCGTCCCGGAGCTCGGCTTCGACGATTCTCTCCTGGACTTTGGCGGCGGGCTGATCTTCCCCCGCGGCCGGGCCTTCGCCACCGGCAACGAACCGCCCCGCTCGCCCGCCACGCCCGCCACCATTTCCATGCCGAATCCGAACCAGCCGGGTTTCATCCCCGTCGCAAAACACTGGAACGATCTGACAAACGCCAGCGTCATGGTCGAGGCCGTCCTCTGGACCAATATCGCGCCGACGCTCTCCTCCTTGCCCGAAGTCGCCCAGGCCGGCAGGCCTGCCGCCCAGGACCGGCTATTGTGCATGAGGGACGCCGTCAACCGCCCCGGCCGCACCGAACCCGGCAAACGAACCAAGCCCATCCTCCTCGCCTCCGCCACCGATTACCGGCCAAAGGGCGCCGTGCTCGACTGGGAGCAGATCTACGGTGGAACCGACTACACGTTTGGCTACCCGGGCGCCGCCTACACGTACTCGATTACGAACAACGTCACGTTCACGGGGACTGTGACGCTATGGGACGGGGCGACCCTGAAATTTTCCCCCTGGATGGAGCTCGTGGTTTCAGGAAGCCTGACGTGCAATGGGAGCAGCTTTTCCCCCACGATACTGACCTCGCAGGACGACGACCTCTACGGACAGACCCTGCCGTGGAGCACGCATCTTCCTTCAAAGGCTGCTGGCGTCGCCCTCTACCTGTCCTACCTGAGCGCGCCGAGCACGACCGTCAAGGGCTTGCTCGTTCGCTGGGCACACTGCGGCATCCAAATTGACGACTACACTCACTCTTACACCGTGGAGCTCAGCTCGCTCCAGTTCTCCGACACCGGCATTCGCGTCCAGTACACCGGCCCAACCCTCACCCTCTTAAGCACGACGTACTGCAATGTGCCCGAGCCGCTCGACATGTCGGGCCAGCCCAACGGCTCCCCGACCGACATCTGCACCGGCGACGCCAACAGCGACGGCGTCCCGGATTATTGGGAGTACCAGTGGTTTGGCACCACCAGCGTGGACCTCAACGCCGACTCCGACGGCGACGGCACCAACAACCTCCAGGAGTACATCAGCGGCAGCAACCCCGCAGACTATCTCTACCTCACCTCCTGCTACCCGGTCCACGACTACGTCCTCCAGCAGGGGACCAATATCAGTTTCCAGGTCACACCCAACCTCTCTAGCCCTCAGTACCAATGGTACGCCGGCTCAACGCCTCTAGGCGGTGCGACCACGTCCGCGCTCACGCTGGCGAATATCGGGCTTGGCTTGGACCTCAAGACCATTCACGCCACCGTCTCGAGCGACTTCTACTCGATAACCACAACCAACGTCGAACTCTATGTCCTCGACGCCCTCCGCTGGGCCATGTGGACCAACTTCATCCGCCAGACCAGCACCATCAGCGGCATCAGCAACATCTACGAAGCCGAGCATACCCATCGCACAGGGTGGCCAAACACCGCCGGCCCGATCGTCGCCTTTTACACGAACTCCTTCCTCTGCCAGTACCGCGGCTTTACCGGCATCTCGCTGTGCAACGCCAGGGAGCTGTCGGTGTACCAGGGGCGGTACCAAACCAACATAAACGTGCCGCCCATTACCGCGCTGACCGACCGGATCGGCTATCTCCGAGGGCACGGCGTCGCCGGACCGAGAGGCCTGCACGTGCCCTCGCAAGGTTACACAAACGACTGGAACGGGACGAACATCTGGTTCTGTGACACGAACAATAACGTCGTGCAGGACGTGATCGCCGGCGCCTATGTCGGAGATCCCAACGGCGACCAGAACTGGGACTTCACGCTGGTCTTCTTCAAGACGAACCTCTCCGACCTCGGCATCGCGCCAGTTCCCTACGTCATGGCGCCGCCCAGCAACTGGAATGCGGACTATCACATTTGCTTCAAAAAGACCCAGAATAATGACTTCGACACGGGCCTGCCACAGTTCGCAGACGTTTACTGGGGGACGGAAAACGGCAACAGCGGCGGTCCGCTCCTGCTGCCGCTACCCTCCGGGGATCTGGTCTTCATGGGAGGGATCACCACGGCGTACATGACCGGCCAGGCGGTCACTAACATGCAGACGGCCCTGACCAACCTGTTCGATTACTTTTCCGCGAACGCGACCTTGTACCAGGGCTCGCTGGACTGGCAGCGGGACTTTCAGTTCAGTTGGTACACCCAATAGCGTTTGGCCCCCTGGCTCATGAGACAACTCCTCTTTTTGCTGTGCTGCGCCCTCCTGGCTGCGGCGCGTGCGGGCCGTGGCCAGGCCGTAACTTATACGGACCGCGGCGCGTTCACTAATGCGGCTAACGCACTGCTCAGGTACGATCTGGAGGCCGTTACAGTGCCGATCGGGGACCTAACTGGCACGGGGGTCCGCCAAGAGCCAGCCTTTACCTTGCCGGGCGTTGTCGTCGGGACCGAAGGCCACCCCATTCCGACCTACCTCTCCAGCGCGACGTTCACGTCCGGGGGGGGAATCCTCTACGCGGTCAACGACACCGGCAACAGCCTGATCGGCCCGGTTATTGGCGATCTCGACTCAGACTTCCCGTTAACCCTGAGCTTCGCCAGCCCGGTCTATGCCTTCGGCGCTGACTTCTCTAGTTGGCTGACGCCGTACTACACGTCCTTCACCGCGACGCTCACCCTCGACACGGGGGAGAGTTTCCAGTTTACCGCTCAAGACCAGCCAAACTACACCTTCTTCGGCTTTACCTCGCCCACGCCCGTCAGGCAGGTGACCTTCGACGACGGCGGCATCGCGCCCATCGGACTGGGGGCGTATGCGCACGAGCAGCAGATCGGCAACATCTTCATGGTCACCCAGGTGCCCGAGCCAAGCGCCCTCACCCTTTTCAGCTTCGGCGGGCTCGCGCTGCTCTGGCGCCTAAGCCGCCGCTGCGAGCCGACGGAGGGCCGATGATACCGGCGCTGCCTTCGGAAGACGTCGTGCCCATCGGCGCGATCACGGCCGTCTTGGTGCGCGGCGATTCGGCCAGCAGCCCCGGAACCCAAGGTGCCGCCACCCGCTCCTTTGACGACGTTTGCGCCAGCAATGTCGATGTGAACAACGACGGCGTGCCCGATGATTGGGAGTATCAATGGTTTGGCACCGCCAACGTGGAACTGAGGGCCGACTCCGACGGCGACTGCCTCTCAAACCTGCAGGAGTACCAGAACGCCTTGAATCCCGCCCGGTTCCTCCAGATCACCAGCGCCTACCCAGCCCACGATTACGTGATGCACGCCAGCAGCGAGAGCACCTTCTACGTTAGCGCCAATCTCCCCCACCCGAGCTATCAGTGGTACAGGAACTGGTCCGCCATTGCGGGCGCTACGAGCACCAGCTTCACCCCGACCGCCGACTACGACGGGGACCATATCTACGCGGCGGTGTACAGCGCGTTTTACACCAACACCACGCCCGATGTGTGGATCTACATCCTCGACGACCTCCGCTGGCAGATGTGGCAAAACTTCATCGC
>JAJYHY010000024.1 GCA_021784555.1 bacterium
GATGGTCGTGAGCCGTTCCTTTATGAATTGGACATCATCCTGTTCCAGCCGCGTGGCGTTGCCGATGCGTTGGTTCATGAGTTGGACGAATCCGGAGATGACCGTGAGCGGGCTATTGATATCATGGATGATGCTGGCGTAAATCTCTCCGCGCGTTTGAGACATCTGCTCCTCGATTTTTTGGTTCTGTAACTCGTGGAGCAGACTCTGGAGCTTTTCGGCCTGATTGGAGTCGTCCCACCCGAGACTTCTGCGGCGCATGCCTTCCGTGACCGCGGCCCGAATAGTAGAGATGTCAAACGGCTTGTTGATGTAATCACTGGCCCGCAGACGCAGCGCCTGGCGCATTGTCTGCGGAGTCTCGAAGGCGGTTATCATGACCACCTCGATGCCGGGATCCACGTACTTGAGCCGTTCGAGCACCTCGATGCCGGACATGCCCGCCATGCGAACGTCAAGCAGGGCCACGTCGATCCGGTGCCGCCGCGCAAGCTCGATCGCGCTGGGGCCGTCGCTCGCCATCAGGATATTGTAGTCATCCTTGAAGATCACCCGCAACGATTGCCGCGGCCCTTCCTCGTCATCAACGATGAGGAGCGTGGCTCTGCGAGGAGATGGAGAGGGGGCGCCGCTCGAACAGGCAGTTGGGGCGAGTGCTGGCAAAGTATTCATCATTCGAGGATGAAACCCCAGGCACACAATTCTCCGCTCTTCAATCCAGGCACGACCAACATGGCCTACATCCTACATAAGCTTCTGCTGAGCTCAAGCAAAATAGTATTGTTGGGTGGTCCCGCCGCCATGGGCCGCCGGCCGGTCCGCTTCAAGCGGAGACAGCGATGCTGACCCCGGCGCTTATGGAAACAGCCCGCGCGTCCGTTTGGCCTCCCAGACCCGCCTGATGCCCAAACTCAGCGCCGCCAAACGCATGGGCAGCTTGTGTCTCCGGCTCAGGTTCAGCACCTGCACATAAGCCCCTTCCAGAATCCTGAACAATTTGTCCACCACCTCGGTTTCGCCCCAGAAAAAGCTCTGAAGGTCCTGCACCCATTCGAAGTAGGAAACGACGACTCCCCCGGCGTTGCACAATACATCCGGTACCACAAAAATCTCCGGACGCTGGTTCAGAATCGCGTCGGCCTCGGGCGTGGTCGGGCCGTTGGCCGCCTCGGCCAGGATACGGCATTGGATGGCCCCCGCATTGGCTTCGGTAATCTGACGTTCCAGGGCGGCGGGGACCAGGATGTCGCAGGGCAGGACGAGGAGCTGTTCGTTGGTGATGGGTTCGGAGTTCGGAAACCCGGCCACCGTCCGATTGGCGGCAACATGCTTCTGCAGCTCCCAAAGGTCCAATCCGTCTTCATTGAAAACCCCTCCCATGGCGTCGCTGACTGCCACAATCCGCACCCCGTAGCGCGCCAGGGAAAGCGCCGCGACCGACCCCACGTTCCCGAAACCCTGAACGGCGGCCCTCGTCTTGGCGATGTCCAGGCCGATAGTGTCCGTGGCCCGGTTGACGAGGTAACCCACCCCGCGCCCGGTGGCCTCGCGCCGCCCCAGAGAGCCTCCCAGCCCGACCGGTTTGCCCGTGACAATGCTCGGCACGCTATGCCCGCTATGCATCGAGTAGGTGTCCATCATCCAGGCCATGACTTGCTCGTTGGTGCCGAGGTCGGGCGCCATCACATCCACTTGCGGGCCGATAAAGGGAATCATTTCCTGTGTGTAGCGACGAGTCACTCGCTCTAGCTCTCCCGGCGACATTTTTCCCGGGTCGCACGCCACGCCGCCCTTGGCCCCACCATAAGGCAGCCCCGTCAACGCACACTTCCAGCTCATCCACATGGCCAGCGCCGCCACCTCGCCAACGGTTACATCCGGGTGGTAGCGGAGTCCGCCCTTGGTCGGGCCAAGGGTCATGTGATGCTGAACGCGATAGCCCGTGAAAACGGTGGTTGAGCCGTCATCCCGCCGGATGGGCAGCGCCACGACCATCGACCGCTTTGGGAACTTCAGCCGGTCCCGCTCCGGGCCGGGCACCTGCAAGTAATCCGCTACCAGGTCAAACTGCTGGCACGCCATACGAAATGTGGGATGGTCGAAGATTTCCATGACTCCAGGATACTGAACGGCGCCAGGCGATGGAAAGATGAAAGCCTCAATGGCTCACTCTTGACGGGAGGGAGGTGGGATGGCAGGCTCTCCTCACGATTGGCGTTGAAGACGCTCCTCTATGGCTTACGACCGCGCGGATTTTGACTACAGCACCGGCGACCAGCCTCTTCCCAAGGGACACGCCGCAACGCACATAGGCATGTTTCTGGCCTGGGCGGTGAACAACGGCCTTGAAAACGAATTGCATCGGCATCGCTCGCCGGAGCTCCTGGAGCGCCTTCGGCGCCGGGAGATTACCGGACGCCAGTTCTTCGAAGCGGCCTGCGGGGATCGGTTTTCAGAAAGAGACTTGAGTCCGGAGGGCAACGCCTTCGCCGAGACCTATTATTCGGACCAGGCCGGAGAGCGCGGCCCTTATTTTGAAGATTATCGGAAGGTGCTGAGCGCCGGGCTGCCGAGCTTTTGGCACGTGGCCGACACCTGGGAGAACTACGACAAGCTTGCCCCCGTCATCTCGAGCCGTTTTGACCGATGGAAGAAGCCCAGGAAGAAGCCTTGGTGGCAGCTTTGGAAAAAGAGGCAGGCATGAATATTTGATGCCACCAGTCTCTCACGCGTGGCCTTTCAGCAGGCGCTGAGCGGCGCGGCGGACCGACTCGACAAGTTCCTTGGGCTTGAGGACGAGCGCGTCGCCGGCCCAGCTCAAAACCCAACGCTCGACTTCCTGCAGGCTGGAGAGTTTCAAGCGCAACTCAACGCCGCCGTCTCTCAACTCGCGCAGACGCTGGGAATCGTGCCATTTCTTCTCGCGAACATAATCGGCCACCCGCGGGGAAAAGCGGAGCAGCACCTCGTATTCACCTTCGGCGGAATGGACGCCGAAGCTGCCGCGCAGCCGCTTGTCCAGAGAGAATCTTTCCGGCCGGAGAAAGGTCTTGCCGGTTTGCCTGGCGCTTTTAATGCGGGAAGGGACGAAAGTGCGGATGTCGTGGCGGAGGTGGTCGAAGGCGAAGAGATACCATTCACCGTTGATGTTGGCGAGGTGGTAAGGATCGATGACGCGGCGCTCAACCTGGGTTTGTCCGGGCTTGCGGTAGGTGATCTCCAGTTGGCGGCGCCGGGTGGTAGCCTTGGCGAGGGTGTTGAAGAGGCCGAGGTTGAGAATCGGCTCGGTGCTGGTGCGTAAAGAGATTGTTTGCTGGATGTTGTCCAGGCTCAATGAAAAGGTGTCGGGAAGAGATTGCTCGATCTTGCGGATGGCGCTCAGAAGGGGCTTTTCGAAGCTGGTGCCGCGATATTGCTGGAGGGCCTTCTCGGCAATAACCAGCGCCAGCAACTCGCCTTCGGTGATCTGGAGGAGGGGGAATCTGTTAACCTCGCCGTTGTAAAAAAAACCGAAACCCTGAGCATCGTATTCAATTGGCAGTTCAAGCCGCTCACGCATGAATTCAATATCCCGCTGGATCGTTTTGGTGCTGACTTCAAGGTCTCGGGCGAGCGTCGAGGCATTCGGCCGAGTGCCCGAGGCAAGGGCCCGGTGAATCTGAACCAGCCGCTGGAGCGACGGGCGGTTGGCGGCCCTCTCGGGAAGGCCGTTGGGAGTGCTCTCTTCAAGATGACTCATATTGACGGCGTGGCATGAAGTGTTGATATATCGGCGAGTTCAATGAGAACCTACATACAGACATCAGTCGAGAGCAAGGGAATCAAAGCCCCGCAAAGGACGCTTTGTGCCCTGCATGCCCTGGTCTCGGCCCCCGAAGGTTATTTTGGGATTCGTAATTGGGATGCAGGGCGGGCCGGTAGGCGGTAACTTGAACTGACATAGGATTTCGAGGACCCCTGCCAGGCGGAAGCGAGGCAGGGGTTCTTAGTTTTTTGACCCGAGACGAAAGCAGACGACAAGACAAACCGCCGAAACGAACCAGGCGGGCAAGAGAAGGGCATCAACAGTTGTGCAAGGCCGGGAAAGCCCACCAATCTTACGACGGGCCGCAAGCTTTAACAGTGAAGCAGCAAGCTTTTAACTTGCTGAACACGGGGCAGTACCGTGGCGGCTCACCAATTTCCGGGACGTCACCGGCGCTTGCCTGTTTTCAGGGGCCATAGCTCAAGCGGTAGAGCAACGCGTTCGCAACGCGAAGACCGGGGCGCGACTCCCCGTGGCTCCACCAATTTCTCGGCCGGTGTGTGAGCAGCAAAACAGGCGGTCCGTAAAACCGTTGCGGGTGCGATTCCCGCCTCATCCGCCAATTTGCATTTCATTCCCGAAAGCCTTCGAGAGTGATCTGCCGCCACGTAATTCAATATTCAGAATGCGCGCCCGATTAGCGCGTCGTTGGGGGTGAAAATCCCTCCGTGGCGACCAGCTTTGTCCCTGTATCTCAATTACCAGATCCCAAAGCCCGGAATATCCGGGCTTGGGCGCGGTGGAAAAGTTCGCTTCGAGGATTTCTGCTTCAGGCGCAACCTGCACGGACGCTGTCTTCATGTGCTGTACCAATTATAGGTTCAACACAACACCTTTTGGAGGCAGCAGCGCGCTTCGCCTGGAATTTCGTGGCACAACTGGGGCAGAAAGTGGCGCGCCCGCTGGGATTCGAACCCAGGACCCTCTGCTTAGAAGGCAGATGCTCTATCCAACTGAGCTACGGGCGCAACCTATTGATTCGCAGCCACTTGCAAGATGCAAAGTATTTCTTAATCTGACGATCTGATACTGCGATCTGATAATACCTCGTGAAAAACGAGTCCACAACCACCGGAAATCCGTGGCAAAAGACGCAGTATGCAAATCTGTTTCGGTACGAACCATCAGGGACGTATTTCGCACGAATCCGCATCAGCGGCAAGTTGATTCGGCGCAGTCTGGACACCACTGTCCTGTCCGTGGCCAAGTTGCGGTTGGGAGACTTGGAAAAACAGGAGCGACAACTCGCCGAGCATCAGACCGCCGCCACAAACGGCCGAATGACTTTCAATGAAGCCCTGGACATTTACAGCCAACGATTGGCGGGAGATGCCTCGTTGAAGCCCCGCACCCGGGAATACCACGAGCAGCGAATCAAGGCCCTGCTCAAATCCTGGCCCGAGCTAAAGGACGAGGAGGTCCGCAGCGTCAGTAAGTCGGACTGCCTGAATTGGGCCGCGAGGTTTGGCAAAGACCGGAGCGCAACCGCGTTCAACCACACGGTCGGCATCCTCAAAGGGATCCTCGAAATCGGGGTGGAGGCCGGAGTGCGCTACTCTTTTGTGGGCGAAGCATTGATGATAGCTTCTTGGCCTGCCGGTGCTGGATTCATTGGCATAATCTTATTTCCCTCCATCCTTCCAAAATTGCCGAGCTTGACCAGTTCGCAAATTCCCGTGCAAACGCAAGGCGGCTTCGCCTTGCTTCAGCCGATGGTGCGTCACGCTGCCGAGGACTTGGCGCTGTTCTCCGTCGCTCAACGTGTCCGGTGAGAAATGGATGCCGCAGGTTGCCAATTCGGCAAAATTGGTGGCGTTGTTCCCGGTCGTCACCAGGGCATCGGCGTCTTGTGACGCCAACCAGAGCGGGAATCCCCAGGAACGCCCCTGACGCGCCAGTGACCCGAGCAGTCCCGCCTTGCCCTCCTTCGGCAAGAGCAGATGCGCCTCGTCCACGAACAAGACCATTTTCAGCGGTTGAACCCCGTTCTTGACTGCGAGGTTTTTGTTCAGACGCTTCATTAAGAAATTCAGAATGAACGCCACTGCGAGGCTCTTCGTGTCGTTGTCGTTTCCGAACTCCTTGAAGTCTATAACGAGCGACGATTTGAGCCATTCTTCCGGGCTGATGCCGGTCTGTGCGGTGGCAAAGAGATTCAAGTCCACAACTTTCTTCATCAGCGCCAATTCGACGCCGCGAGCGCCCATGACTTCCATCTCGTTGGCCAGGCTGACAAAATCCGGCTCGTTCAAATGCTGGTACGCGTCGGCGATGGCGCGCTCCTGCTTTGCGCCCAACTGGGGCGCAAAGGCGCGAATCATGGAAGCCACCTCGTAGGCTTCCTTGGCGTTGACGGTGGGGTTGGATTCGTGGAGTAGCGGATTGATTGGCAAATCGTGGCGAATGAGCCGAATGTAACGCGCCGCCGTGGAGTCGAGGAATCTTCCCCGGTTCTCGCGCTGCTGTTTATTGGTTGGATCGTCTTCCAGCTCGCCCTTCAAATCAAAAAAAAGCGAAACGAACACCCTGCCGTGCAATTTGCGCCAACAGATCGAGCGCGAACTGGCTCTTGCCAGTGCCGGGCTTGCCAGAAATCACCAGCAATCCATTATAACCGGATTCGTTAAGCGCCCATTCGTCCGTGTCGTGAAGCAGTTTGATTTTTACAAGCGACTCGACAATGGGCATGACTTGCGCCGCTCCTTGCGTGTCGGGAGCCGCGAAATCTTCCGCCGTGAGCTTCAGGAGTTCAGAAACGAAGCGGGTCTGGTCGTTTGCGCTTGAATCCCATAGCTGTTTCAAACGGGTGCAGCCAAACTCAAAAAAACGGCGAATTCCTCCCGCCGATGAGAATTCCGCAACGTTCCTCAACCGGACTGAGCTGAAACTCCTTTCGGCCATAAAACGGCCCGAAGTTCTCGACAGCAAAACTGTCTATAAAGACCTGCTGCATGTTTACTCGCTTTCGACGACAGTCACATTTTCGTTTGCATGGAGTTCGTCGTTGAGAATCCGCAGCAGTTCATCCGGCAATCCAACCGCGCGATGGCTGTCGGTGTATTGCTCGACCACGGCCAACAAACGCCGCAGCGTTTCGGGCGAAATGTTTTTTTCGCCGCAGACTTCATCCTGCAATTGTTGCAGGCGGCCGGCTTGTTTCAGGTCGTTCATAACGGTTCCTCGGATGCCATTGACGATGCGGGCCACGCCACGGCCATCATCCGGGTCGCGGGCGGCTTTCCACAACTGCTGAACCAAGAGCAATTCTTCGTCGCTGATCAACTTCAAGTTCGTCGCCTGCTGGAGTTCCAACAGGCACTTGAGCAATTCGCGGCGCGCCTCGATGGTTAGCGGGCCAGGGCCCTCATCGCCATTCATGCGGTGGCGGTCGCGCCAGCCGTTGGCGGGGTCGCGGAATTCCAGCAGTTTGTCGCGAAATTTCAAAAGGTGCTCCATGCGCTCGTCGCCATTGGCCAGAAGGCCCTCGCTGGCCTTGTCCCGCTCAACCACCGTGCAGGTCCAACAGCCAAACCGTGAATTGCCGCAACTGGGCGTGCTGGAGTCGATCTGGATGGGGCACTCGCCATTGGATGCGCTGGCGTAAAGTCTATAAAGGGCGCGGTTGTCGCCGCATTTCCGACAACCATGATGGCGATGAAGACGAGCGGCTTGCCGCGGCAGGCCTCGACCAAGCCGTTCCAATGGGGAATTGATTTCCGGCAGGGGCCGCACCAGGTCGCCCAGAAATCGATCACGACCGGCTTGCCCCGGAGCCCCTGCCAATCCGTGCGGATACCGGCGGAGGCACGGGCGATCCCGGTGAGATTCAATGGGGGCGCCGGGTTGCCAATCTCCGGGCGTGAGCACGAGCACGGAGCGGTGCGGTTAAGGTGAGCACGGCCGCCGCTGCGGCCAGAAGGAATGTTTTTGAACGGGTCATGTCAATAATGCGTTGGAACTCCGGATTCCGTCACGATTGGCTCAGCCTTTTCAGCGGCTTTTCGTAGAGCATCTCGTGGGTTTCCCGGAGAATTGCCGGGATGCGCTCGGCAAACGGGCTGGCGCGCAGGCATCCGTCCAGCTCCGGTTCGGACATCTTGCCCGCATTCTGCCCCGGAAACCAGTGTTCGGCCTGGCCCAGGAGGTTGTAGCGCATCTTGCCCCAGGCAACCAGGTCCAGGGATTTGGCGTATGTCCATAAGCGCAAGATTTCAACGATGTTAACCTTTCCCGGCACCTCCACGTATTCCGGCAGGCCCTCAAACCATCTGGCGCACCAGTCGGCGCCCAGCACGGCCTCCATTTCCCGCCGCAGCCGGGCTTCTATGGGGGCGATGACCTCGGCCGCGCGGTCGTAGTATTCAAGCGCCCGGTAGTGTTCGTCGAAATCTCCGGGCCGGGCCACGCCGCAGCTTAGCGTGTGAACTTCCGTCCGAGCCAGACAGTAGAGGTCGTTGAACTGCATGGGTGTGAGCGGGGCGCACAGTTCAACCAGTTTGGGCGGCGGTTCGTAGAGTTTGCCGCCTTTGTCGTTCGGGCTGATGATGAAGACCCCCATGTCGCGGGCGCGCGCGGCCTTGACCGCCGGCCAATTCAGGTGGTTGACGAAGTACCAGTGGAGGTTGACGTAATCGAAATCGCCCTGTTCGATTGCCTCCAGGATAATGTCCGGCGTGGCGTGCGTGGAGAAGCCTACAAACCGGACACGCCCCTGCCTCTGCAATTGCCGCGCCGCTTCCAAGCACCCCTTGGGCTTGAGTGAGTACTCCAGTAACTCGCGGTTGTTGATACCGTGCAAGGCCAGCAAATCGGCGTAATCCAGCCGCAGGTAGCTCATGGATTGCTCGAAGGTGCTCAGGAATTCGGCGGCGGTCGGCTTGGGCGCCACTTTCGTTTGTACGAGGAGCTTCTCCCGAGGGAGGGTTGGCAGGATGCGACCCAACTGCATCTCCGAGGTGCCGTAGCCGCGGGCGGTCTCGATGTGATTCACGCCGAGTTCCAAAGCGCGGCGAACGCAGGCCTCAAGGTTGGTTTGGTCCGCGGCCGGGACTTCCTCCGGCGGCACGTCCTGCCATTTGAATTGGTAGCGCATCCCGCCGCAGGTCAGCACGGGCATGGCCAACTCGGTCTTTCCGAAACGTCGATATTTCATCACGGTTTTTCCTCCTGGTTAGTTGAAGCCACTCGAATCGGGACCCCTGGCTACCGGCGCCGCGGTGGGCGATCGTAGCGATTGAGAATCGGGGTTAATACTTTCACCCAGATAGCATAGCCTCGCGCGTTGGGGTGCAGCCCGTCCTTGAGGTACAAGTCCGCTCGCGGCCTCCCATTCCTGGAGAGCATGGGCGAAAACACATCGGCGAAGAGGAGCCGGCCACTGTTTCGGCTGTACTGGCGCACCAGGCGATTAAGTCTCCTGATCTGGCCCAAATATTTTGCCCGATCCGGGCAGGGCTTCACCGCGACGTAGGCAATCCGCGTCGCCGGGAGGGCCGCATGAACCTCTCTTACGAAGGCTTGGTAATCCGACAGAATCCGCCGCGGCGACTTCCCCGCCGCGATATCGTTGTCCCCCTCATAGACCAACACCAGTTTCGGGCGGTAAGGAATGACGATGCGGCGGGCGTAGGCCACCAGGTCCGGCATCTCCGACCCACCAAACCCACGGGTAAACACCTTGTGGCCTGGAAAGAGGCTTGCCGCGTTCTTCCACTTGCGGATGCTGGAGCTGCCGGTGAACTCGACGGCATCTTGTGGCGGCGGACTCGTCCGGTCCCGCGCCTCGAACGCGCGGATCTCCTTTTCCCAGCGCCCGGCGGCTGACGCTTTGGCCGCGCCGGGATTGTGGGTATTGGCGCAAAAGGCCGGACTGGAGGATAACGCGCAGAGCAGGAGTGCCAATAACAGGTTGAATCGTGTTCGCATGGCGCTCATCTTGCCCTGGAACCGATAGCAAGTCAAAACCACCCCTGATTTCCCGCCGGCGTACCGACGGGATGCGCTGCTGAACCTGCCGAGCGGGCGAGCGGGGCTTTTTGCTTGAAAGGAGGGATATTCTCGTATATTTAGAATGAGGTTCGCCATGTTAAGGACCCAGTTTACAGAATGAAAGCGCTTTTTCCTTCCTCACCAGAGGCCGTTCTCGGACCCGGGATGCACCGGCGTCGCCTGCGAGGGGCTGGCCGTTGGGGGTTCACCCTAATCGAATTGCTGGTTGTGATTGCCATCATTGCCATCCTTGCCGCCATGCTCTTGCCCGCGCTGAGCAAGGCCAAGAGCCGGGCCAAGCAAACTTCATGCATCAACAACCTGCGGCAGATTGGGATTGGCCTGGCGATGTATCTCGACAGTTATAACCAATATCCCGGCTGCTACTCAGTCACGCCGGACGTCTATGCCGTTTGGCCCCCGCGCCTGCTTTCGATGATGGGGAATAACCGTAAAGTCTTTTACTGCCCGGCGGCCCTTCCCGACGCGCAGTGGGCCACCAATGAAAACCGCACCCTCGGATCCCATGACCCCAACGGGAAATGGGACCCCTACGGCATATCGGTAAATTCGCGCTTTTCCCTGGCTTACAATGATTGGGGGCTGAACCTTAATAACCACCCGCAGCTCGGTCTGGGTGGCGACATTAACGGCGGTTTTCACCAAGGGCCGGTCACTGAAAGCATGGTCATCCACCCCACGGAGATGATCATGCTTGGAGACGCACGCGCCTTCGCCAATCCTTCTCTCTACAACACCTGGCCGGCTAACCTGGACCCGACCCAATTCGACCAGTGGCCCTCCAACCGCCATGATTACCAAACCGACCTCCTGTTTTGCGATTCCCACGCCGAGAGCGCCCGGCGCCATGACGTCATTGACCCCCGCAACTATAAATGGCGCGCGCGTTGGAACAACGATGACAAGCCGCACTTGGAGGTGACTTGGACAGTGAATTCGGCTCAGGAGGCCGGGCTGGACCCGTGACACCGATGGAAATGGCCGCGCGGCGCTGCTCAAAGCTCTTCCGCAGATGCTTTGGGCAGCCGCCGGGCTGGGTGGTGGCCGCGCCGGGCCGTGTCAACCTCATCGGCGAGCACACGGACTACAACGATGGTTTTGTGCTGCCGATGGCCATCGAACGGCACGTCGTCCTCGCGGGAGGCCGCAACTTCACGCGCGAAGCGACCCTCCACAGCCTGACTGCCGGTGAAACCGCTTCTTTCAGCCTCCGAGGCAAGCTGGGCCTCGGTGACCCCGCCTGGTCCAACTATATCCGCGGCGTCGTTGCCGGTTTTCAACAACGGGGCTGGCATATTCCAGGGTTCAATGCGGTCATCGATTCAACCCTCCCTTATGGAGGCGGCCTCGCCAGTAGCGCCGCCCTGGAGGTCGCCGCGGCGACCCTCCTGGAGCTCATAGGAGGCAAACCGCTCGACCCGGTTGAGAAAGCCCTCCTTTGCCAGCGCGCCGAGCACGATTTCGCCGGAGTTCCGTGCGGGATTATGGACCAGTTCGCCTCGATCCTGGGATGCCAGGACCAGGCGCTGCTCCTGGATTGCCGCTCGCGCACGGCTACTGCCGTCCCGCTGGGCGACCCCTCTGTCACCGTCCTGATCATCAACACCCACGTGCGCCATCGGCTCGCCGAAGGCGAATACGCCAAACGGCGCGCCCGTTGCGAGGAGGTGGCCAAGGCGCTCGCTGTAGCCGCCCTGCGCGACATTACTCTCGAGGACCTCGATGCCGCCCGTCCCCGGCTTGAGCCGGTCGCTTTCCGGCGCGCCCGCCATGTCATCACCGAAAATGGACGCACCCTCCGGATGGCGGCGGCGCTCCGCGCCTCGGACTGGGAAACAGTCGGTGAGATGATGTATGCCAGCCATGACTCGTTGCGGACCGACTATGAAGTCAGTTGCCGCGAACTGGACGCGGTGGTCAACATCGCCCGCTCTATCGGCACGGGCCAGGGCATGATCGGCTGCCGCATGACCGGCGCCGGTTTTGGGGGCTGCGCAGTGAGCCTCATCAGGTCTGAGGCGGCCCTGCACATTACCCGAAAAATGGCCCAGGCTTATGAACAGGAGACTCGTGACTCGGCCAGCATTTTCTCCTCGCGTCCCGCCGCCGGAGCCAGAACGCTGGAGGCAGACAACGACGCATGACCCGCGATGAACGTCACCCGTTTAAGCCTGCTCTTCGTTTTAGCGTGGAATGTCGTCTATGCCTCGCCCGCTCCCCTGCCAGACTGGAATCCGGGGCGGACGCGGAGCGCCATCATCGGGTTTGTGGAGGCGGTGACCGAGCCGGGCGGCGCCGGTTTCGTTCCTGTGGCCAAGCGCATTGCGGTCTTCGATAATGACGGGACGCTTTGGTGCGAGCAGCCGGCTTATCCGCAATTGGTTTTCGGCCTGGATCGCGCCAAGGCGCTGGCCGCCCGCCACTTGGAATGGCATTCGACCGAACCGTTCAAGTCCGCGCTGGCGGATTACCTGGGTGGTCTGGTTGCGACGGGGGTTGGCGGCCTGAACGAATTAACGGCGGGGACGGGCGCGGGTCAGACCGTGGAGGAGTATGCTCAAACCGTCAGGGGTTGGCTGGCCACCGCGAAGCATCCGAGGTTTGGGCGTCCCTACACCCGGTGCGTGTATGAGCCGATGCTGGAACTGCTCGCCTACCTGCGGGCGCACCGGTTTGAGACGTACATTGTCTCGGGCGGAGAGCTGGAGTTCATGAGGCCCTGGACGGAAGAGATCTATGGCGTGCCGCCGGAGCGGGTCATCGGCAGCACGGTGCGGACCCGCCTTGAAATGAGGAACGGAAAGCCGGTCGTTGTGCTCACGCCGAAGATTGACTGCATCGACGACGGAGCGCAGAAGGTGCTTTCGATCCAGCGTGTCATCGGCCGGCGCCCCATCGTGGCGTTTGGCAATTCCGACGGGGACCTGCCGATGCTCGAATGGACCGCATCGGGCCCGGGGTTGCGACTGTGCGCCTTGGTTCATCACACCGACGCCAAACGTGAGTACGCTTACGACCGCACCGCGGCGTTCGGCCGCCTGGACAAAGGGTTGGATGAGGCCAAACGGCAAGGCTGGGTGGTGGTGGATATGAAAAACGATTGGAAGAGGGTGTTTCCGCCGCGAAAGAGACTTTAGGTTTGCAGTTTTGGCCGCACATCATAGCTTTGGCGCATGGTTCTGGAATTCGCCAAGATGAATGGCGCGGGCAATGATTTTGTGCTCATCGACAACCGCTCGCGGACGATACGGCTCTCTCGCGAGCAGATCGCCCGCCTTTGCGATCGGCACCGGGGCATCGGCGCCGATGGGCTGATGCTGTTGGTCCCCTCCGGTGGCAAGGCCGATTGGGCCTGGGAATTCTACAACAGCGACGGCAGCACCGGAGAGATGTGCGGGAATGGCGCGCGCTGTTTCGCGCGTTTCGTGCGGCGCAAAGCGGGGGCCGCCGAGCGGATCACTTTTGAGACGGAGGCGGGTGTTATCGCCGCGAAGTTCGACGGCGCGCGGGTCACGGTGAACCTGACTCCGCCGGAGGGATTGCGCCTGAACGAGCAAGTGGCGCTCGCGGAGGGCCCGATCACGGTTCATTCTCTGAACACCGGCGTGCCGCACGCGATTTTATTCGTGCCGGACGCCGACCAGGCCATGGTCGAACGACTTGGCCCCCAGGTTCGCCGCCATCCGCATTTCGCCCCAAAAGGAACCAACGTTGATTTCGTCCAGGTGCTGGCCCCTGGAATGATCCGCGTGCGCACCTTCGAACGCGGAGTCGAGGGGGAAACACTGGCTTGCGGCACCGGCGTTGCCGCCTCCGCCCTGGTGGCCTCGCGCGTCCATCGATTCGGAGCACCGGTAAAGGTCCACGTCCAGAGCGGAGACGAGCTTGAGGTTGGCTTTGCGGAGCGAAGCGGAGGCTTCGCGGAAGTGACGCTGACGGGCCCGGCGGAGTATGTTTTCGAGGGGCGCATCGAACTGTAAGATTCTTATGTTCACTGGAACCTACACAGCTATCGTTACTCCCTTCCGGGATGGCCAAATCGACGAACCCGCGCTCGAACGCCTTGTCAAGACCCAGGTTCGAGCCGGCATTGACGGCCTGGCGCCAGTTGGCACGACGGGTGAATCCCCCACAGTCAGCTACCAGGAGCACATCCAAATCATTGCGCTGACAGTGAAGTTTGCCGCCGGAAAAACGAGGGTGATGGCGGGCACGGGTGGCAACTCCACCAGCGAAGCGATCTACCTGACGCGGGAAGCCGAGAAGGCGGGCGCGGACGGTTCGCTCCAGGTGGCGCCCTATTACAACAAGCCGACGCAAGAGGGCCTGTTCCAGCATTTCCGCGAGATCGCGAAGAACACGCGCTTGCCATTGGTCCTTTACAGCATTCCCGGGCGGTGCGGCATCGAGATTGGCGTTGAGACCGTTAAACGGCTTTCCAAAGAGTGCAAAAACGTCGTGGGCATCAAGGAGGCGGGCGGCAATCCGGACCGTGTGAGCCAGTTGCGCGCCGCGCTGGGACCGCGGTTCGACATTCTCAGCGGAGACGATTCGTTGACATTACCCTTCATGGCGGTCGGCGCGCAGGGTGTGATCAGCGTCGCCTCGAACCTCATTCCTCACCAGATCTCGCAGATGGTCAAGGCTTTCGCCGGGGGTGACACGCGAACCGCCTTGAAGCTCCACCAGAAGTATTATCCGCTCTTGAAGGACTTGTTTATCGAAACCAACCCGGTGCCGGTCAAGGCGGCGCTGGCCATGATGGGCCAGATTGCCGAGGAATATCGCCTCCCCCTGGCGCCCATGAATCCCAAGAACCGCGAAGCCCTCCGCGCAACGATGCGCGAATGTGGCCTCCTCAAATGACTCGCATCATCATCACCGGTTCAAAGGGGCGGATGGGGCGGATGCTCATCGCCTGCGCCGGCCAGCACCCGGACTTGGAAGTGGTCGGCCAAATGGACCTGGGCGACGATCTCCGACCTATCTTGGACCAGGCACAGGTCGTTATCGACTTCAGTTCGCATTCGGCCACACCCGGCATCGCCGCCCTATGCGCCGAAAGGGACAAGGCCATCGTCATCGGAACAACCGGCCATTCCGAGGAGGAGCGCCAAAGTGTCACGGCTTGCAGCGCGAAGATTCCGATGGTGTTTTCGGCGAACTATTCGACGGGGGTCAACGCCTTGTTCTGGCTCACGCGAAGGGCGGCTGAGATCCTGGGACCGAACTACGATCTGGAGGTGGTGGAGATGCACCATCGGCTTAAACGAGACGCCCCCAGCGGCACCGCCAAGACACTCGCAGAGATCCTCGCCGCGGTCCGGCGGCAAGACCTTGAGAACGCCCTTCGCCATGGCCGAAAGGGGATTGTGGGAGAACGTACGAGCGAGGAGATCGGGATGCATTCGCTTCGGGGTGGCGATGTCATCGGAGACCACACCGTTATCTTTGCGGGAATTGGCGAGAGGCTGGAGTTGACCCACAAAGCCTCCAGCCGTGAGACCCTTGCCAACGGGGCACTGCGGGCCGCCCTCTGGGTTTTGCAGCAAAGAGCGGGCCTTTACGACATGCAAGATGTCCTGGGGTTGAAGTAAACCGCATTGGGTCAGAGCCGCTAGCCAGACGTTCTCCGAAGAGGGTCTCTTTGTCGCCCACTTGATCGGCCACTTTATCGACGAGATCCTAAATCAGCCTCCATTCTTTAAGCACGTCCAGAATCGGCGGCGGCAGGGATTGCCACAGCCACTCCACCTTGAGCCACAGGCCCGCCAGCACCGTGCTGCGATAGATGCCATCGTCGCCAGCCGGGACCAGGCGGTAAATGCCATCTTGTCCGCGCAGGCAGAACTCGGCCTGTCGCCGCTCCGGGTCTAGCAACCAGTATTCGGGAACGCCGCCCTGCTCGTATTCGTAAAACTTGTCGCCACGATCCGTCGCCCGGCTGCCGGGGCTGATGATCTCCACCACCAGGTCCGCGGGACCTTCCAGGTTCAACCGCTTCACCCGCTTTAGATTCTCGTTGGCGACGAAGAAAACGTCCGGCGCCCTGCCCGGCAACGCCCGCCCCGTCTTCATCTGAAACGGCTCCGAATACACCCGGCCCAGATGGCGGGCTTGGGCGAAAAGGTTGAGCAGGGAATGCAGGAAGCCCCGGATGTTTTCGTGCGGCTCGGTAACTGGACTCATGAACACCATCCTTCCGTTGACCCATTCCACGTGATGATTGTCGCCTGGCCAATGGAGGAAGTCCTCGTAGCTCATCGCTTCGCCAGGGCTTTCCTCTGAAGTTGCGCGCGGCTCGGTTTGAATTTCGTAGGCCATTTGAGTCCTCTGTAAGATAGACTAACGAGCCGGCGCTGCAAAGGGCAAAACCGCGGGTGTGATTAAATGTGTCGGGCACGGAAGGCGCCGGGGTCAGTCCCGCACCTTTTTCCGCCACTTCCTTTCCTTCACCGCGGAAAAAGTGAGGACTGACCCCGCGCCTGACCGACACTTTTAGTCCCACCCCAAAACCGCTCGCCAACGGGGTTTCACGAGGCGATTGGCGTCCACAACCCGCTTTGGCGGAGCCGTTGGCCGGCCCAGGTAGCGTCTTCAGGCGCGAGCGGCGGGTCGAGTGGGAGGCGGTAATCCAGCAGGTGGTAGCGCCCACGCTCGTGACATTGGTCGATCAAGGGCTGCAGCTCGCAAACCACGTCGGCATCCGTCGGGCGCAAAGGAATGCCGACATTGGGCAGCTTGTCCCGCAACCGAATCGGATATACCTCGTGCTCTCCGGGCCGGGAGGCTCGAAAGACGCACACCCCGTAACAGGCCGCCGCCTGCCGAAGGACACTCTGGACAGCCTGTGGAAGGAGCCACGCCCCGCGCCGCACCAGGTCGATCTCCACCACGCTGGCGCCGCCTATAAAGGCCCGGCGCTTTGCCAGATAGCGGTCGCGGTCGGTGGATTCGAGCTTGTTGCTGGGGCTGAGCAACTCGATGACCGTGATGAGCCGGCCCGCCACGTCGCGAATCTCAAGCCAGCGCTCAATTTCGTCATCCCCAAGGACGCGGATCGGTTGCGTTGCCACCGGGGCTGAGGGTGGCGGGGGCGCCGTTGCGGGGGCGGCATCCTTTAGCTCCCAAGGCTCGCGAATCTGCACATCCGGACGGTAGGTGGCGGGTTTTTCGCCCACGCTAACGGCGATCGTGTCTTCTTCAGCCCCGATAATGAGGTCCGGCGGCAGGCGCTCTTGCAGGGCGTCACTCAGATAGGTGATTAATCGCGTGTGCGCATCGCGCCATCGCCGCTCGAAAAACGGATTCATGCCCGGAAAAGGGTTGCGCGGATTCCTCGTTGTCATGCGGCACACCCTAACACGCGCGCGGGTCGGCGGCAACGATCTCGAGGAGCTATCCCGCCTTCAAGAGCGATTGACATGGTGGCCGTGTCAGCTATAAATCTAAAACTGCCCTGAGGCTTCAAATGCCCCGCTCCGCGCCGGCTCGTTCGAAGGATTAGGCGGGGCGGAGAGGGCGCTGGTCCGAGTTGAGGGGATTGTCGGGCGTCGGGCGTGGTGGCTTTGACGACCAACAGTCCCGCAAGTGCAGTGCGAACTATGAAAACTATATTCTGTGACAATCGACGGAACGTCGGAACTTCTCACGCAACCCCCCGCGATACGAAGGGAATGACTCGCCGGGCCTTTCTCAAGACTTCAGTAGCGGGGAGCCTGGCTCTGGGACTGCCCGCAGTTGCCTTCGGCGGTTCACCCAATGAGACCGTCCGCCTGGCGATGATAGGTTTGGGGGATACCAAGGCGGTCGGCGGCGTTGGGGGACGGGGGCATCAGCTTATTCCGCACGCACGGGCCGTGCCCGGCGTGAAGATTGTGGGGTTGTGCGACGTGGACCCCTCGTTCATCGCCCGGGAGGCGCGAGCGTTCGAGAATCGCGGGGAAAAGGTGACGGCCTGGACGGACCTCCGGCGCGTGCTGGACGACAAGGCCATCGACGCCGTGGTGGTCGCCACGCCCAACCACTGGCACGCACTGGCAACTGTCTGGGCCTGCCAGGCCGGCAAGGATGTGTACGTGGAGAAGCCTTTTTCCTATGACATTTGGGAGGGCCGGCAAGCGGTGGCCGCCGCCCGCAAATACAACCGCATGGTGCAAGTGGGGATGCAGAACCGCTCCAGCGAGCTGATTCCGTCCATTATGGAAGGGGTTCGCCGTCTCGGGCCCATCCGCTACGTTCACGCGCTGGTGTATCGGCCGCGCCAGAGCATAGGCCGAGTGACGGCTCCCACGCCAATTCCCGCCAGGGTGAACTACGACCTCTGGTGCGGGCCCGCGCACAAGGGGCCGCTGATGCGCAAGCAATTGAATTACGAATGGCATTGGTTTTGGGACACCGGCAATGGGGAAATGGGCAACAACGGCATCCACATCGTTGACCTTTGCCGGTGGATGATGGGGCAGGAGTATCCGGCGCCGCGGGCGCTCAGCATCGGGGGCCGCTTTGCCTGGGACGATTGCGGACAAACGCCCAACACGCAGATCGCGTTGTTCGATTATCGGCCGGCGCCTATGATCTGTGAGATTCGCAACGTGGAGACCTCCTCCAGCTCAGACGGCATTGGGAAGTACCGCAACCTTCAAGGCGGCATGATTATTGACTGCGAAGGGGGTTGGTTCGAGGGCGACGCTACTGGCGGAACGTTTTTTGACAAGCAAGGCAAGCAGATTACCGCGATCAAACCCAGCTATTTCGGGGATGCCGAGGCGCTGGTGACGCGGCATATAGCCAACTTCATTGAGGCGGTGCGCAGCCGCAAGAGGGACACTCTGCATGCCGAAGCGCTCATCGGCTATCGCTCAGTAATCTGCTGCCATGAGGCCAACACGTCGCATCGTCTCGGGCGCCAAGAGCCGCCGGAATCGATTGCCGAATCCATTCGGGCCAGCAGCGAATTAGCGGACGCGTTCGAGCGCTGCCGCGGCTATCTTCGCGAAAACGGGGTGGACTTAAGCGCCACTCTCGCGACCTTGGGTCCCTGGCTGACCTTCGACCCCCAGCAGGAGCGTTTCACCGGGGATTTCGCCGAAAAAGCCAATGCCTTGGCGCGCCGCCATTACCGGGCGCCGTATGTGATGCCTGAGATCGTCTGAGGAGAGATTCCGATCTGATGCATTCTCCGCCGGCAAACCATCTCGAAAAGAGACCGGATTCCGCTCCGGGTTTGGCGCGCCGTGCCGGGTTTCAGCGGTTTTTCGTGCTGGGCCTGTTGTTGATCGTATGTGTGGTTTCAGGCCTGTTGCTGCTGGCCACGTGGCGCAATCCCGCGCGGCGCGCGGTGATCGCCATGGCTTGGGGTTTAATCCTGTTCTGGATCATCGGATGCGGGTTTACTCTATGGCGTTGGAAGGAGCTTTGGTTTCGGCTTGCCGCGCGGGTCCCTCTGCCATGGTTTCTGAAATTCGTGCTCGGATGTGTCCTCCTGGCGATGCTCGAAGAGGCGGTTACCACGTCAATGACCAACTGCGCGCCGTTGTTTGGGGTTAAGATCGGTCAGGCGTATATCACCGCTTCCACCAACTACTTGGACGTTATCCTGTACCACAGCGTCGTGGTGTTCGTGCCGATGTTCATCGGCTGGGCCGTCCTGCTCAAGTACTGGCGGTTTTCGCCGTTCGAGGTTTTCCTGCTTTGGGGCATTACCGGGACATTCCTCGAGTTCGCCTACTCGGGCTGCCATGGCCTGCCCAATTTTCCTTTTTGGATCCTGGTTTACGGTCCAATGGTTTGGCTTCCGGCATATTTTCCAGATCCGGAGCGTCCGGCTCGAACTCCCAAGTGGTGGTGCTATCCGGCGGCAATCATCCTCCCCCCGCTGTTCCTGCCGCTGGACGTGGCGCTCGCTCCCTGGCTCTGGCTGGCAGGCAAGCACCCGAACATCCACTTTCCACCCATCTCCTGAATTCGTTGCCAGCGCCAAAGCCACCGCAACCGCAGGCAGACCAGAATCAAGGCCTCTTTGCTCTTCCATGCTCCAGCCTGTTCAGCTAAACTCGCCCCTGAATGCAACGGCCACTGCTTCTTGTGGCAATGTTTTACGCGAGCGGCGTGCTGCTTGGAAACTGGCTTCAGGCCCCGCTGGCCCTCTTGTTCACGGTTTCGCTGGGGCTGGCCGTGGGGGCGATTTGCTGGAATCGGGCCCGGCCCTGGCTGTTGGCGCTGTTGCTTGTTCTGACTGGTTGGACAAACCTCGAATGCCGCACCGTTCCGGTCTCGCCCTATGACCTGCGCCTCCTGGCCAGACAACCGGCGCAGATCGTCACCGTGCGCGGTATTCTCCGCGGCACTCCCGAACGGCGGGCCTCCCTGGCCGGGCAGGATGAACGGACACGGACGCTCGCCCGGCTTGAGGTTGTCCAGTGGCGCCGCCAGGGGTCCGGTTGGCAGCCGGCTCGCGGACGAATCCTGGTGAGCACTCCTGGGGACCTCAGCGAGAATCTCTTTTCAGGCCAGCGCGTGCAGGTCGATGGTGTTTTGGCGCCTCCTCCCGGCCCGTTGGCGGAGGGCCTTTTTGATTACCGCGCCTACTTGCGCCAGCACGGCATCTACTTCGAGCTCAAAACCGGCTCCTCCAATGATTGGCGCCTCCTCCCGCCCCGAGCCGTCCGCCCGTTCACCGACCGCTTGGTTTCCTGGGCACAGGCAACCCTGGCCCGCGGTCTGCCCCGGCACGACGAACCGTTCCGTTTGCTCTTGTCGATGACGCTGGGATGGCGGGCGGGGGTCACCCAGGAGATCTACGAACCGTTTATGCGTTCGGGAACGATGCATATCTTTGCCATTAGCGGTTTGCACATCGCCTTCATCGCCGGAATCCTGGTCGCCCTCTTGCGTGTTCTGCGCATTCCTCGCGCCGGATGCGGCTGGGTGGTCATTCCATTCCTTTGGTGTTACACGGCCGCGACCGGGTGGCAGCCCTCAGCCATCCGCTCCACCATCATGATGAGTGTCATCATCGGCGGCTGGGCATTGCGCCGTCCCAGCAACCTTCTCAATTCTCTGTCTGCGGCGGCGTTTCTCATCCTGCTCTGGGAGCCGCGCCAGATGTTCGGCGCCAGTTTTCAGCTCTCGTTTCTTGTGGTGCTGAGCATCGCGCTCCTGCTGCCGCCCATCGAGCGTGTGCGCGACCGCCTGCTTCAATTCGATCCGTTGCTGCCGGCGGAGTGTATTCCCCGGTGGCGGCACCAGATGCAAACCGCGCTTCGGCGGTTGAGCGTCTCTGCGGCGACCTCGCTGGCGGCATGGTTAGGCTCGATGCCGTTGATAGCCTGCTATTTTCATCTTCTCAGCCCGGTCACGCTCATGGCCAACCTGGTCATCCTCCCATTGAGCAGTTTGGCCCTGGCATCCGCCATGGGCAGCCTGCTGTGCGGCCCCTGGCTGCCGGGTGTGAGCGTGCTGTTCAACCACAGCGCCTGGTTTTGGATGGCATGCATGGTGCGCCTGAGCCAATGGGCGACGCTGCTGCCGTCCGCGTTTCTGTATGTGCGCCGCCCGTCGGTTCTGCTCTTCATCGTCTATTACGGCCTTCTGTTGGGCATTCTCAGCGGCTGGTTCCGTGTTCAGGCGCGCCGGCGCTGGGGGCTGGCACTGCTGGGGTGCGCGATGGCCTGTTATGCCTGGCAGTGGCAAATTGCGCGGCGGACCGCCACTCTTACCGCCATTCCTTTGAACGGCGGCCTATGCGTACACTTCCATGGCCCGTCCTTCGGACCGGACCTGCTCGTCGATACCGGAAACGCCCGGTCCGCCGGCCTGGTTACCAAGCCTTTCTTGCGCGCGCAGGGCCTAAACCATCTGCCGCGCCTGGTGCTGACCCATGGCGATGTCCGCCATATCGGCGGCGCCGGATTGATAGCAGACTTGTTCTCCGCCAGGCAAATCTGCGTCAGCCCGCTCCGGTTTCGCTCCGCGGCTTACCGGCGCTGCATTGCGGCCTTCGACCGCTCGCCGCGAAAAGTCCATCGGCTGGCTCAAGGCGAGCGGTTCGGCCCCTGGACGGTATTGCACCCGGGCGCGGGAGCCAGGTTCTCCCGGGCTGATGACGGCGCCCTGGTCCTTGTGGGCGCGTTTTATGGGCGCCGCGTGCTGCTGCTTTCGGACCTGGGCCGGGCCGGGCAGGAGGCGCTCCTGCAGAGCGGTGAGAACCTCCGTTCAGACATCGTTATCACGGGGCTGCCGGCGAAGGGCGAGGCGCTATGCGATGGCCTGCTCGATGCCATCCGGCCTCGCCTCATTGTTGTGTGCGACTCGGAGTTTCCAGCCTGGGAGCGGGCCAGCACGCAATTGCGCCGCCGTCTGGAACGGCGGAAGGTTCCGCTCATCTTCACCCGGTCGGCAGGGGCCGTGACGATCGAGTTTCGTGCCTCCGGCTGGCATCTGAGGAGTGCGGCGGGCACTTTACTGGGAACTGGGGACCGAATTGGTGTTGGAGCCGTCGTCATAGACGACAAACTCACCCGTGTTCTTGACGATCGTGGCGGTTACGAAAATCAGGAGGTATCGCGGCGTGTCAATCTCTGTCCGGCGCCGGAAGAAGGGCCCCAGGTAAGGAATGGAGCCGAGCACCGGCACCGACTCAACGTAGGTCGAACGCTCCCGCTCCAGCACCCCGCCCATAACCACCGTCTGGCCGGATTCGACGACCACGCGCGTAGCCAGACTGTCCGTCTGATACTGCGGCAAGTTGATGTCGAAGGTGTTCTGTAACTTGCCGCTCGAGTCATAGTCGGCCAGGGTGGCGTAGCGGACCAGTTCCACGTCGGAGTTGACCTCAGGATTAAGGGCCAGGAGAATGCTCCGGCCATCGCCGCTGATGCTGGCCAGCACATTGAGCGTCACCCCGGCGTTGATTTGGGTCGGAGTGCCTTGGGGAACAAAGGAGGAGGACTGGTAGTACGCCTGTGCTTGGTTCATGACCTGGTACTGTTGGTAATAGAATTGCACCTTGCCGTCAGAAATAGTCGCGGGCCGGTTGTTGAGCACCGTCAACCGCGGTTCGCTCAAGGTCTGGCTCTCGCCGCTCTGCTCCAGGGCGCTGATGGTCGCGCTCAACTCGTCGGCGCCGAGCACGTGAGGGAAGAACTTCTGGATGCCGATGCCCAGCGAAGGAACCACCGCGGGAGACACCATTCCCGTAAAGTCCTGGGGGATGCGAACCGCGCCGTTCTGCCGGTCGGTCTCCCACAACACCCCCAATTGCATGAAGGCCGGCTTGGAAATCGTCACAAACCGCGCCGAGATGAGCACCTGCTGAATGGGCTGATCGAATTCCTGAATAATCCGCGCCAGCAAATCCAACTGCTCCGGCGTGCCCCGCGCCACCACCAGGTTGTGCTCGTAATCAATCGTCCAGGTCGTGTTCGAAGCCGCAAAAAACTGCTCAATCGCCTGCTCCAACGCCGGCTTGTCCGGCGCTTCGTCGTTCACGAACCTCTTGTAATTGGCCGTGTCCGTCTCCGTATGCACGTTGCCCTGGGTGGTGAAGGTCTTGACGACCTGGTCGGCCCCAAACTCCGCCGGCAGCACAAACCCCTTGCGCAGCCGGAAAAAACGCGTTTCCTGCATCAGTCTCTTGGGGTCCTTGCCGTCGGTCACCCACACCAATTCATTGCCCACCTGAAACTGCAAGTCGTAGTTGCGCGAGACGTACTTCAGAAACTCCCCCAGCTTGACGTGGTCCAGGTTGATGGTCAGCACCTGCTTGAGGGCCGGCAGCGACTTGTCGGCCACAATATTGATCCCGCTCGAATGGCTCAACTGCACCAGCACCGTCCCCAGCGGGACGTTGTCCAGGTGGATGGAAACTTCCTTGTCCAGCAGCTTGGACATCGGGCCAGGGGCCGTCTCCAGGTCAAAGAGCGGCCCCTGCTCGTGGAGGGTCTTGCCGTAGCTCTCGGGAATGTAGCGGGAATTCTCGATGCGGGAGACCGTGTCCCGCACGTCCTTGCGCGGGGGCAGACCCCGATCCTTCTGCTCGGTCAGCAGGCTCTTGAGGGTGGGATTGAAGACGGAGTTCTTGGCATCGACCTGCCGGATCTTGTTTTCGAGGTTCTGCTGCCGGACCCGTTTGCCCTCTCGCGCTATCCAGCTTTGGACCCGCTGGACAACCGGATCAACGGGTGTATTAGAGCGGGCCGCATCCGCCTCGGCTTGAAGGTAGAGGGCGTCGGCGTTGGTTTGGGCTTCCTCCCATCGGCCCTGGTTGGCCAGGCGGATAATCGCCTCAATCTGCGGGTCATATTCCTTGCTGTACTTTACGATCGGCGGCGGCTTGGACGTGGCTGCCGTCCGGGCCGCCGGCTTGGGCGTGGCCATCGGCTTCGGCGCCTGGCAGGCCGAAAGGAGAATCAGGCTCGCCATCATGCCGGCCTTGAAGATGCCGCGGGAGGGCAAACAGCGGATTGCTTTCACACGGGAATCTTTGACTGAATACCGGCGAGACCCGTTCATGTTTCAGAGGCGGAAAGAGGCGGGCGCGGGTGAAGCGCCGCCGCTTTGACGGCCATCGGCGCAACGCCGACAATTCTGCTTCTGTTTTCCGCACATAGGACAATTATCCTGGGAGATCTCAGCGAGAAAAGAAAGGAAAATTTCCGACAGAAACTCCGGGGGGCGCACGACAGAATTCTTCGTAGCGCAGTCCTCGTGAACTTCATCCGATTCGTTCACCCTGGAGGATATAGATTGTCCTTGTGGTCGCTCGCGACGCTAACCATAGCCTGTCGTGGTCAGAGACGCCATCCGAGCGATTTATAAAAAAGTGAACCTTTTGTCCGGTCGGCGGTATTAAGAGACAAATCGGTCCACAAATCGAGATGAACGTTATGAAAGCCATAAACATCATAAAATCGCTGAGCTTGTCCGCTTCTATCCTTGTGAGCGGGCTGGGCCATGCCGCCGCACAGTCCTCGGAACCCTTCCGCACCGACATCAACCCGGCGCTGCTCTATTACCGGGCATTCCTTGTCACGCCCAATCCGCAGTTGGGGACGAAGGACTTCGACTACTTGTTTTCTAATGCCGGACGGAGCAAGAAGCTGCCGGAAAAGTTGGCAACCTTGTTCCACGGTTATGACGAACAATTCAAACTATTGCGGCAAGCGGCCAATGCCACTGTTCCCTGCGACTGGGGTATCGACTGGAGCGCCGGGCCAGACACGTGGCTTCCCCAGTTGGCAAGGGCAAAGGCGGTCGCGCAAGCGGCCAATTTCCGCGTGAGATGGGAGCTGGAGCATGGGCAACAGTCTGAAGCTGTGGTCGATTTTCTGGGCGCGTTGGCTTTGGGGCGGAACCTCCCGAGGGACGGCTTTCTAATCTCCACCCTCGTCCAGATTGCCATTGAAGCCATCGACTGCAACCGGATTGCCGAAAGCTTTGGCTTATTTAGCCCTCAGGCCCTTCAGCAGCTTGTCAAAGGCCTCGACGCCGCCCCGAACAGAGGCACGGTGGCGGACTGCATCCCAACCGAGAAGGGCATGTTCCGCGATTGGTTGCTAAGGAAGATTAACGAACTCCGAAAGCGATATCCCGGAGACGATGCCAAGGTGATGGCTGGACTCCGCGAGGTGGCGCCGGGGGCTTTCGAAAAGCCGCGCGGTGGCGAGTCGAGCGTTTGGGAGAGCCTAATGAAAGCCGCCGGGGGCACGAGCGACGGGCTGATCCGGATGCTCCATGAACGAGATCGGGTGTATGACAGGCTGGCCAAAGTCCTGGCCTTGCCGTATTCCGAGTTCCAAAGAAAGATGCAGCAACTGGTGTCATCCGTGCGGGGCGACCCTATGGTCTCCAGCAGCGTGGCCGCGTTTTCCAGGGCACGGGCCAGAGAATTCAGGGTGGAGGCCTGGCTTGCCATGGTCCGCGCCGCAGTGGCCTACAAGCTCCATGGGCAGGAGGGCCTCAAAAGCGTCCAGGACCCTTGCGGCAACGGGCCGTTTGCGTTCAGCCGCTTTGTTTTTGATGGAGTTGACCGCGGGTTCGAACTTCGGTCGGTCTTCAATATGGACGGTGCGAAGGCGGCGTTGATCTTTGTCGAAACGCCTGGGCCGGCATTTCGAGTCGATGGCCCGCACATCGGCCAACCGGTGCCATGACGGATGATAGCGCCGCGCCTCAGCAGAACGAATGGCGGGTCGGCTTTGTCCAACAATCAATTGTGAACGCTTTGCTTGTGGAAACCCAGCCTTCAGACTCGCGCCTGCTCCTGGAGCGGGCGCGAGCGGGTGATTGTGAGGCGTTCTGCGAGTTGTGTCGCCAGCACGAAGCCGGGTTGCTGCGTCATGCCACCGCTCTTTGTGGCAATCCCTCCCTCGCGGAGGATTTGGCCCAGGATACGCTGGTGGAAGCCTGGAAATGCCTGCGCCGGTATAATGGCCGCTGCCAGTTCTTCACGTGGCTGTGCGCGATTCTGCTCAACCGCTACCGGAACTCGCTCCGCCGGAAGCGCCTCCTTTCTTTGTCCGGCTTTAGCGGCCATCAACAAGAGAGGCTCGAAAACCGGGCAAGCCAGTTGAGGGATGGCGCGGCTTGGCCGGACCAGGCGATGGAATTGCGGGAAAGGGCCGCGCTGGTGCAACGATGCATCCAAGCCCTGCCGGAGAAACATCAGCAGGTCGTTTATCTTCGGTTCTATGTCGATGAATCGCTGGGGGGAATCGCCGCCGCGCTCGGCTGTTCGGTGGGCACGGTCAAATCGCGGCTGTTCCACGCCCTGGAAAAACTGCGCGGCATGAAGGAGTTGAGTATCGTATGAAACCTTGTCGAAAGAACCGGAAACAAATCGCGTTACTGGCCGTCAACGAGCTCGATCAGCACGAAGCTGTGGCATTGCGAGAGCACATCGAGGCTTGCGAGGGCTGCCGCCAGTACCTCGACGACATCTTGGCGGTGGCGGAAATGGCCGCCACGGCTGGGCCGGGAGTTGAGGTCGAGCCGTCGGAGGCCTTTCACCGTAGGGTACAACATGCACTGAAAGCTCACCAGTCAGTGCCGGCATCGGAGGCTGCGGTCCTGGTGTGGCGCAGCGTGCGCCACTGGCGGATGGCATTGACGGGCCTGGTGGCGGTCGTGGTGCTGGCTGCGTTTGCAGTACTGGAATTTGCTCCATATCACCGGGTGTCGGCGCCTGCGGCGCCCGTGGCGCAACCCGGCACCGTGGCAAACCTGCCGCCCAATCTCGCCCCGACTCTCGCCAATTACGAGATGGCCGCCGGGCGCTCTCTGCGTCAACTCGATGAACTGCTGACGCGCCAGGCCAACCAGAGCCTTCCGCCAGCGCCCATTTACACCGCCTCGACCCCGATTGCGGCTGCTGACTCGGAATGACGCGCGGCTTGGGATGGATGGATGGATAGGTGGATTAGCGGATTGATGAGGTGAGTGGCTGGGGGATGGATTCATGGGTCCCGTGGCCGGGCGCGACAATAAAATACGCGGCCGCGCATTTTATTGTCGCGTCAAAGAGGACCGTCGAACTCCGGGCATTGGCAATTTCACCGTCGGCATGGCCCCTCGGACCGTCCATTCCTTCAATTCAAAAACCGGAGAAACGACGCGGGGATGGGCAAGAAGCTCCACTTGAAGTGACAATCCCACACCAGAATCATCGCCAAAATGTCAGATCTAAAAATCGCAAATCGCCCCGGCGGTTGACAGGGCGCCCGCTCCGATTCAATCTTGGGTATGCGGGCCAAATGCATTCACACGTGAAGATCGTCTGTGACCCCCATTGCGCCGGCTACCGTAGCCCGGGTCATCCCGAGCGCCCGGAACGGATTACCGCCACAGTCGCAACGCTTCGCTCACAGACCGATCTGCCTCTCATCTGGCTGTCTCCCGCGCCGGTTCCAGAGGAAATCATCTTGCGCGCCCATTCCGCAGAGCACCTGGCCCGGCTCAAAGAACCGGAGGATTTCGATGCGGATACTCCCTTTTGCCAGGAAATCGCGGATTATGCCCGAGCCTCGGTGGGAGCGGGCTTAGCCGCGCTGGCAGCCGTTCGCCAGGGTGATTTCGCCTTCAGCCTCATGCGTCCGCCGGGCCATCACGCGAGCCGGTCGCGGGCGATGGGTTTCTGTTACCTGAATAACATTGCCATCGCGGTGTTCGAGGCTTTGGCCACAGGTTTCCGTCGCGTGGCCGTCTTTGATTTTGACGTTCACCACGGCAACGGCACCGAGGCCATCCTGCTCGACCGGCCTGGTGCCAGCTTCATCTCCATACATCAAGTCCCCTGCTATCCCGGCACGGGGACCAGGAACCTCGGCGGCAATTGCTTTAATTATCCAGTGGCGCCGCAGACCCCGCGGCTCGAATACCGGCACGTTCTCCAGAGCGCCCTGGAGCAACTGCGGTCACTCAAGCCGGAGTTGATCGCTGTCTCCGCCGGGTTCGACGCGTATGTTCGCGACCCGATAGCCCAGGAGACATTGACGGCGGAGGATTTTCATTGGCTCGGCCAGTCGTTGCGTGGGCTGGGAGTACCCGCCTTTAGCCTCCTGGAGGGAGGCTACAGCGCCGAGCTGCCGGAGCTCATCCTGGCTTATCTTAGGGGATTGGAAGGTATCTAAATCGAAGGACGCGGCATCGGGATGGAGTGGCGGAGGGTTGGGTTTCCACCACTCCCTCACCCCGCCGGCCGCGTGCCAATGTTGGTAATTGCGAGTCAGTCGAAGGCGTGCCCGGCGGAGCCCAGGACATCGCGGACTTTGTGCCGGACCAACTCTTTGACTCGCGCGCGGGCTGGGCCGAGGTATTTACGGGGATCAAACTCTTTGGGATTTTCGGCAAACGCCCTGCGGATGCCGGCGGTCAGAGCCAGGCGCAGGTCGGTATCGATATTGACTTTGGTGCAGCCGACCCTGCGGGCAACCTCGATATCCGCCTCGGGCACCCCTGCGGCGTCGGTGCCCAGCTTGCCGCCAAATTGGTTGATCTCCTGGACGAGGTCCTTCGGCACGCTGGAGGCTCCGTGCAGCACCAACGGATAATCTCCCAGGCCCGCCTCAAGGAGCGTCTTCTTAATCGCCTTCAACCGTTCCAGGTCCAGGTGTTGTTCCCCTTTGAATTTGTATGCCCCGTGCGAGTTGCCGATGGCCACGGCAAGGGAATCCACTCCGGTGCGCTTCACGAATTCGACCGCCTCGTCGGGATTGGTATAATGCCCCTGTTTGGAGTAGCTGCCGCCTTCCTCGCCTTCATCAAACTGCGCCCCGACCAGGTGGCCGAGTTCGCCTTCAACGACGCAGTTGTGTTTATGGGCGTATTCGACGACACGCCGGCAAATCTCAATATTCTTTTCGAATGGCTCGTGGCTGGCGTCGATCATGACGCTAGTGAAGCCCTCGTCGATGCAGTCTTTGCACAAGTCAAACGTATCGCCGTGGTCTAAATGCACCGCGATGGGGATGTTGGAGAGGCTGACGGCCGCCTCAATCAGTTTTTTGAGATAGACGGGGTTGGCGTAGCTGCGCGCCCCCCTGGAGATTTGGAGCATGACCGGCGCCTTCTCCTCTTCGCAGGCCTCCACGATGGCCTGCAGCAGTTCCATGTTGTTGACGTTAAAGGCGCCTAGCGCGTATTTGCCCTTGAGCGCCTTGGCGAAGAGGTGTTTCGTATGTGTTAGCGGCATAAATTCAGTTTCAGGTCCAATGGGTTGGCAGGGCAGGACGCAGTTTTCACGCGCCTCATGTCCCTGAGCCAGCCGCTCTCGAATCCGGCGGCCCGGTTGGAATACTAAGAAAAGCGACCCAAATGGAAAGACCGAAATCACGGAATGTGGGGGATAGGGAGCACCCCGCCGTTATTGAAGCAGTTGTCCCGTTCCGACGCGCTGGACGATTCACCGGGCTGAAGCCAACGGTGTTAAGCTGGGAGACAGAGTGGCAAGGCTCCCGGGGCGCTGGCGGGATGCGCCCTGGAGGCGCCAGCTAAATCGACACGGAATCCAGATTATGGCCAAGGGATTGCTCCAATGCCTTCGCCCGGCGCCAGCCAGAAGGGCCACAGACAGGAGCGGCGGCCGATGAGCGGTGCGGGACGAATTTGCATGCCGAACCATCTAAGTTCGAGTGACGAGGCGCAATTGGCGCAGACGATTGAGATGTTTGAGGTCATTACTCAGTCTCAACCCGATGATTTTCAATCACTTGAGATTCTCAAGGAGGCCTACGCCAAGCTGGGACGCGAGTCCGAGGCTATCTCCACTTCCAAACGGATAGCGCAGGCATACGTGCGGATGGGCCAACTTTCCTCGGCGATACTTGAATACGAGACCATTCTCCAGGGGTGTCCTGAAGATGGTGATGTCCAGCGCGCATTGGCTGAAATTGAGACAAAAGCGGCTACTCTTCCTGAAGAGATCCCGATAGCCGAGCCGCCTTCCGAAGCCGCAATACCTGCCCCGGCGCGCGAGGATGCTGGAGGACCGGCCCGAAAGATCATAGACATTGACGACGGTCGCCGCCCGATGCATAAGATCTTCGTTGAAGGCAAGCTCATCAGCACGAGCGATTTCGACGCGTGCTGGCCGGCGCCTGAGCCAGCCATCGCGCCGGAGAGGGTAGCGGAACCGTTCGTTCAAGCCATGGCCGATAAGCAGATTATGCCGCTGGAAAAGTCATTGAGAATTGTCTCGGAACGTTCCAAGGTCGCGTTCCTGCCGCTCAGCCTGTATGATGTGGATATGGATTTGGCTCGAGGTTTTCCCGCGGGGCCGTGCCGGCGCTGGTGTGTTTTGCCCTTCGACCGGATGAGCAAATCGCTCCTGGTGGCCACGGCTAACCCATTTAATCAGCAGGCAGCCAAAGAGTTGGCGCAGGCAACGCCCATGCGGCTGGTCTGGTACCTGGTCCCACCGAGGGAGTTAATCCGGCTTCTTGGAAAGGTCTTTCGCTAAGGAGTGGCTGCTCTGAAGACATTTGGCGAGCGCATCGCGGACGCTCTGGTGGAGGACGGCCTGCTCAAGGCTGAGCAGGTTGCGACGCTGCTTGACCAGCAGAAGAAGGAGGGCACGCGCCTGCTCAAGCTCATCGTTGAAAAGGCCTACGTCACCGAGCAGGACATGGCCGTTTCGATGGGGCGCGTCCTTAATACCGCCCCAATCAACCTTTTGCGGCTGGCCATACCTCCGGAGGTGGCGGAGGTGGTGCCGCGCGAGTTAGCCCATAATCACAAGGTGGTTCCCGTTTCGCGGCTGGAGAACAGGCTTTATCTGGCGATGGCCGACCCCTTGAATGTTTTGGCCTTGGATGACATCCGCCGGATTACCCGGCTGGAGGTCACCCCGCTCATCGCCTCGGAGCGGGCCATCCTGGACAAGCTCAACAGCCTGGATGCCGCCAGAAGCGGCAGCATGGAAGACCTTATCAAGGACGCCAACCTCAAGGCGGAAGGCGAGGCGGAGACCGATAACATCGAAATTTCCGAGAAGGAAAAGATCGAGGAAGTCAACCTCGACCAATTGGCGGCCTCCAGTGAGGAAGCGCCGGTTATCAAGCTGGCCAATCTCATCCTGATTCAGGCCGTGAAGGACCACGCCAGCGATATCCACATCGAGCCTTTTGAAAAAACCTTGCGCCTTCGCTACCGCATCGACGGGGTGCTCATCGATGCCACGCCTCCTCCCAAGCAGATGCAGTTGGCCTTGGTTTCGCGTTTCAAGATCATGAGCAGCCTCGACATTGCGGAGCGCCGCCTGCCCCAAGACGGGCGCATGCGCATCCGCGTTGGCGGGCGAGATTATGACCTGCGCGTTTCTATCATGCCGACGGTCCATGGAGAGAAGATCGTGCTGCGATTGCTCGATAAGTCCAACCTCTCGGCCAGCATCGATAAACTGGGATTGGACCCGGACACCTTTGTGCAATTCAAGGAGGCGGTGGACGCGCCGCACGGGCTTATCCTGGTCACCGGCCCGACCGGTTCGGGCAAAACCACGACGCTCTATTCGGCGCTGAACGAACTCAACAATTCCATCTACAACATCGTTACCGTTGAAGACCCGGTTGAGTTTCAGGTCCCCGGCATTAACCAGGTCCCCGTAAAGAAGGAAATCGGCCTGACCTTCGCCAATGCTTTGCGCTCAATCCTGCGCCAAGACCCGGATATTGTCATGATCGGCGAAATTCGCGATACCGAGACAGCGGAGATTGCCGTCGAAGCGGCCCTCACCGGCCATCAAGTCCTTAGCACGATGCATTGCAATGATGCCCCGGGCGCCATCGCGCGTCTCGACGATATGGGAATCGCCCCCTTCCTGATCTCCTCTTCGGTCATCCTGGCCTGCGCCCAACGTCTCATGCGACGCATCTGTCCCCATTGCAAGGAACCGGTCAGCTATCCCGCGAAAATGTATGAAGACCTGAAAATCGACCCTGCCTCGGTCAACGGGACCACCTTCTACTGTGGACGCGGTTGCGAGCGGTGCAAGAATACCGGCTACTCCGGGCGTATGGCCATCATTGAAGCAATGACGATCACCGATGAAATCCGCAGACTTATCATCGCCCGTGCCAACTCTCGCGAATTGGCCAAGACGGCCATCTCGCAGGGCATGCGCACGCTGCGGACGGTGGCGCTGGACAGGGCGCATCGAGGAATCTCGACCCTCGAGCAGGTGCTGGTCGTTTCGTCCGCTCATTGAAGCAAGAACCGATGGACCTCCAACTTGAAGAAGCCCTGGAGCGCCTTTGCTCCGTGATTCCTCCGGCTTCCGGTGAGGAGGTTTCCCTCGCCGCAGCCGCCGGTCGCATAGCGGCGCGGCAGGTGCTATCGCCCATCGATCTTCAGCCCTTTGACAATTCGGCAATGGACGGCTACGCGGTGCGTGCGGCCGACGTAGGCAGCGCCTCGCTGGAAAGACCCGTCCAGCTTCGCGTGGCCGCCAGGACCCCGGCGGGGGAGGTCCTTGCCCAGACCATCCGGAATGGCGAGTGCGTGCGGTTGTTCACCGGTTCGGTGCTGCCCAGCGGGGCGGATGCCGTTGTTATGCAGGAAGACACTCGTCCTGCCATGCCGGACGCGGTCCTGGTTCTGAATCCAGTTTTGCCAGGCGAGAACATTCGGCGGCGCGGCGAGGACGTGGCCTGCGGCGCTGCCTTGTGCGAGGCGGGCGACCGGTTGACCGCCGGAAGGCTCAGTCTGCTGGGGGCCGCGGGCGTGAGCCGCGTCATGGCGGCCCGTAGGCCGACCGTTGCGGTGATTGCGACGGGTTCTGAACTTCGCGAGCCCGGGGATGTCCTGGCGCGCGGCCAGATTTACGAAAGTAATCGGCTCGGCCTGGCGGTCCTGATCGAACAGGCGGGCGCCCTGCCGAGAATTCTGCCAATTGTCCCCGATCATCTGGCGGCGACCCAGACCGCCCTTGCGGCAGCCCTCAAAGCATGCGACGTGGTTGTAACCTCCGGCGGCGTCTCGGTTGGAGAACTCGACTTGGTAAAGCGCGCCTTTGAAGATGTTGGAGGCAGGCTGGAATTCTGGAGGGTAGCTATAAAACCAGGCAGGCCGTTCACCTTCGGGCGCTTCGAAAAAAAGTTGCTCTTTGGTTTGCCCGGCAATCCCGTCTCCTCACTCGTGACCTTCCAGCTCCTGGTCAGACCGGCCCTGCTCCGATTCCAGGGAGCGAGACAGATTTCTCTCCCATCCTACCCGGGTCGGTTGACCGAGGCGCTGGCCAACGACGGGGGCCGGCGGCATTTCATGCGCGTGCGGACCGATGCGGAGGGGAGCGTGCGCTCAGCGGGCGCGCAGGCCTCCCATATCCTCAGCTCGATGGCGGCCGCGAACGGACTTGTGGATATGCCGCCGCACACGTCTCTGCCGGTCGGTGCAGCGGTGCGGGTCTTACGGTGGGACCCAGATTAGACCTTGGCGCATCGGCGCTTGAGATCTGTCGCGCGTAATCCGCCGCTAATATACAATTATTGCAAAGAGCCACTCTTTCTTGAATACTTCCGCGAGAGGCATTATTCGCGGCTTTAGCGCCACTGGCGGTTGGCTCGCAAACAATTCAAAACACCGGGCGAGGCACCGAAAAAGTAGGAATCGGTTGAACTGGGCGCGGTGCGGGCGCCGGCTTGGACAGCGAAGGCAAAACGCTGGGGGCACTGGCCGGCTTTAGCTCCGGACTCGACAGGCTGGGGGGAGGAGGGTTGAGCCCGCCGAGCGGGGACGGCTGCGTGCCGCCGGTGGATAGGCCGGAACTGTAAAGGCCGCTGAGGCCTGAAAACGGGCTCAGAGCTTTGGCTGAATCCTTGACCGGGTCGGATAAATCCGCGGGTCCCAGGAGGGACTTCGGAATGCCCGAAATCTTTCTGAACTCATCCATATAAATCTGGTGGGCAACCTTTTGGTCGAATGCCGCCGTTGGGCTGGCCGGCTTCTGGCCCAAGCCGAACAAGTCTGAGAAGCTGTCTCGTCCCGGCGCGGCCACTCCGCCGTTGACAGAATCCCGCGTGGTTCCACTGATGCCGCCGAGCGCCCTCCTGAGTTCCCGGACGCCTTTCAGGTTGTCAGGGAGATTAGGGTCGTTCTGGACCTCGCTTAGCGAGTCTGAATTGTCGTCAGCCTGGTCCCGGTTGGGGGGGTGGGCATTCTGGCTGTTAGAAGCGCTATTTGGCAAAGGGCTGCTATTGCCGAAAGAGTCGTCATCTCCCAATGGGCTGTTCTTGCCGAAGGCTCTTGGGTCCTGCCGCTGCAGTTCCAGGTAAATCAAGTCCGCCGAGGTAAGGGGTTGCTTGTGCCGGGTGGACGTGTTGTCGCCGGTGTTGTCCGTGGGATCTCCAGAATCGGAGTTGCCGCTAGGAGTACCAGAATTGAACAACAGCCATTCGGGGTCCAGCCCCAGCAGAGAGCCTTGGCTATCCTTGCGCGGGAGGGGCCGCCTTCTCATGATCGGGACCACCGGGCTGGGAGCGCCGCCGAGGGCGCCTTGAAGAGAGAATAATCCGCGGGTTCCTGTTATCGCCTGCTCGAAGGCCCTGAGCCGCTGCTCTCGCCGGCTGAGTCCATTCAAGCTGTTAAGATTGGTCATCGTCTGGCTGGATGCAGGCGAGGAAAACTCGATCGGTTTGCCCCGCGGGGGGCCTGCCAACTGAGCGCCCGCATTTATGATCGCCCCGGAAAGGGCCAAAGCGGCACCGAGCCAGACCTTGGAATTCATGGCCATCGAGTTCATAATTAACAACCAACATACTTTGGTGGACTGGCCTAGTCAAGCCTCAGATTTTCCGGATTAAGCCCTTTGAGATCCTTTGGGACGAACAGACCGTCTTTACGGATAAGCTCGCCGTCAAAGCGGATTTCGCCCCCGCCCCATTCCGGGCGCTGGATGAGGACCATGTCCCAGTGAACGGCGGAACGGTTGCCGTTGTTGCACTCCTCATAAGCCTGGCCGGGGGTCAAATGGAGCGAACCGGCTATCTTCTCATCGAAGAGGATATCACACATCGGGTTCAGAATGTACGGGTTGAATCCGAGGGAAAATTCCCCAACGTAGCGAGCGCCAGGGTCGGTGTTTAAGATTTCATTGAGCCGGCGGGTATTATTCGAGCGGGCCTCGACAATCTTGCCATCCTTAAACTCCAAATAGACGTTCTCGAACTTCGACCCCGAATAGAGCGTTGGGGTGTTGAACTGGATATGGCCGTTGATGGAGTCCTTCACCGGACAGGAGAACACCTCGCCGTCCGGGATATTGCGGTCGCCTTTGCACATCTTGGCGCCGATGCCTTTGATGCTGAAGCTCAACTCGGTGCCCGGCCCCTGGATGGACACTTTGTCCGCCTGCTTCATCCGCTCTTCCAGCGGCGCCATCGCCCGTGCCATCTTGCGATAGTCCATGGTGCATACATCGAAAAAGAGGTCTTCGAACGCCTCGGTGCTCATGCCCGCTCCCTGGGCCATGCTCGGACTGGGCCACCGGAGGACGCACCAGCGCGTCTTGTTGACGCGATAATTGAGTACTGGCCGCGTAAGACGCGAATAGAGGGCCATCTGCTCGCTCGGCACGTCGGCGTTTTCATTGGCATTGGCCGCCCCTCGAATGGCGATATAGGCCTGCATCTTCTTCATCCGCGCAAGCTCCACGTCCCGCACCAAACTCGCGTGCTTCTCATCGGTGTCTCGCAACAACTCGCGGTTGACCCGCGTATGCCGCACTTCAACCAGCGGAATCGCGCCGGCGCCGCGCACGGCGCGCACGAGTTGGATGGTGAATTCGTCCGGCACGTCAATCATGTCCAACAGCGCCCGATCGCCGTCCTTCAACTGGGTTGAGTACTCGACCAACAGCGTGGCGAGTTTTTGGTAACGCGGATCTGTCATAAATAACGATGACACCGAGACTAACCCACACCGGGGCGTTGTCCAGGAAACAGATCTGCCACGATAGTATTGCGTCCTGGCGCAACTTGCCGGGAAGGCGCCGGGGCACTGGCATTGAATTAAGCAAAGGAGCTACGCCCATCTTGCTCTTGCTCTTGCTCTTGCTCGTGATCCTGCTCCCCCAGAGCAACTTAGAGCGCAACTTCTAGCCAATTTTAGGCCCTAAAACCGCATAACGCCCCGTCCTGTAGCCTAGATCATCGAGGCCTGACTTTATGCTAATTGCAGGCATGTTATACGATCAAATGCCCCAAGAAATCCCTTGCGCCAGCCTGCAAGCGGCTCAACTTCCCGCATTTCTCCCCTCGCTCGCTCCGCCGATGCTTTATCACGCGCGCGATCGATGTGGGCATTGACTTCTCGTAGCGCAGTCGGGATTTGACGGCCGGGAATTTGCCGACCAGAACTCCATCCGGCGGTGTGCGACACGAGTAAAGCGCTCAACCCGCAGTGAGTTGCAGCGAGCGGGCACAGGGTCAACTCGAACTGCGAGGAGCGAAACGCGTCTGGAGTTTGGCGAGGATGTCGTAAAGAGGTCGGTCGCTTTTCGTCGGGCCAGCCCACCAAGCCAGGACTTCGAGTGCGGCATTCTTCAAGCAATGGTCGAGTCGGCGGAGCTCCAGACCGCCGTCGCCGATGAAACCGGTCGGATCGGGTTGGCCGGCGAGCCAGAAGAGGAAATTGCGCGCGGCCTGGCTCCCTCCGGTGTCTTCGCGGGCGGCCCGGTAAAGCAAATCCAACTCCTTTTCCGGCACGGGCGCCGGGGGCATCCTCAGCAGGCGCTTAAGCTCGGCAAGAACGGCGTCCCGTTCGGGTTTGGGCTGGCCGGCGGGAATGTCGAGGGAGATTCTGGTCATGGCAGTCATCCTTTGCTCCCGATTTCGGTCCAGCTTTTCGGCTGCGTGCGAGGCTGAATCAAATGAGGCCGGGAAAAAGATGAGGATTGATTTTGCGGCTCAATTCCTCGAAGGCCGTGAACCGTAGTGAGAACCGCGAGGGGAACTGGCCGAGGGCATCGGTCAGCTCTGCGGGTCATCCTGTTTCTCGTGGGCCTGCTCGAAGATCCACGTGTGCGCTGCGTCCGCGACCTTGGCGACGAGGAGCAAATCGTCGCGGCCAAAGGAGGAAGTGGAAGCCCACTGGTCCTGCTCTTTGTCCTTGTAGAGTCGCGAGAACGTGACGTTGAAACGAGTGCCGTTGCTGGTCTCGTTCGCCCAGGTCGCGGCCTTGATGGCGCCTATCCGGACCTCGTGTGCCGGTCTGTCTTTTTCTCGTGGCATATAGGTGTCTGTTGATGTTGATGTTCCCATGTTCCCTCCTCGAAGCACCGTGAACCTCATTCATACCACGTTTTGAAGGGTAAACCAACAGGCGCAGCCAGCGGGTCCATCGGGCGGGGCTCGCCTCGAATGGCAAGTTGGCCAGCATGCATCCTGCAGCGTTTTCAGGTGCCTCGTAAACGCGCCGCGCGTGGAGGCGAACGGAATATGCTTCAAAGGGGAAATCTTCTATGGAGTAATTGCGGCATGGCAAAAACGACAAGTCCAGGGCCGATGGATCTGGGGCGACCGGGAGGCGTGAGGGCTCAGTACCACGTGAGAAAGGGCAGCACGACCCCAACAAATAATCGGGCTTTCTGGGTCAGGAGGCTGAACGGCAACGCGGCCAGAGACAGGATGCACGCCAGGTCACTCGCGGAGATGGGCTGGCGGTCAATCGTGGTGTGGGAGTGCGAGGTCGAGCGAGATCTGGGGGGCTTGCGCGGCCGGTTGTGAGGTTTTCTGCCACGGCTTGTCCTTGCCCGCTGAAGCAGCTTTTGCGGCGGATGGCTTCGTTTTCACGAAGCAATATACAATCGCAGTATCAGATTGGCAAATTCGCGGTCAGTTGAGAACGCGCAAACCCTTTATAATAAGTGGCGCACCCATCAGGAGTTGAACCTGAAACCTTCTGATCCGTAGTCAGATGCTCTATCCAATTGAGCTATGGGTGCTTTCCGAGGAGAATTTTAAGTTTTCGCCTCGCCAAACTTGACTTTTCTATACTGCTTTTCTATACTGTTTGCATGAAAAGGAGCAAAACAGAATCGAAACAAGAAGCCCAATGGCAAACGACTCCAATAGCAAATCTTGTTCGCAATACAGCGTCTGGAAATTATTATGCCAGAGTCCGGTTGAAGGGCAAGCTGATTTGGAAATCGCTCAAAACCGACGCTCTCGCCGTCGCAAAATTGCGCCTGGGAGACTTCCTGAAAGAGGAGGGCCATCGCGCGGAAATCGTGGAATCGGCGGCTCGCGGAAAAATGACTTTCGCCGACGCCGTTGCTCTTTACAAGCGGCAAGTCGAGAACGCGCCGCATCTCAAACCTCGCGCAAAGGAATATCGCATCAGCACGATTGACGCCCTCTTGAAGACGTGGAGCGGATTGGAAAACACCGACGTTCGGAAAATCACTGCGTCCGATTGTTCGCAGTGGTCGGCTGGTTTCGCCAAGAGCTACTGCCCCTCATTCTTCAACAACACGGTCGGCACTTTGCGCCAGATTCTCAAGATCACAGTTGACGCAGGCGCGCGCTACGGAAATCCAGCAAGTGAAATCAAGAAAGTCAAAATTCGTCAGAAGATTTTAAAGCTGCCCGAACACGATCAGTTCCCGGCTCTCGTTCAGACGGTGAGGAAGGCTGGCGGCAGATTCAGCCAGGACTGTGGAGACCTGATTGAGTTTTTGGCCTACAGCGGTGCGCGAAAAAGCGAGGCGGCGCGCGTTGTTGGAGCAGACTGCGACTTCGCCAACAGCCGAATTGCGATCAAAGGCGACCCGGATACGGGGACCAAGAATTGGGAAGTTCGGCACATTCCGATGATTGCCGACATGCGGCGTCTTTTGGAGCGGGTCCGTTCGGAGCGCGAGAACGAGCCGGAATGGATGCAGCAACCGGCAATGCGAGTCCGCGAATGCCAGAAGGCGATTGATTCCGCCTGTAAGAAATTGGGAATTGCCCGCTTCACCCATCACGACTTGCGCCACCTGTTTGCGACCCGTTGCATTGAGTCGGGCGTGGATGTTCCGACTGTCAGCCGCTGGCTTGGCCACAAGGACGGCGGCGCGTTGGCGATGAAAACTTACGGTCACCTGCGGGATCAGCATTCAACCACGATGGCCGAAAGGGTTACGTTCTCTGAACTGACCGGCCCGAATGGCCAGTCCCAAACTCCGACCAACATCGTGCCGCTCCCGACGCACGCTCCGCCGCCAAATCTTGCCCCGGCGAATAACGATGACAAGAGGAACGTCGCAAAAGCGAAGGCGAAGTACAAATACGCCAACGGGTGGGCGTCGGACGACGCCTTGGAGGTGTTTTGGGGCCAAGTCAACGAGCCGGTTCAAATCGTGCCGACCGACGAATATCGCAAAGCCGCTTGCACCTCGATGGACAGGGAAATCTTTGCAAAAGAATTTGACGATCTTCAAGGGCTTATCGAGGAGTTTTCCGAAATTGTTGGTGCCGAAACTTTGGAGCGGCTGTCCGCCAAAATTCAAAGGCGCAACACTTCAAGCGCAGGATTGACGAAAGAACAGGCAAAGTCCTGATGTCTTGCTCCAGTTGAAAATGCAGTGAAGGACGCAGCCTCCTGCGTTAATGTGCCGTCTCTTCTTCCGTGGAGAGCAGCAACCATGTCGAACAGGTGAGCCAGGCTATCTGCCCATCGACAAAGCCGGCGTCTGGATGCCTCGGGAAACCTGCAAAAGCTCAACGTGTCGTTTGTTTGGGCCTGTTTAATGAGGCCCAGACAAAGCCCTGTGGTTGGCCTCTTGCGATTGAAACACGCTCTTCCATCTCAGCCAACCGTTTGAGATTTTTTGGCGAGGTTACGTTCGGCGGCAGAAGGTCATCAATGTCCGTTTGGAAGATTAATGCGAAAGCCATCAATTCCGCATCGGTGATGATTTCCTCCTGGGATTCGACTCGTTCCAAGGTTTGTGGAGTAACAGAGATGCCCTGCCGGTCAAACTCATCCGCCAGTCTCTGAAGGCTCCATCCTCTTTCTTCCCGCAGTCTTTGAACGGTGGGGCCGATGATGTTTACGCTATTTTCGTTTTGCATACCAATTCTCCTTTTCTTTTGAATTTGAACTCCGTCCACGGTTTCCGCAACGACGGCCTGCCAACTCCGCGCCGGAGAACACGGCCTGCCTTGGTGCATCACGCACCGCTGCGAATCCCGAATCCATGCCATTTTCTTTTATGGGCCGAACATCGCCGATCCTGTCGGCTCAGTTGTCCGCAATTCTGGACAAAATGGATTTCGGGACGTCTGGGTATCTACCACCGCGTCATCGCGCCATCGAATTCAGCGCCACGGACCACCGGGAGTCCATGAACGTGCGAACGGCTCTTTTTTGGCGAGGGCTTGCAAGGGCGGTAGCAGGAAACCTGCCGGAAAACGGCCACCATCCGCTCAACGTCGTTCTCGCTAAAACCCAGGAAATCGACATCACGAGTTGGCGGTGCGGAAAGCCCTCCCAAAGCGTGAAGAGCGTTGCTCAAGCCGCTGGGCGTCCGCCTCCTAACGCGGTGAAGTATTTTGCCTTAATCCAGGTTCTGGAACTCGCCGGCGAAATCTCCCGGCTCTGCAAAATCCGCAACGCCGTTTATGAATACTGGCGCGGAAAGAACGCGGCCAAGTTCAAGCCGCGTTTTTCCCGGAATGGTCATCGCCGATGAAGACCACGGAAGACACTGAGCGTGAGCGCGGCAATTGATGGCGCTGGGCGCGAGGTAATTGAGGGAATGAGCTCTGGGCCTGCCTGCGCGGGGGGGGGTGACTTGGGCGGAGGGATGCTTGTTGTG
>JAJYHY010000358.1 GCA_021784555.1 bacterium
AGCCGTCCCGGTCGCCATCAGCGCCGGTTTCCAGGCTCGCCGGGGAATTAGATCATTGACTCCCCACACTAGCATGATGAGCGAGCCGATCGTCGGCACGTAAGTATATCGGTCGGCCATGGCTTGAACTCCGACCTGCACCAGGCCAATCACTGGCACCAGGGTGCCGAGGAACCAGAGCCAGCCAACGGCCAGGTAAGCTCTTTCGCGCGCCTGCGCCAAGACCCCCCAAAAGATCGCCGCCAAGATCAGGATCGAGCCAATCACCTCCCAGGCCGGCCAGTGAATTGGGTGGGGATAGAGCACTGACAGGCGCGTCGGCCAGAGGGTCTTGCCGATGTATCTTACACACGAGACCAAGGCATTGGCGATTCGCTGGCCAAGAGTCAGGCTCGTCGAGACAGCCCCTCCTTTCCGTTGCACGAGAAATGTGACCACACTCGAAGCGGCGGCAAGCGTGAAGAACGGAATCTTCTCGACGACCAGGCGCGGAATGGAAGCGTGGCCGGCAGCCGAAACATCCTGCATCGAATCCTCATCCGCGGAATCAGGGGCGCCGCCCTGGGGACAGAAACGGAGCGTGGCGCGTCCAAGCGGCCAGTAATCCAGAAGCAGCAGGAGGAAGGGCGCGGTCACCAGCATCGGCTTGCTCATCAAGCCGAGGCCGAACAGCACCAACGCCAGCCCGTAATAGGCCGGAGCAGCCATCTTCCATCGTAACTGCCCAGGGTGTGGCAGGAGCGCGGACACCCCCGTCCGCGACTGCGGCTTTCCGGAGACGCGGACGAGGGCGTCCGCGCTCTTATCGGATGCGCGGCCTTTGCGCTTATTGGCCAATTCCGATTCTGCCGCACCCGCGTTCCCAATCTCCCGCCTCTTTCCGGTCCGGGCGTATTTGGTGTATGCAAGCAAGGTGAGCAAAAGAAACAGCGTGCTCAGGACATCCTTTCGTTCCGAAATCCAGGCGACCGATTCCACGCGCAAGGGGTGTACCGCAAAGAGCGCGGCCACCATGACGCTCCGCCAGAACGCCCCCGTCATGAGGCGCAGCAGCCAGAACAGCAGCACCACGTTCGCCGCATGGAACCCGACACTCACAAGGTGCTGCGGAGCGGCATGCAGGCCGAAAATCTGGCAATCCAGAATATGCGAGAGCCAGGTAATCGGGTGCCAATTGCTGGCATGGCCCGTTTTGAATGCCCAAACTACGTTGTCCCATGTCAGCCCGCCCTGCACGTGAGGATTTGAGGTGACGTAGTCCGGGTCGTCGTAATTGACAAATCCATTCCGAACGACCGGCAGAAACACCAGAAACGTCGCCAGCGCCAGAAGGCATGAAATGAGGAGCGGGGGGAATGGTCTGATTTGCCGGCACACAGGCCGCTCGCCGCTTGCGCCCGTCTGGCTCTTTCCCCTGTCCTTCGCCGGCATCTGCTTCATCCTGTCGGCGAACGTGTGGCCCGAGGTATAAGCGCCGCCCGGTTCAGTTCCGGTCCCGAGGGCAGCGCCAGACTCACGGCCACACACCTCGCCTGTGGGAGGGCAAATTTCTTCACCGTGACTCCTACCGACCATGGGCTGTATCGCGTCAGAATCAGCTCGGCAACGTCTGTCGCGACCTTCTCGACCAGGTTCCAGGCGCGTTGCTGGCCGAAGGCGAGCAGGTCATGGGCGAGGGCGTGATAGTCGATGGTGTCTCTAAGATCATCGCTCCTGGCGGCGGGGGCCAAATCCAGTTCAATCTCGAGGGTTAGGAGCAACCGCTGGGGGCGAGTCCGCTCTTGTTCGGTAACACCCACGCGATAGAATACCTCCAGGTCCTCGATCGTGATCTTGCTCATGGTGTCTGGTCACGATTGGTCTGACCGATCTGACTGATCGGACGGATCGGACTGATCTGATTCGTCTGACTGGGGGAATTAGTCAGGCTGGCGGTGGGATTGTTGGTGGTGGGCAGCGTGATTGAGGACAACCCCATGTCGTTGGTTACCGCAAACGGAACGGTATCCGCCCCGGCCATCGCGTCGGACAAGATCGTAATGGCAATGCGGCGGTTGCGGGCGCGGCCTTCGGGGGTGGAATTGTCGGCAATGGGCCGGAACTCGCCATAGCCCACGGCGCCAAGCCGGTGCGGGTCAACGCCCATCTGTACCAGGTAACGCACCGCGGCGGTGGCCCGTGCCGTGGAGAGTTCCCAGTTGCTCGGAAACCGGTTTCTGGCGGAGGGCCGGATGGGGACGTTATCCGTGTGGCCAATGACGTGAACAGTGAGATTGGTGTGTTCGCTCAAGATGAGGGCTACCTTCCGCAGAACCTCCTCTCCCTCAGGCTTAAGGTCAGCCTCACCCGAATCGAACAGGATTCGGTCCAGGATAGTGACCGTGAGTTTGCCCTGAAGCTGGGAGATAGCGACGTCCTTGGACGCCAGAGAGGAGCGCATCTCAGCCTCAAGGTTGTGATCGGATTGGACCGCTTTTTGCCGTTCTTGCCGCAGTTGTTTGATTTGCGCCTCGGCGGCGGCCAATTTGGCGTTAAGCGCCTGGTCATCCGTTTGGCCCTCCTCGAGAGTCTTCTTGACTTGCGCGATTTCCGCTTTGGCCTGTGCCAATTCCTGGCTCTTGTCGTAGGTCGCGAAGCCGAGCAGGCCCAAAAGAATAACCGTCGTCAGGGAGCAGGCAATAATCCATGTGTACTTAGGCATAGACTAAAAATCAATTTTCGGCCGAGTGTAGCCCACCCGCCCCCGCCCGAAAAGAGATGTTCATGCGCTCGGCGTTGTCCGGTATTGGCTGGGAGCAATTCCAATAACAGGCCCCGCAATGGACGCATTTTTCCCGGTCGAATGCGGGAACCCCGGCCGGTCCTGGGGTAAGAGCTTGACCGGAGCAGGCCTCGATGCATATACGCGTGCCGCACTCCGCGCAAAGATGTGGATAAAGGAAGGCGACATGATCGGCATACCCGGGAGGCGCCTGGACTTTGCCGCCGAGCAGCAGCGCGTCCTGGTGAGAGACCAGGAGTTTGCCATCGAACGGGATGGCGGGCCAGCCGCACCGCTCCATCAACACGGTGTGCAAGGAGACGCCTTTGATAGCGCACTCCTTTCGCAGACGCTCGATGTCCTCCGCGGGAATTCTCCCGCAGTAGTAGTTCTCAAGCGTGGGAATTCTCTTATATGGCGCAACCGGCTCATGCCCGAGCGTGAGCCGTCCCCCGGTCAAACCGGCCAGCGCCATCCCGACCAATCCGCGGACAAACCCCTTCTGAAAGCCGTCCCTGGCCCTTTGCGCCACGCGAGCCTCGGCTTCAAGCCAGCTAGCCCGGCGCCGCCTGACATAAGCGGCTTGGAGATTCCCTTCAGTAAAATCCTTTCCCGCTCCGAGCAATTCCAACACGCTCTCGGCCAACTGGATGCCGGTCGTCCAGGCCTCATCGACGCCCGAGCCGGTGAGCACGTTCGTGCTGCCGGAGCCTTCACCAATTCGGGCATAACCGTTGCCGACCAGGTGAGGTTCGCCACGGCGCCCCGATTCGCCCAGTGTCTTTGCTCCCCAGGAACGTAATTGTCCACCATTGAGATGCCGCCACAGGTAGGGGTGCAGCATCCAGTGCTGCAGGTAGCGGTACGCCGTCCGCACCGGGCTGTCGAACCACGATGGCACAAAAATGCCCAGCGAGGCGATGCGCTCGGGATGAACATAAAGAAAGCCGAAAATCTCCGGCTCGGGGAAGCCGAAGGTGTGGATGACGGTGCCTGGTTTCAAAGTTGAGGTCTGGGGCAATTCCACGACGAATTTCATCCCTATAGCCCAATCGCGCGTATCGTGTCCTTCGGGCATGCCGAAATGCATGTCCAGTTGCCGGCCCACCGGCCCAATGGGACCATCGCCAATGACGGTCAGGGCCGCGTGGACATCCATCCCGGGCGTAAAACCTTCGCCCGGCTGGCCCTGCCTATCGACACCCTGGTCCACCAGGCGGACACCGAGGACTCTTCCATCTTCGATGAGCGCCTCCGAGACGGGCGTACCGGGCCAGATCTGCACCGTGCCGGTGCTTTGAAGCTGCGCGCCGGCCCATTGCATGAACTGGCCTAGCGAAAGCAGGAGGCCCCCGCTCTTGTCCAGAAAGCCGGGCGTCCAGGGCAATTCCAGGGCATACTCCCGAACTGGCAGTACCGCTTTGAAGAGCCGCAAACCAGCGTCAACCGCGCGCAACCCGACCGGTCGCCGACTCGCCCCCACCGGGTCAAGAAGATAGACCATCCTTTCTTCGGCAACCGGCGTGGCCATCGGGATAGTCGTCGGATCAAGTTCGGGAAAACTGGCGCGCAGACCGCGCGCCCGGGTCACGACACCCGAGACGCCAAAGGCCATACCGTCCGCGCGCTCATAACAGAGGACTTGAAGCGGCAGACCGGGCATGACTCTGCTCTCAAAGGCGGGCGCGCCGTCGGCATTAACCAGACCCTTGGCCAGGGTCGTCAAGAATCCCGCGGTGGCAGGGCCAAAACCGACACAAACGATATCCGCGTCCAGGCGTTGACGTTCGAGGACGGAATTGGCTTCAAACAAGGCAGCGTCGCTCATGAGCATGTAGCCAGCCAATCGTGCCTGATTCCTTCCGCCGATCAAGCGGTTTGTAAGAACGGACGCCAAATTCACTAACCGATTTTCACTAACCGATTTGGCGCAGGGCAGTGACCCGTTCTGTGCCCCAGGTGGGGCAGAGAACCGGTCTCTATTCTAATGTCCCACCTGGGACACAAAACCGGCCGCCGCGGAGAATAAGCTGGCAGATTTGTGAAGTCAGACACTAAGCTATGCCCGTTGCGTAAAGAAAAGCGAAAGCCCAATTCCCGGTCCGCAGCCAGGCCGAACGCGATGCCGTCCCACGACGCTACGCAAGGGCTGACGGCAAAGCGGCGCTGGTGGTTCCGCCTGAGCGCCATGGTTGCGGTTCCGCTTCTGGTTCTCCTGCTGGCGGAGGGACTGCTGAGACTGGCCGGCTATGGATACCCCACCGGCTTTTTCAAGCGCGGCGACATAGAAGGTCAGCTCGTCTGGACTGACAATCACGACTTCGGGCGGCGCTTCTTCCCGCCCGGCCTGGCTCGCCGTCCGCATTGTTTTTCAATTCCGCTCGTCAAACCTCCCAAAACGGTCCGCATCTTTGTGCTTGGCGGCTCGGCGGCGATGGGCGACCCGGATTTCAAGTTCGGCTTGCCGCAGATGCTGGACGTGCTGCTGCGCGAACGGTTCCCGGACGTCCACTTTGAGGTGGTCAACGGGGCGATGGTGGCAATCAATTCCAATGTGGTCCTGCCCATCGCGCGCGACTGTGCCAGACATGACGGCGACCTCTGGGTTATTTACATGGGCAACAACGAAATGGTGGGGCCGTTTGGCTCGGTCACCGTGTTTGGCGCCCAAGCCCCGAGTTTGCCAATCATACGGGCCACCCTGGCGATGAAGCGCACTCGCTTAGGCCAGTTCCTCGGCGCCGCCCTCTACTTTTTGCGACATGGCGACCATCCCCTGCCCAAATGGGAGGGCATGGAGATGATGGCCAACCTCACGGTCCGGTATAACTCGCGCGCCACGGCCGCCGTGTATCGGCACTTTCGGCGGAACCTGACTGACATCCTGAAAACCGGCGTCCGGGCGCATGTGCCGATCGTGCTCTGCACTGTTGCCACCAACCTCAAGGACTGCGCGCCCTTCGCCTCGCTCCACCGCCGCGACCTGGCCGAGGTGGACCGGGAGGAATGGAAAGGCGCCTATGACGAAGGGGTTGGCTGGCAAAATCAAGGCGAGCCAGCGAAAGCGGAAGCGGCTTACGAGCGGGCGGCCCGCATCGACCCGCAATTCGCCGACCTGGCCTTTCGACAAGGGCAATGTTGCCATCTGCTGGGACGGAATGCCGAGGCGGCGAAGTTTTTCCGCCAGGCCCGCGATGAGGATGCCCTCCAGTTTCGAGCGGATGACCGGATCAACGACATCATCCGGCTGGCGGCCGCTTCGTTCGCCGGACGGGGCGTTAGTCTGCTGGACGCGGAAGAGCTTTTCGCCGCCAACAGCACCAACCGTCTGACCGGCGACAATTACTTCTACGAGCATGTTCACCTGAGGCCAAGCGGCAATTTTCTGCTGGCCCGCGCCGTGGCGGGCAACGTGGCTAAGGCCTTGAACCTGCAATCTACACGGCCATGGCTTTCGCGCGCTGAATGTTTCCGGTTGGCAGGACTTACCGATTGGAACCGCTATGACGACCTGAGCGTCATCCTGGATCGCATTGAACACCCGCCTTTCACGCCGCAATCGAACCATACCAGCCAATTGCGTCTCATCTCCTCTCAAAGATCTCGCTATCTCCCGGCCACCAAACCGGCCGAGGTCAGGCGCGAAGCGGCGGAACTCGCGGCGCTGGTGAACAAATACCCGCAGGACGCGGAGCTCCGCTGGAACCTGGCCGGTTTGCTCGAGAACGCGGGACAAGGCGAGGCCGCCGCGGAACAATGGCGCACCCTCATGCGCCTGCAGCCGCAGTCTGCCTTGCCCGCGTTCAATTTGGCGAAACTCCTGGATCAGCTCGGCCGCCCGGCCCAGGCGCTTTCCCTCTATCGCCAGAGCCGTCGCATCGATCCCGAGTATTACGAAAGACATTACGCCGCAGGGCTCTAATGCTATGCACAGGGCGCTGAGCATCTTCAGCTCCGATTTGCTCCTGAGCGGCGCGTTTGTCGGCGCCGCTTGGAGCCTGATTTACCGGTTGGTGCCTCAGGCCAAGCGCCGGCACGTCGTGGGCTGGCTCGTTCCCTGGTCGATTAAAGGTCTGGCTGTCCCCATCTTAGTCTGGATTCTGATGAATATCGGGCTTTCGTGGCGTCTCCAGCCTTTCATGCCGCAAATACAAGCCGCTCGGAACAGCGGCGGGCCATGGTTCTCGGTATTCCTCAGCGTGGTTGCCCGCGGCCTGGTCGTCGTCAGTTCCTATTGGACCGCCGCCACGTTCGCCTGGGTGTTGGCGCAAGCCGCGGCAGAGCTTGAAGAGGGGGCTGGCAAGGAGTTTAAAGCCGTGGCCTGGACTTCTCTGTTCGGCATGAGTGTCATTGCCATTCCCGTTTTGCTGGTTGGCGGGTGGCCTGCGGCCGGCATTGCCGTCACCGCCATTCTGCTGCCCATTGCCGGATATGCCCCTGGCATCATTTTCGCCCCGAAACCCCCGCCGCTCTATTCTCGAGCCATTGGAAAACTCAAAATGGGCAAGTACGCCCAAGCCGAATTGGAAATCATCCGCCAACTCGAACATTGCGAAGACGATTTCGACGGTTGGATGATGCTGGCCGGACTTTACGCCGAGCAGTTCCATGATCTGCCCGAGGCCGAGCAGACCATCATGGAACTGTGCGACCAGCCCGAGATAACCCCTTCACAAGTCGCTGTCGCCCTCCACAAACTCGCCAACTGGCACCTCAAATTGAACCAGGACCCCCACCGTGCCCGCCACGCTCTCCAGCTTATCTGCAATCGCATGCCCGGCACCCACCTCGCCCGCATGGCCGCCCTGCGCATCCGGCAATTGCCCACCTCAGTCGATGAGCTGCGCTCCCAGCAGCCAACTCAGACTATCCCCCTGCCTGCGCTCGGCAACCATTTCGATGAATCGGCACCGCAGGGCGAGTCGCCTTCAGAAAGGCTCAAAGCCATCCAAGTTGCGGATGCATGCGTTAAGAAACTGAATCAAGATCCCAACGACATCCAGACCAGAGAGAAACTGGCCAGGGCATTCGCCGAACACCTGGGCCAGGCCCGCCAGGCCATCGAACAGGTCCTGCTCCTGCTCGACCTGCCGGAGCAGCCGGCCTCGAAACGGGCCGAATGGTTGAGCCTCATCGCCGCCTGGCGCCTAAAGTACTGCGAGGACTTCGAGGGCGGCCGGACCACACTCGAGCGGCTCATCCGCGAATATCCCAAAACCCCGCAAGCCTTGGCGGCCAAGCGCCGGCTGCAACTCCTGGAACGCCGAATCGCAAAGGATAAACTGGACCTTGGAGGATGGCGACCCTAAGGGGAATCGAACCCCTGCTACCGCCGTGAAAGGGCGGTGTCCTAACCGCTAGACGATAGGGTCGGCCCAAGTTTCAACCAATATAGCCAACCACCAGCGCCTGTCACGCAATTAAACGCGAAAAGGTCCGGAAAGGGGGCGCATCCCGCCGGAAACCCCGCCGAAGGGATGAAGCAGCCGCGAAAGAACGCAAAGGACGGCACAGGGAGGGCGCCCTTGGCACCACTGCCATTGAATTAGGGGGATTCCCAGTCTCTTGCTCATGCTCTTACTCTTGCTCTCCAAGTTGTTCTGGGGGAGCAGGATCATGAGCAAGAGCGAGAGCAGGATGGGTAAACATTCAGTAAACCCCGCCTGGGGAGAAGGTCAGGGCGTAGCGCGCAGGATCTGCCGGAAACCGGGGTGCAAGGCATAAATCCAGATGTCTTTAGGCGGGAGGACTGATTGGTGCTTTTTCTCCAGCTTGCCTCGCCCTTGAGTTGTTCCGACCCGTATCCAATTGGCGGCGCGGTAGGAGGCGCCGGGAAAGCGGGGCCCTTCCACGAAGCTTTCCAGCAGCAGCGGTTCGTAACCGTAGCGCCAGGTCCAGTCGGCCCGGAGGGGTCTGGGGATGGCCGAGAGGATGTGCGAGGCCAGGCCCGGACATTTGACC
>JAJYHY010000025.1 GCA_021784555.1 bacterium
CCGATCTGTAGATACGCGTGCCGGCGTTAGCGCCGTTGGAGGCGGAGCCGAGGGCGTAAAGCGGGTTGTTGTTCGCGTTAGTGACATCCGATTCGCTGAAGTAGCGCAGGTCGGACTGGCCGACACCATTGGCCTTGACCCAAAGCAGGATGGAGTAGCTGGGATTGCGCGTTATGGGCAAGCCGGTGTCCTGGGTGACGTCACCGGTGAAAAAGGCGCATTGGGATTGGGAGGCGTCAAACGAGAGGGCCTGGCCGAATTTGCCGGGAACGAAGGCGCTGGAGTCGAAAATGTCATAAAGCTGCATGTTGTTGCCCCCGACCATGTCGGGCGTGGTGTTGGGGAAATTGACGAAATCGGCCGTGTCCAGCGGCCAATAAGAGACCAGTCCGTCACGCACGTCCGTGGCCAAGGCGGAGGCGGCGGACAAGAGCAGGAGCGGCACGACTGGCTTGAGTTTGAACAGGTTGAGAAGGCGCTTCTTCATGGTATTAATTCAATTGCCCGGAGAGTAGCAATTGACCGGCGGTGTCGTCAACAAAATTCCGACTGTCGGGGGCCGAGTGACTATCCATGCGGTGGCTGCTTCAAATCTGTGCTTTAATCGGTCCCACCCCCAGCTTATAGTCCTGGCATGAAAGCGCGCAAACCGAATTTCGAGTTCCAATCCATCAGGAGTGGCGAGAGGGGCCAAGCGCCTCGTGCGCGGCGAACCGCCGGGTTTACGCTGATAGAACTGCTGGTGGTGATCGCCATCATCGCCATCCTGGCCGCCCTGCTCCTGCCAGCCCTGGGCAGGGCGCAAGCGGCGGCGCGCCGGACCTCCTGCCTGGATAATCTTAAGCAACTTGGCCTCTCGACGCGGATGTACGTGGACGACTTCGGCGTCTTTCCCCCGCGCGTCACAACCGGCGATTACGCCCGGTGGCCGGCGGCTCTGTACCGCTACTACCAGAACACCAACCTGCTGCTCTGTCCCACCGAGTTGGCGCTCTACCCGCGCGATCCTCCGCGCAACAGCAACGGGGGCAACACCCGCTATGCGAACTACAGCGCCGACAACGCCGCCTGCAGCTACATTATGAACGGCTGGGGCGACTTCTACGGGCCCGCGGCCTGGAACGACCAAAGCCGGACCCTCGGCGGCATGAAAGAGGCGGACATCCACGAACCGGCGGAGACGGTCATTATCGGCGAGCGGCGCCACAGTGACCAGGACGATTACTGGATGGACCTCCTGGAAAACGAGCACGGAGGTGTGGACAACCTCATCTACTGCGTCCAGCACGCGCGCCACAGCGGCGGCCTCAAGCCGCGCCCCGGCTCCGGAGGTTCCAACTTCCTCTATTGCGATGGCGGCGCCCGGTTCCGGAAATTCGGACGGACCGTTTATCCCATCAACCAGTGGGCGACCAAGGACGATCTGACCCGCGGCGTGGACGCCATCCCCCTGCAGACCCTCATTGCCCGGACTGAACGGATCGGCGACTAAATCCGCGAGCACGCCTTGGTTACTCCGCCGTGATCCCGATGAGAAACGGACAGGACGCCGAGCCTGTGGACACGAAATCCAGCGAGGTTATCACCTCATCAGGAAACGGGTTGTTCCAGGTCAGGCGGTAGAGGCGTACCTTGACCGACCGGTCCACGCCGCCCGCATAGGCATTAGTACCAACCCAGGCCACGGCCGCATGCGGCACGGCCATCGTGTCGCCGCTGACCCACCACCAATTCTTCACCTCTTCACCGTAGCGGACCGGGACTTCCTCCTGGCGTCCATCGTAAAGGGGTCGGTTCTTAGTATTGACAACTTTCGCACCTTTGCTACCTTGGTCCCATGGCACGCAAACTCAGAATCCAGCATCCCGGGGCCATTCACCACGTCATGGGCCACGGCGACCAGGAACCGACCCGTCTGCTGGCGAGGCTTCGCCTCAGACCAATTCTTTGTGTTACTTCGGCAAGCGTGCGGAGGCTGAAGCAAGCGTCGGGAAGCGAATAGGCGGCCGGCAAGAATATTGCGTTGGCTGGCAGGCACTTAGGAATGGAGGTTCATTTTTTTCTTGATTCTAACTACATAAATAGGTATTTAGGCTATAGTAATAGTTGAATACACGGTATGACTCTGATCCCTGAAATCTCCAAAGCCGAATGGAAGGTCATGAAACTGCTCTGGACCAAGTCCCCGCAGCCCGCCTACGACCTGTGCGAGGCGCTGGCCCGGACAGAAGACTGGCACCCCAACACCGTCAAGACTCTGCTGAGCCGGCTGCGGGGCAAGAAGGCGGTGAGCGCGAAGAAGTACAAGAACCTATACCTCTACTCGCCCGTGGTTTCGGAGGAAGACTGCGTGCAAGCAGAGAGCGACTCGTTGCTGCAGCGGCTGTTCGGCGGCTCGGTCAAGCCGTTGTTGGTTCACTTCGCCAAGCGGCGACGGTTTACGGCCGAGGATCTCGATGAGTTAAAACGCATCCTGCAAGAAGGAAAGGAGAAGTGAAATGAGCGCCGTCGAGATTCTGGGAACAGGGCTGGCGTGTCTCTGGCGGGCGACATGGCAGGCGTCGGTGCTGGTGCTGCTGGTCCTGTTGGTGCAACGCTTGCTCCGCGCCCGACTCACCCCGAGCTGGCGCCACGGTCTTTGGTGGTTAGTGCTGCTTCGGTTGCTGCTGCCGGTGGTTCCGGCCACCCCGTTGAGCGTTTTCAATCTGGCCAGCGCAGAGGTCCTGCGGGAGGGAACAGCGCCATTGGAATCCGTTTGGAGGCGAGAATTGCGAGGCGCCGGACCCTTGGGGGCGCCGGACGGGTTACAGGGCGGACCGGCTGTCGCCGCGTCCAGCGCGGCTGGAGAATCCGCTACTCCGACACAGACCGCTGCGCCGGCAGCTCGACCGGCAGTTGCTTCGAGTGCTGCGCCGCGCGAGCATGTTGCCGTGTCGCCCGCCGCATACGCCCTATGGGGTGCGTTCGGTCTCTGGCTGCTTGGAGTGTTCTTCCTGGGGGCGCGGCTGATTTGGGGCAATTGGAAGTTTGCCCGGCGACTGCGGCAGTGTGCTCCGGAAACCGACCCCACGCGGTTGGCGCTGCTGGAGGAGTGCCGGCAAAAGGTCAGCCTACGCTCGAGGCCAATTCTGGTCGAGACGGCCGACGTGGACAGCCCGGCGCTCTTTGGCTGCTGGCGCGTGAAGCTGTTGGTGCCTCCCAAGATTGTCCAAACGTTCTCACCAGCGGAGTTGCGCCACGTCTTCCTCCACGAACTCGCGCACGTGCGGCGGGGCGATGTGGCGACGAACTGGCTGATGGCGGTGGTACGGATCGCGCACTGGTTCAACCCGGCGATCTGGTTCGCTTGCTCCCGGATGCGAGCGGACCGCGAGTTGGCCACCGACGCACTGGCCCTTTCGGTGGTCCACGAGCCGGAGAACCAGCGCTACGGGCAGACCATCATCAAATTGCTGGAAGGCTTTGTTCGCCCGGCTACGGGGCCGGGCTTAGTCGGTATTCTCGAAACCCAACACGAAATGAAACGAAGGATTAGTATGATCGCAAAATTCAAGAAAACGAACCGCTGGCCGGGATTGGCCATCGCCGCCTTCACCGGTCTGGCGGTGATCGCGTTGACCGATGCGCAGACGAAGACGGATTCGATCGCGTCGTCTGTCACACAAACAAGCCTGCTCAATGCCAAGCTCAAGGCTCTATTCAAGCCGGTTACCACAATTGCCGGGGCGAACGATGTGATCACGAGCGCCGACCCAGTAGTGCTCTCGCCCAATGGCAAGTTCCTCAATTGGCAAGGTTTGGTAGTGCCGATGGACGGGAGCAAACCTTTTCCGCTTACGGATCGCCGAGTGTGGAGCGAGTCGTGGGCGCCCAACGGCAAGCTGATCGCCTGTTGCGGCGTGGACGGGCTGTACGTCGTGCCCGTCAACGCCGAGACGGGGCATGCGACCGGGCCGGCGAAGAAGCTGGTCAGCGGAAGGCTGAAACTGTGGGCTGACACTCGTTTGGATTGGACCGCCGACTCGGCCCGCGTTTTCTTTGTAGCGTGGAACCAGGATTATAGCGGTCCGGTCTCCAAGGCCGTTGTCGTCAGCAGCGGAAAGGTGGTGGACGCGCCGGACTGGGCCGAACTAGGTCTTCGTTCCCCGGACGAAAAGACCATTGCTTACTCGCCACGGGGCGATGGCGTTTGGGTTCGCCCCGCGGCTGGGGGACCGGCGAGGAACCTTGGCGCTGTGGGGGAGTCCAAGTGGTGTGAACCGCTGGCTTGGTCGGCCGACGGCCAGTGGGTGATCAGCCAGGTCGGCCCTGGCGATAACGGCGAGGAGGTGCGCCTGATCCGGCTGGCCGATAGCCAGGAGTTCCGCATCCTGGTACCGACATCGGTGGGGAGATTCGTTGGGAAGTCGGCCACCGGTGACGGGATTTACTTTTACCGGACCTCGTATGACCTGGCCTTTGTCCCCAAAGTCATGTCCGTGCAGGGAGGAACTCCGGTTTGCCTGGCCACGCGCAACCGGGGGCTCTTGGTTCAGAACAGCTCCCAATTGTTCGTAACCGCCGAGTGGGCAAGCGGAATGCCCTATGCCTACCAGCAGACTCGCCTTCCAGGCCACGGGTTCGCTGACCGAGCAGGACACCCTGGTTGTCTGGGACACTCGGGACCGTAAATCCCGGAAGCTGGATGCCCCAAGTCCGGTTGGGAGTCAGTGGGCTTTTGCTTGGTCTCCGGACAGCCGATGCCTGGCCTACACCTGTTTGGAACATCTCAAGACTTGCCTCGGTGGCGTCCTTTCACGCCTAGATGTCGGTGAAGCGCTCAAACTGGCCGCGAGTGGTGCGCTTCCAGCCTCGTCGTCAACCAAGTCAACGGTCACGATTCCCATTGCGCCACCGACGGCCGTGCCCCTCACCGACTTCCGATTCACGGACAACTTCGACCCCGGCGTCTCGCCGAGCTGGACTTTCTGGGAAAACCCCACGAAAGGCATGCCGCATGAGCACACGGTCAAGAACGGCGAACTGGTGCTGGAGAATAGCCGCGCGATCCTGGGCGAGCCCAATTGGACCAATTATGTCGCCCGGGCCCGCATCTATCTGGAATCGGTACCGGCTACTGGCGAGGGCGTGGCTGGTTTCAGTGTCCGGCGAACGCGCGACAACCCAAGCAATCCCGGCTCCTTCAGTTTCTACTTCTTTATACTCACGTGCTCTAACGGGCACCCGGACGCAATTTCTCTTGGCATTCTTCACCATGGCTCAACGGGACAAACCCAGATTGGAACATTCGAGGAACAGCGACACAGACTTGCTCTCAAGGAGTGGCACAATCTCGAATTGGAGGTCAAAGGCCACCGGTTGAGGGGATATCTCGACGGACAATTGGTCGCCGAAGCAACCGACGACCGACTGAGCCAAGGTGGCCTGCACCTGGACTCCTCCAGCACCTGTGTGCGCTTCGACGACTTCAGTGTGCAGTTGCTGCCGTAAGGGGGACGTCGCCAGATGCTTAAGAAAAGGCCTTGACAAAAGTCGCTCGTTATGTAATCACTTTGTCCCACATAACAAGATGCTGGTTCGCGAATACAAGAGCGCCCCGCCCAGCGAACGAGTGCTGGCCGCCGAACTCACCAAGGCCCGGCAGGCGCTGGAACGGAGAAAAGCGAGGGTGCGATGAGCAGACAGTGGCCCAAGGTCACCCTCGGCGAGGTGCTCCGACGATCAGAGGAGACCATCCAACCGCAAGCCGAGGCCGAATATCGCGAAATCACGGTTCGCCTGCGGGGCAATGGGGTTGTGGCACGTCGTCGTGTTCTCGGCGCATCCTTATCTGGTCGTCGTTTCGTAGCTCGCACTGGACAATTCATCGCCTGGCGAATTGATGCGCGGAACGGCGCGATGGGGCTTGTGCCAGAATCATTAGATGGCGCGCTGGTCACCAAGGACTTCCCGCTGTTCGAGCTGAACGCCGAACGGCTTGAACCGGCATTTCTCGGCTGGCTTTGCCGCACGGCAGGCTTTGTCGAGCTGTGCTCGCGAGCGAGCGAGGGCGCGACGAACCGCGTGCGGTTGAAGGAGAAGAGTTTTCTCGCGGTGGAAATCCCCCTCCCGCCGTTGGCGGAGCAGCGGCGGGTGGTGGCGCGGATTGAGGAACTGGCCGCCCAAATCCACCAAGCCGGCATCCTCCGCCAACAAGCGGCCGAAGAAGCCCAGGCGGTTCTCGGCTCGCATCGCCGCCACATATTCGGCGAAGCGGAGTGTTCGACGAGCGGGAGAACAAGGCACTCCCTACTTGCTTCAGGGTGCCGCCGTCGCTACAGGGTTGAAATAGTCAGGGGCTTTATTCTGTACCTGCACCTGTCAATCGAGAACCTCCTAAAAGACCTTTTGGTTCACCGCCTAAAGGCCCAAACACGAGTATTTAGAGTCGAGCAGATAAGGCGCACGGTTGAAGATATGCGGTCCCGTGACATTGCAGAGTAAAGTCTATCTGAAGTTGCTTGGAAAGGTGTGGAGGATTAGGCAATAGACCTGACCCGGAAGCCGGATGCTACTCGGCCCACAAGACTTGCGCGCAAAGGGTCGGCCACGTTTCCGTATTTTGACTCGCGTTCTCGGCCGTTGCCACTCCACAGAGCAGCATGGCCAGCAAGCTCCGTATTCGATATCCGGGTGCCGTCTATCTGGAAATACCCGTCCAACCCGCTTGTGCGGGAGCCGGTGAAACGCTCCACGGCGCTCGGACTCCAACCACCGGCCAAATGAACGCCACCGCAGTATGTGGTACGTGATTGCGGCAGGTTTTAGGGTTCAAGGACTCTAGCGGACCTTTTTCGGCTGAATAATCCGCGTTTCGGCTCCGACTATGTGTGGACAATGAAAGCGGAACATGGTTAACTAGACTCACGCGGGTGGTTTATGGAAGAAAGCGATCGAATGTTGCTGCGCCGGTTTGTTCGAGATGAGGACGGGGAGGCCTTTTCCATCCTGATGCGGCGCTATGCCGATATGGTCTATAGCACCTGCCGGAGGGTGCTGGAAAACGATTCGCAGGCCTCCGACGCGGTGCAGGAGACCTTCTTCCAGTTCATAAAGCAGGCCGATCACATCACGGGTTCGCTGGGCGGCTGGTTGCACCGCGTTGCCACGCGCCGGGCGGTGGACCTGGTTCGCAGCAACGTCTCGCGGCGCCGGCGGGAGCAGAGTTACGCCCTGGAACTGGACAACGACCCCCGCGCGTGGACAGAAGTCGAAGGACAGGTGGACGAGGCTCTGGAGGAATTGCCTGAAGCGCTGCGTGAGGTCCTGGTGCTGCATTTCCTGGAACGGCAGAGCACGACTCAAATCGCCGCGGCGCAAGGGGTGTCGCAGCCCACCATCTCGCGCCGAGTTGCCGAGGCGCTGGAGAGGATGCGGGAGTTGCTGCGCGAAAAGGGCTTTGCGCTGAGCGTAGTTCCGCTGCAAGGCGTATTGCTGCACTACGCCCATCGCGCGCCCGAGCCCCTGCTCCGCTCGTTGGGCAAGATAGGCCTGGCCCGTGCCGTTTCGGGGAAGACTTCTTACGCCGCGCTGTTCACCACCGGCGCAAAGGCGGTTCTAGCTGGAGGGGCGATTATAATCCTTGCGGCTTCTATCCGTCCGATGCTTCCTGGAAGGGCCACAGTACAAAAGCTCGCCTCGGCCCAACCGGCATCAGCCATGTCGAGCCCCGCGATCGCTGCCCCCGCCACTGCCGAAACGGACTCAAAAACCGGCTCTTCACCGTCCCGCCCTGGCGCCGAGCAGTTGGCGCAGACCTCGACCGGTTCATACCAGTCGAGAATTGCCGGCTGGACGCGCCCAAGCGCTGGTCCGCCCAACAAGTCCCAGACCAGCCCCGCTCCGGCGGCCGCCCCGAAAACGGCTCCGGAACCGCTGCCAGGCGGGACGGTCGTAAGTTCGGCGCCTCCAGGCGCGGGACATTTCGCGGCGCGGGCGCCCGTCACATCGACACCACAGGCGGCCACCTGGAACATGGCGCTGTGGCGGCCAGCGTGGTTCAGCGCGCCTCCGGCGCCACGAGCCACGCCAGCCCCTCCAGGCCTGCCTTATCCGGGAACAATCCGCCCGAGAATTTACAGCCTGATCAAGACGCGCGCGGCCGGCTTCGGAGCGAGTTGGTATAACCGAGCGGTGCCGGCGCCTCAGAACCCATCTCACGCCTTTCGCGCCTTTAACGCGCCGGGTGCCGGGTCGTCTGCATCAGAGGATCGGCTCTCCGGCAGCCTCACCATGACCCTTGGACGTTAATCTCGAGAGCACTTCGGCGTGACACGCTGATGCCCCGCGGTTGGTTGTCGTCACGGTTGCTTACCGGTGCGGCCTTCGAGGAGGTCCTGGAATTCGGGTGAGATCTCGATGCCTTCGACCAGGTCGGCCAGCAGCCGGCTGCCGACCGCCGCCGGGGAGAAGACCAGGTCGGCTCGAGCCAGCTTCAGGCGCCGGATGACCAGGGCGGAACTGGCTAGCGCCAGCATCTTCACGTTGGGATTGAGGTCCTTGGCCACCAGGGCGATGAAAGCGTTCTCCCCATCATCTTCGCCCGCCGCGATGACCATGCGGGCCTGCTGGATACCGGCCTCGCACAACACCGCATCGTCGGTGGGATCTCCTTCGATGACCCGGTGGCCGCCCTCCGGCGGTTCGTTTTGCCCAGTGACGATTTGGACGAAAGGCACGCCGCGCCGCTTGAGCTCCTGTGCGGTATTCCGGGCAATGGCGCCCTCGCCGACCAGGATGACGTGGTCTTTAGGTTCCACCTTTGATTCCTTCGGTTTGAAAATGCGGTCGAGTTCGCCGGAGATCGTTGGGCCGAGCACCGAGGCGATGGCGCTGGCGAATACGCTCAGACCCACCACCAGGAGCGAGATCACGAACCATTGCGTCTCCGGTTTGTCGGGCACGATGTCCCCGTAGCCAACGGTCGAGAGCGTGACAATGGTGAAGTAAAAGGCCGTGCCGAGGTCGGGAATGGGCGGACGGAAATCCGCCCTTAACAGGTAGCTGCCGAAGGTGCCGTAGGCGAGGATGGCGAAGATGCTGATCAGAGACAGGAGCACGCTCGCCACGACGGTTCGGCGGGTAAACCGGTTCTTGAACAGGAACAACGCGATGAAGAGAACGCCCATCAACACCAGGTTGAACCCCCAATTCCGCTGGGCCACATTGACCCCGAGCGCAATCGCCAGCAACAGGACCGCCAGGCTCCAGGCAAAACTCAACCGCCGCACCAGCCCAATGCCGGCCACCACCAGCATCAACCCCAATATCGCCTGTGCCGTTCCTCCCACGGCCGACAACGACCCGGCGATTCCATGCAAGGCCTGGACGCGCTGCAGGAGCCTCACCGGCAGCTTCAGGCCATAGAGGATGTTCAGCGCGCCGACCAGGCCAAGAATGACCGCCAAAGGAACGTGCGGCCACAGGGCCGAAACGGCGCGCCCCCAGCGGGCAATGCGGGCTCGGGTTCGCGGAATCATCGGGGGGCGTGTTCATCGCCTGGCCGGCCCCTGGCAGCATCGAGTTGTCTCATACGTCATCATTGCGTAAGCTCCGGGTTGATGGAGATACAAGGCAATGGGGCATTGTCCTAAGTTGATTTTCTGCTGGCTATTAGTTTGCCGCCAGGCATGCTTGGACTCTGTAATGTCAGTGCAGTTGAGCAAGCCTGAAGCAGCGCGAAGCAGTTCGAGTCGATCTGAGAGTCCGCCAAGTCTCCCTGGCCATTGCCATCCCGCAGGTTGCACGCCTCCTGGGACCCCCCAGGATGCCTCGAAGGAACCCGAAAGGGATCGGACTGCCCTTTGCGCTCTTTTGCGGCCAGGATTGCGGCGCGGCAATGGTTTGGCCCGGCTCCTGCTTCACTCGACCCTCGGCTTAGAAGTATCCAGGTCCATGCCAACGAACACCGGCTCATTTTAAATTGCAAATTGCACATCGCAAATCCCTTGGTTTTATGCACCGGTTGAAACTCGCGGCTTTCTGCGCCCTGGGCCTCACGGCCAGCCTCGCCTGGGGTGATACGTTGACCTTCATCGCCCAGGCGGATCAGAACGGCGTCGTCAATCACGACTGGTTCGAGATCGGAAACTGGTTTCTATCTGACGGCAACGGCGGCTTCATCCCGGCGGGACGACTCCCACAGCAGGACGATACCGTGATTATTACCGGGGCCGCGGACGGCGACCAGGGAACGGTGCGCGTTCAGACGCTGGTGACGAGCGCGAGTGCGACGCTGACCAATGGGACTTACTCCATGGAAGATGTCCAAATGTTGGACGGCAGCCACTTTGGAGACACAACGCTGTTCCTCCTCGGAGACATGGACATCGCCGGGACCAATTGCACCTTTTCGAATACCGACCTGACGATTCTCTTCACCGCCACCCTTACCATCGGCTCGACCCAATCCCAGGCCTCCGCCGACCTGACGCTCAGCGGAGGCTCGCTCATCAAGAATATGGGCCGCATGGCCTTGATCGACGGCTCGCAACTCATTGCCGGAGGTTCTCCCCAAAGTGAAATCGATATTCAATCAGGAGCCGCGCTTGACGCCGCCGGGCTCTGTGCCGTGCGCGGTTCGGGCGACAGCCCGCTGGTTCTCGACCATAACGGCATCATCCGTTCGACCGGCGGAACTTTGCGTTTTGAGGATGGCATCGACTGGCGCTGCAGCGGGGGTTCGCAGTTCTTTGACGCCGCCGCGTCAAACGCCCTGATCTCCTTTGAAACTCCTTTCATGATTGCCACGGCCACCACCAGCGTGTTCACCGGGCCGGGGACGAGCCTTCTCGCCGCCGGGGGCACGCTGGACGGCACTTTGGACTTGGGCGGCAACGACCCTTCAGCACAGTCCTTTTCGGCGGGGAATCTGGCTATCTCGGGGCCTGTCGCCGGCGCCGGACAGCTTCGGGTGACGGGGATGACCAGCCAGGAGAGTCTGCTGACCTGGAGCGACGGCACCCTGAGCTTTTCGAACGTTGCTATTGGCGTGGATGGCCAGATGCTCATAGCCGGAGACGCAAACACGCCCCGGCGGTTGTCTGGATGCACCGTCAGCAACTCCGGGCTTTGCACGATGCTCAGCGGCGGCCTGGCCCTGGATGACGCGGCCCAGTTCGATAACCTGACCAACGCCGTCTTCCAGGTTCAAAACGACGGGGTTTTTACTTCGGCGGGGTCCCCGTCCGGCCTGTTCACCAACCTCGGGGGGGTCGAAAAGACCAGTCCGGGACGCACGCGGTTCGGGGCCACAGGCTCGACTTCCGGCCCGGCCTTCAACAACAACGGCCTTGTGAAGGTCGAAAGCGGTGAACTCTGCCTGCTCAAAGGATCGAGCGCCGGGACATTCCAGACCGCCGCCGGCGCGACTCTATGGTTCTGGGGCGGGACGTATTCGCTGCAAACCGGCGCGGCGCTGACCGGCCCCGGCACTTTTCAGGTGGAGCAAGGAATCGCTCCCGCCGTCCTCTCTGTTCCCGGCGGGTTGGCCGTGGATGACCTCGAGGCCGGTTTGAACGGGTCGGTTGTGGGGATGGGCAGGGCGGCACCCAACCCGATTCGGATCGCTAATCTTTTCATGCAAGCCAACGGCATGCTCACCAACGGCAATTTCGCCCTGGGAAGCGCCCAGATGTTGGACAGCTCGACTTTCGCCGATTCCGCCGCCGCCGTGTCGAATTCCATTATCATCGCCGGAACCAATTGCCTGCTGGATTCCGCTGCCCTCACCATTGGGACCAATGCGGCGGCCAGCTTGGCCCCAATTGATCCAGGCTCCCTGGCTAGCCTGACCTTGGCTTCGGGGTCCCTGCTCGACGTTCAAGGTGAGATGCGCCTTACAAACGGCGCCCACTTGAGCGGCATCGGTCTGCCGGCCAGCACCCTCCGGATTTGGCATGGGAGCGCCTTTATCTCTAGCGGCAACGCGTTCGTGAGCGGCTCGACCAATGGCGGCCTTATTCTTGATAACAGCGGCACAATCCAGGCAGGGCAGGGGACTCTCGAATTTGATGGCGGTATTCAGTGGCAGAGCGGCGGCGGGACGAGCACGTTCCTGGCGGCGGCGCCGACGGCCCTCATACAATTCCTGGGCCAGTTCAATGCCGACGCCAACGTGACCGCCATCGTTGAAGGACCTGGCACGTGCAAGCTGGCCGGAGGCGCCACCATCGACGGCAAGGCTCAAGTGGGCGGCACGGACCCGGAAACGCTGGTCTTTGCGCCGGGCGCGCTGGAGATCGCCGGCCCGCTGGGAGGGGTAGGCAGCTTGAGCGTCCTGGCCGGCCAATCAAGCGGCAGCGTGTTGACGTGGTCGGCCGGGAGCATCGGCCTGAGCTCGCTGGTGATTGATCAAGGCGCGGAAATGCTCATTGGCGCTTCCGGCTCCATCCCTCGCGCTCTCGCCAACTGCGTCGTTCGCAATGACGGCTCCGTCATTTGGACGGGCGCCGATGGCATCGCTGCCGGGGCGGGAGCGGTGCTCGACAATTCGAGCACGGGTCTGATCGACGTTCAGAGGGATACCACGCTGAGCGTCCTCAGCGGCCAAGCCCCGCAATTGCTCATCAACAACGCGGGCACGCTCTTGAAGTCCGGCGGGAGCGGATTGTCCGCGTTCTCAGCGGATTTTAACAACACGGGGCTGCTTCACGTCCAGAGCGGCAACTTAACTTTCAATGGCGCCTGGCAGCAGACCGCCGGCGACACCATCGTGGATAGTGGCGCCAGCCTGGGCGCCGGCACCCTCGACGTGCATGGAGGGACCCTCTCCGGCGGTGGCGTCCTCGATGCCAATTTGAGCAACTCCGGCGCCGTGCAGCCGGGAACCTCGCCGGGGACAATGACCATCGAATCGCCCGATGACTACCAGCAGTCCTCCACGGGAACGCTCGCGATTCAAATTGGCGGCGCCACTCCCGGTACGCAATACGACGAGCTTGCCGTTGGAGGCGCGGCGGCCCTCGACGGGACGCTCGACGTCCATTTAATCAACGGGTTCGTCCCGAAGGTGGGAGACACCTTCCAAATCCTGACTTGCGCTTCACTGAGCGGGGCTTTCTCCGGTCTCACCGGGCAATCCCCTCCCGGCACGATCTGGGTGCCGCACTACAGCGACACGAACGCGACGCTGACCCTCGCCACTGGAGTGGCGGCCCAGAACCCGGCCATCAAGGGAGGCAACCTGAGTTTCTTTGTTGACACGCAGCCGGGATTCACATACTTGGTGCAAGCGACAGAGAGCCTGAGCCCGCCAGACTGGCAAACGCTGGCCACCTTGGAGGGCGATGGAACCAGGAAGAGTTTTTCGGACCCGGTCGTACAGCCTCAGCGGTATTACCGGGTCATAATTCAATAACCGCTTGCATACCGCTTGCCTAAAATGAGAAACGCCGGGGTCAGTCCTGCGCTTTTTCCGCCACTGCGCCTTGCCCTTCCGCGGAAGAAGCGAGGACTGACCCCGGCACGAATAAAATGTTACCCAACTCGAAAGCTAAAACGACCATGACGACCGCAACTCCAAATACCAATCCGGCCCCGAACCCCGCCAAGAACGTCCTGAACGCGGACATTGAGATCAAAGGCAGTCTGAAGTTCTCCGGCGAACTGCACCTCGATGGAAAGGTCGAGGGAGAAATCCAAACCGAAGGGATGCTTAACGTGGGAGAGACAGCCGTGATTAACGGAAATGTGACCGCCGGCAACGTCAGCGTGCGCGGCAAGATCCACGGCAACATCGTCGCCAAGGAGAAGGTTGATTTGAAGGCCAAGGCGGAGCTCTTCGGCGATCTGCGCGCCTCCCGCCTCGCTGTCGAGGAGGGCGTGACGTTTGTCGGAAAGACCGACGTGAACCCGAACAAAGTCGCTCCAGCAGCCGCGCCCCAAGCCCGCCCAGCCGAGCTAACACGCCCCCTCGACCTGTCCAGGGTAGGCGGGCGCTGACGGAAAACAACCAACATCCAACACCGAACTTCCAAGGCTGCGGTCGGTGCATCTTGGATTCTGGCTGCTCGATGTTTGATGTTCGACGGTGATTATCCAGCGATGAGTGGAGGTAGGGACGTCGCGGTGTGATCTCCGCTGGGGTTTGGACATTTCATAGCAACTGAGCCGACTGGAGCCAAAACGACTTTGAGCACACCTTGCAAGGTGTGCTCATGCAAGTCAAGCCGCTCACGGCCGAGTGGGTCGAGGTTGTTGTGTTCCCGGGGGTGTCGCCTCGGCCGAGGTCGGCGCAGTTTTGAATACGCCCCCCTTCGCGGCGGTCTATAAAGCAAATGGGTTCCCTTTGCTTTTACCGCCGTATTTTCGCGCTCGCGTCGGCCCTGCTGTTTGCTACAGCGGCCCGAGGCGTCGGGGTCAGTCCTACACCTTTTTCGGCCACTTCGGCTTCCATCAATGTGGGAGAAGTGAGGACAGACCCCGACGTGGGGCTTGTCCAGTTGCACGTGGATGCCACCCATCTCTCTCGCAGATTCCTGCACGCCCGCATGGAGATTCCCGCTCATCCGGGCCCGTTCACCCTGGTGTACCCCGAATGGATTCCAGGTGAGCACGGCCCGACCGGCCCCATCAACGACCTGGTGGATTTACGGATGCGCGCCAATGGCCAACCCCTGACCTGGCGCCGCGACGACATCGACATGTTCGCCTTTCATCTCGATGTCCCCACCGGTGCTTCCAGCGTCGAAGTCTCGCTCGATTTCCAACTCTTGTCGGGAGCCGGGAACTATTCGGAAGGAGGCTCCGTTACCGCCCAATTGCTGGACCTCAACTGGAACGAAGTGCTGCTCTATCCCAAGGGCGTTAAGGCCGATGCCATCCAGTTCGTTGCCACCTTGCGCATCCCCAAAGGCTGGAGATTCGGCACCGCGCTGCCTCTGGCCAAACAATCCGGAAACGAGTTGGAGTTCCTCCCGGCATCGCTCGAACGGTTGATCGATTCACCCCTCATTGCGGGCCGGTTCTTCCGCAGAATAGCCCTCACTCCAGGAGAACGTCCCGCCCATTTCATCGATATGGTCGCCGACAGCGCCGCAGCCCTGCAAATGAAGCCCGCTGACATCGAGCATTTCAAGCGGTTGGTGGCGGAGACCGGGGCGCTGTTCTCCGCCCGCCATTATCGTGACTACCATTTCCTGCTGACCCTCAGCGATAGCGTGGAGCATTTCGGCCTCGAACACCACGAGTCGAGCGATGATCGCACGGGCGAACGGAGCCTCATCGATAAGAATGCCCGGGAACTTTTTGCCGGCCTTTTGCCTCACGAAATGGTCCATTCCTGGAACGGCAAATACCGCCGTCCGGCGGGTTTGGCCACCCCGGATTACCAAAAACCCATGAAGGATAATCTCCTTTGGGTCTATGAGGGCCTGACGACGTACCTGGGGAACATTCTGACCGCCCGCTGCGGCCTTTGGACCACCAATGAGTTTCACCAGCAACTGGCCCTCACCGCCGCCGACATGCAATCCCAGGCCGGACGCAAATGGCGCCCTCTCTCGGATACCACCGACGCCGCGCAACTGCTCTACGAAGCCCCGCGGGAAGGTGCGGCCCGCCGCCGCGGCACCGATTTCTATCCCGAGGGCCTGCTCATCTGGCTGGAGGCGGACACCATCATCCGCCAGCAAACCCGCGGCCAACGCTCACTGGATGACTTTTGCTCGGAGTTTTACGGCGGCGAGAGCGGACCGCCCAAAGTCGTTCCTTACACCTTCGACGACCTCGTTGCCGCGCTGAACCAAGTCTGCTCTTATGACTGGCGCGGCTTTTTCCGCAAACGAGTCTATGAAATCGAGCCGCAGGCCCCGCTCGGCGGCATCGAAAACTCCGGCTGGCGCCTGGCCTATACGAATACGCCCTCGGGACTGCTCCAAGCGGCCGAAAGCCAATACAAACTCACCGATTTGCGCTTCTCTCTCGGCCTTACCCTGAATCAGGAGGGGGCCATCATCGACGTCGTCCCGGGCTCCGCCGCCGACCACGCCGGCCTGGGGGCGGGTCTGAAACTGCTCGGCGTTAATGGCCGGCGCTGGACGGCCGAACTCTTGCGCACCGCCGTTGAGTCCGCCACCACCAACCGCGCGGCTATCGCGCTCCTCTGCGAAAACGACGACTATTTCAAGACCTTCAAGCTCAATTACCACGAGGGGGAGAAATACCCCTGCCTGGAGCGTGACACCACCAAACCGGATATGCTCGCCGACATCATTCGTCCTCATGCCGCGTTGGAGCAGGCCCCGGGCAAATGAACAGCCCGGCCACGAACCCCGGGCTTGGCCAAATCCGAAATTCGAAACTCGAAATCCGAAACAATCTCGAATGCGGCAACGGGAAATGCTCAAAACCGGGACGCTCGGCCCGTTTCGGTCACTCTGGTTTTTGGAGCTTGAATTTGTTTCGGATTTCGAGCTTCGAGTTTCGGGTTTTTCCGGTAGAGGTGTGATGGTCCTGCCAAAGCATGCACCGGTTTATCGGGGCGGGGGACGGAGCGAGAGGTCGCCTACGTTGAAGGCGTAATAGGACTTGTGATTTTGCCCAACGTGGAACGTGAGCACGATCTTATTGGTTGAGTCCAGGTAGCCGAAGGGGACGAATTCCGTAGCCGCCGCCTGGAGCCAATCTCTGGGTTTTGGGGCCAGGCGGCATTTGTCCGCGAAATCCGATCTGCTCACGAAGTAATAATGCGGATTGGCCGCGCAGTAACTCCGGCTTCCTCGCAGGAGCATCTCGATGACCGGCTTGGCGTCCCAATCCTCCGACACGCCCTTGACCCGGTTATAGGCCCGGAACAGGGTCGGCAATAAGAGCGACATAAGGATCGAGATGATGACGCAGACGCATAGCAGCTCGATCAGGCTGAAACCGGCGGCAGTGCGGAAACCGGCGAGGCTCTTGAAGCGCGGCGGGAATCCCGATTCGGGCCGGAACACGCCGGTTTGGCCACAGCCGGGCGTCTTGGAAAGCCTTTCGACCCCATTTGGCCAAAGCGCTGCCCCCCCCTTCGCGTCGCCACAAATCGCAAATCCCGCTCATCTTCCGCATGCCAATTAGACCGGGCGCCGCGGAATTCCTCACGCCCAACACGCCGGTTGCCCAAAGCCGTCAAATGGGATAGAAGGGGACATTGCGACCATGAGCATCATCACCAAGACCGGCGACCAGGGCACGACCTCATTGATGTACAATCGGCGTGTCTCCAAGTCCGACCCGCGGATAGAGGCCTGCGGTGCGGTGGACGAGCTGAGCGCCGCCCTGGGCCTGGCCCGCTGCGCTTCCCAGCAGCCTCGGGTTGCGGAGGCCATTTTGGGGATTCAACACGACCTCATCGCGTTGATGGGTGAATTGGCTACGTCAGCGGAAGACCTCGCAAGACACGAACGGGACGGCTACCAGCGTGTGCGTCTGGAACTGACCCAGCGCTTGGAACTGCTGGCCAACGCGACGAGCACCGAGACCGGCCCCTTCCGTGGCTGGGCTTTGCCGGGGAACAGCCCCGCCGCCGCGGCCCTTGATTTTGCCCGAGCGGTTTGCCGGCGCGCGGAGCGGTCCGTTGTGGCGCTATGGGAGCAGGGCCTCCTTCAGAACGTCGAGATCCTCAAGTACCTCAATCGCCTCTCGGACCTGCTCTGGCTCCTGGCGCGGAGCGCCGAGGCCCACGCCGGCACCAAAAGTCAAACTCAAGAGTCTTGATCTCTTGGAGACTGTGATCTGCCGAATGCCAGTGCTCCGGGCCCCGAGCCAGTTGCCGTCTCCATCCCCTGGCACCGCTGACTGGTTGCTCAGCGACGTTCTCTGTGTGCTTCGCGTCTCTGCGGTTTGTTCAGCGTCACGTTCGACGCTCGGTTTGGGCGCCTTCACGATGCGGATCTAACCGCCGAGACGCGAAGCGCACAGAGGCATACGGTGGACGAGTCGGCAATCTGTTCAATGGATCAGCCCTCTGTTCCCTGCCTGGCCCGAAACACCAGAAACATCTCGCCACCCACTTTCTTGGCGGATTGGAGTTGAAGCCTCGCCGCTTTTGCCAAGCTGGCGGCGCCGATGCCATCCGCAAGGGTAGGGGCCTCGCGTCCGCCCAGGATGACGGGACAGATGGTGACGCGCAGTTCATCAACCAGGCCGGCCTGGAAGAGCGCGTCGTTCAGTTCGCCGCCACCCTCGCAGACAAGTCGCTTGACTCCACATTTCTTGCGCAGCCACATCAATGCCCGGCGGAGGTTCACCTGGGTTGCACCGCAGACCTTCACTTCGTCAGCCACCGTCCTGAGCTTGCGCAGGCGTGACGCACTCGCCTTGCGCGTGGTCAATAAAATGATTGGAGAAAAGCGCCTTTGAAAGACTCTCGCCCTCGGATCGACACTGCCCAACCGGCTCACGACCACCCGCAGGTTATACTCCGCCAGCCCCCGCTTGAGACGCGCCTTGCGGAATCGCTCCCGCCCGGGCCCCAAATCCACGCGGTCCGAATCCACCGTGCGCGCCCCGGCCATAACGGCGTCGGCGGTGGCGCGCAACGCGAACAACTCGAGCCGGTCCCTGGCGCTGCTAAATGAGCAAACACGCCGGTTTTGGTTTGCTATCTTGCCATCCGCGGTCATCGACATATTGACCACCACGTATGGAAGGTCCCTTGCTCCTACTCCTGCTCTTGCTCCGGTTCCTGCTCTTGCCCTTGCTCTTTGAGTCATCGACATATTGACCACCATGTGCTTCGGGGCCGGCCCTTCACCTCTTTCCATCACTTCGCCCCCACTCCTGCGGAAAATTCCAGGACTGGCCCCGCGCCTGTCCGTTCACAAAATGAGCATCGCATCGCCATAACTGAAAAATCGGTATCGCTGCCGAATCGCCTCGCGGTAGGCGGCCAGGACCGTCTCCCGCCCCCGCACACTCTTCGGAGCGGCAAACGGCATCGGGGTCAGTCCTGCACCTTTTTCTGCCACTTCGCCTTCCCTCCTCGCGGAAAAAGTGAGGACTGACCCCGCGCCCCGATCACTCCTTTGCGCGGCGAACGGCGTCGGGGTCAGTCCTGCACCTTTTTCTGCCACTTCGCCTTCCATCCCCGCGGAAAAAGTGAGGACTGACCCCGCGCCCCGATCACTCCTTTGCGCGGCAAACGCGCTGACCAGCATTAACAACGTGGAGCGCGGCAGATGGAAATTCGTTACCAGCCCATCCACCGCCTTGAACTCGAACGGGGGATAAATGAACATCCGTGTCCGCCCGGAAGCAGGGCAGGGGAATGGCCCGGGGCCAGCCGCGAGGCTTTCCAGGACCCTGACCGTTGTGGTTCCCACGGCAATGACCCGTCCCCCGCGGCGCCTGGTCGCCCGGATTTTGGCGGCGGTTTCCTGGCTCAACTCATAACGCTCCTCGTGCATCGGATGCGCCGCAATGTTTTCCGTCTTCACGGGAGCGAACGTCGCCAGGCCGACATGAAGCGTCACGAATGCGATCTCCACACCAAGCGAACGAATCCCGGCCATGAGCGGTTCGGTGAAATGAAGCCCGGCCGTCGGCGCCGCCACCGAGCCGGCCACGCGCGCGTACACCGTCTGATACCGTTCCCGGTCTTGCTCTGAAGACCCACTCGCGTTTCGCTCAATATAGGGGGGCAGGGGAACTTCACCCAACTCGGCCAGCAGCGTCGGGGTTAGTCCCGCACCCGCGGCGGCCGAGTCTCCTCGGGCGGCGTCTCGTGAGAGCGCCGATTCCTGGCTGCCGCTCCGGCAGGGCAGGGGAGCAGCGCCGTGTTCCGGGTCAACCGCAATCTGCTGAAACCCGCCAAACCGCAAGAGGCGATGGCCTTCGCTATTGGTCGCGATGACGCTGGCATAAATCCCGCTGGCTCGCTTGTCCCGCCGCAGGACTTCTATCCGCGTCCCGACGCGCGCGCGCTTGCCGGGTCGCAGCATGGCCCACCACTCATTGGGGGCGGGCTCCTCCAAGAGAAGGATTTCGAACCTCCCACCCGTTCCGACGTTCACGCCCCGGAGCCGGGCCGGTATCACGCGCGAATCGTTGAGGACCAGCAAATCGCCTGCCCGGAGATACTCGGGCAGGTCGCGAAACCTCTGGTGTGAAATCTCGCCCGAATCGCGCCGCAATACCAGCAGTCGCGATTGATCCCGCTCTCTCGCCGGTTGCTGCGCAATCAACTCCTGGGGCAACTCATAATCAAAATCCGTGGTCCGCATGTCCGCCGTGTGAAGGGACCTTGCCATTGAACTCGGTCATCTTGCCGGATACAAATTCCGCCTCCAGCGAAGGTCTTCCGTTGTTGGCGCACTCATGTATCAATAGCGCAAGAATCCAGTTCCGTTTCAAGCCCTTTTGTTTATGCCGGGAGCCGGCTGCGCTTGAACAGAAGCCTCGAAAACAGGGCCGGGCGGTTCTATCAGGCGACAAGCCGCGTCACTTGCGTGATTCTGCGCCGGGTTCCATAATGCATGGCGGATTAGCGGAGCTGGACCTCCGCGAGGGATCGGGGCAGGGGAGGGAAGGGGAGCGCGCCCCCCTGTTTGACCCGTTAACTCGTTAGGGCCGTTGATGGTCAAGGACTTACGCCCGGCCAAAGCCGTTAGCGGAGGTACACGGAGTGGGAAGAATGAGAGGGATCGGAAGGATGAGGAGCATGAGGGTGCGGTCGGAGGGCAGCGGGACGTGGCGGAAAGCAGGCCGAACTTGCGCTGGCGGCCCCTCAATCGCACAAGAGCTTTTCGAAGAGTTGCCGCGCGCGTTCCTGGCCTGATTTGGTCAGCACCACGGACTTGGCCTTGCTGACGGGGTCGCCAATGAATCCCTTTTCGTGCAGCCGCGTCAGTGCGTCCCAGTCGTGCCCTTTCCAGGCGCGCACGGAGGCGAATTCGTCGCGTCCGTCGGAGAAACTGGTCAGGTGCAACAAGGCGAGGACGGCGTCATCTATTTTGTCATGGTTCGGTTTCACTTTAGGTTGGTTTGGCGCGGCCTGGCGGTCGCCGCTTTCACTGGCGATGGTCTTCATCTACTCAGGCTGGTGGGGAGGTCGTCACAATAGAACTCAACATAGGCGTATTCGCCCGGAGACAGGGCGCCGTGTGACGCAACACCGGGCGCGGCAAGGACATGGACGCAACGCACCTCACGCTGCGCAATTTCAGGGCACAAGGTATGGAATGGGGTCATGGCCATTATCGCTGCATCCAGATTACACGGGACGCGGGCGGAATCCAAGCGGGGATTTTGGAGATCGGGAGTGGCACACGGCCAATGACGAACTCATCGTAAAGCGGTGGAAATCAAGGGTATCGTGGCGCAGGTTGCAAATCGGCGCTACGAGTTTGTCACTGGCGGCGGGCACCGGCAAGCCGCCGCCGATGGTCGGAAATTGCGACCGCCTTGCTCTTGCTCATGATCCTGCTCCCCCGGAGCAACTCAGACAGCAAGGGTAAGAACATGAGCAAGAGACAGGGAATCACCCCCTAATTCAATGGCAGTGGTGGCGGGGAGGGGGTTCTCATGGGATTTAGCATAGGCTCAAGCGCGCAACAAGCTTTCGGGCAGCGCGGCCAACTCGGACTGGCTTCCATCCGGCTGCCAGGCCACACGACCGCCCGGCAACACGCTCACGATGACGCCCCGAGCTGACCCGCGGAGCGTTTTGACGCGACCTCCCGGCTTGAAATCGGCGGATTGAAACAGGCTCTCGACGATTTCCACCATCGCCTCGCGGTCCAGCACCCCGGCGACGTAGTGGGCAATGGCCGGAGCAACTTCCCGTTTGCGGCCCGGGGAAAGGTCGCTAAACAGAGCGAACGACAACTCCCGCCCGAGGGTGGCAAACGTGTTGCCGTTGAAGAAAAGGAAGGGAGCCTTGCGATGAAAGGCGCGAAGACCATCCAGGGTTTCCGCCAGTGTCAGGACTTGTCCTTTGAGCCTTTCCCATTCCCGCGCGCACGCGCTTCCAGTTTCCGAGTTAATTCCATGCTGTGCTCGACCTCTTTCGCACGCTCCTCGATTGACGCCGACAACAGACTGCCAGTCCCAGTTCTTGACAAAAGCGGCTCGGGCTTGAAACGGTGAACCGATTCCTCCGCCGCCTGGCGAAGATCGTCCGCCGTCAGGTGCTCCAGCAGGTCCAATCTCAGTTTCATCATTCATAGATTACCACCCCCAGGATGGCAACTCAAGCCCGCATCTTACCGAGTTTGAGCCGGAAACAGGTCTCGTCAAAGCTCTCGTATTCCTCGACCCTGATGGCGTAATCCCGCCCGCCGATGTTCCAGTCCATCGTTCCTTCGGCCCGGTTCTCCAGTCCGGCCCGCCGCACGATCAGTTCGAAGAGTCGATCTTCCAACTCGCTATCCTTGAGAATCGTTCCCGAGCCGCTGCCGGCGCGGAGAAAACAGATCTCCAACCCTTCCGGAACGCGTTCCAGTTCGATGGTGTCCGCCCCCGCTCTGGCCGCCTGGTCCAGGAGCTCGTTGAGGTAAGCGGCCGCTCGTTCGTCGTCATGTCTCTTGTCGCTCATGTTGTTGAAATTCGACGGTCATGGAGAGGGTTGGGGTCCTTGATCAACCAAGCGGGACAGTCCGGTTCGTCCCGACCATAGGAGCGGGCTAATGCCCGCAACGCTAAGTCGGCCCGCTCGCGGTTTTCCTTCTCGAGGTTTCATGAGACTTAATCTACTGCGGGCGGGGTGGAAGGGAAATGAAGAAGGGATTGTACGGGGTGGGCTGGGCCCGGGCGTGGCCGTCATCGCCGCGTTGAGCATCGCGGCCACCTGCGGCCAATGCGCCGCGTGATGGCCATGGAGATAATCCCGGTTCAGGACGAGCTTGGCCGAGCTGGGCCACCACTCGGCGATAAAGCTGGGTTGCTCGAACAGCCAGTGATGTCCGCCGTTAAGCACCCGCAGCGAGCACCCGCGCCGCTCGGCCCAGGCGCGGGCTTCGTCCTCCTGCCGGGCGGTGCGGTCCATCCGGCGCTCGCGTCGCTGCCGCTTGTAGTCGTCGGGCGTAAGCGTTGGGCGCCGGCGCCGTCGTCGTTGAGTTTGAGGCTGATCATGATGTCGGCCGCTGGCCGTGAATCTGCGGCGCTGGGACGAACAGCCCGAGGCCGAAGTGGCATGAATGGCCGAAAGCCGGAAATCGAAGTGTGACGGGGTCGTCAAATTCAACCTCAAAAAACAAGCCGACCCGGCGTTCGTGTTTTCGGCCCATGTCACTGCCGTTTCGATGCACGGCGATGGCAACAGCGTCCTTGGACGCCCCTTCATCTGATCCTGGAGCGCGGACAACGTCCCATGAAGGCAGGGGTGGCATGGATTCCAGGCGCGACACGGCGCCGTTCTTCTCACCTTGGCGCCACACAAGGCCACCAGTCGCAACGCCGGCTGCCCTGAGGCACTCAATCAACTGGCGCTCGGGCCGGTCCTTTTCCTTGAGCGTCACCTTGCCGCGCTGACGCCGGTAGAAGTAGCGGGGCGGCACGAATGGGCTGGCGCTACGCCAGACTTTCGACGAGGTCCTGCCGGTGGCGAAAGGCGCGTCGCTTGGCGCCTCCCTGGAGAGCGCGGTCAGGATGGGGCGCACTGGGTATCTGCCGCTGCCCCAGTCGAGCCGGTTGACGCGGAGCAGGATTTCGATTTCCGCCTGCGTGAAGCCATAGGGACACCAGATGTGGAGGTCGCTCAAGGAGCCGCGCGAGTTGCCACGCTGCGCCATCGGCAGGTAGAAGGCGTGCTGATGGTCGCCGACGGCATCGGCGGGGCGGTCCTTCGCGTGACCGAGCAGCGCGAAGCTCGGCCCGACATCCCCGCAACGCTTGCAAAAATGGTTCGTGGCGGCGGCGCGGAATTGCTCCCTGAGCGGCACGATGAATTTCGGTTGAATTAGAATGCGGGACGGCAGAGAGAAGCAGAGATAGTGGGCCATTTTCGGCCCGGCGGAGAGCGCGCTCTCCCATGCCGCGTCCTTGAGCAGCCTCCCAGATCCACAACCAGACTTCAGAAGGCCAATCTTCAGTCCTTCGGAGATGCGCTTCAGTTCCACCGTATCGGCCCCCGCCCTGGCGGCCTCGTCCAAAAGGTCGATCAGGTAGGTGTTTGCTCGTTCATCGCCAGGCTCGTTGTTGCTCATAGAGCCGATGGTTTTGTGGGGTATCAAGTATCGGGTGCTGGCGCCGCCGGCAGGAACAGCCCCAGGCCGCTCACGAGGGCAATAGACCGGCCTCCCGCCGGAGGTAAAGGGTCAGCCGATCCATTATGCGGAGGTAACGGGCGGGGCTGATGGTCCCTATCTGGCCTTTGATTCCACTCAGAGGTACGGCCGCCAAATACCCCGCCCGAACGACGGAGGCCGTGACCAGACCCGATCCCGCGAAGTCTTCGTCGCCTGGCTGGATCAGGTCATCGAGGTCAGCCACCAGGAACCGCAATTGGCTGCTCACCCCGCAAACCAGGACATCCCTGAAGGGCGGCAGACGCAACAGCACCAGGGCCGGGCGGTTTTTTCGCAGGCCGTCGGCCTGCGGGAGCGGAGTAACCACCAGGCTACCGGGGTTCATAGTGCGGGTTGGGTTCCTTGATCAATGAGTCCGGATAGTCCGGCTCCTCTGGACCATAGGCGAAGGCCAAACCACGCAGGGCAAGCTCAGCCCACTCGCGATGCTCATTTTCAAGCTCGTCCGGCAGCACCGTCACCAGCAGCCGTGCGTTTTTGGGCAGCGGATAGTCTTCTTGAAGCTGAATCTTTTGGCCATCAAACCTGGCTGAGAGTGTCACTGTCTTCATGGCATTTCTTTAGCACAAATCAAGGCTCCCCGCCAGCACCCGGTACGAACAGGCCCAGGCCGAGCCGAGCGTCGTAACCGAAGACGAGGGAAGCGGGTCGGCTCTGCCACATTCTCCGACTGGCCAAGTTCACGGGTAGGGTCTGGTTGGTTCATAAGCGCATCCTCGGTCGGCAGGGATTATGCTATGAGAAAGGCGAGACCTCGTTCGGTTCATAACATTGAATAGCCGTTGTCAATCGCAGAACAACCGGCCGAACAACTCCTCGGCCCGGCGGCGGCCGGTTTCGGTCAGGACGACGGACTTGTTCTTGTTTTTGGGATCGGAAACCGGTCCCTTTTGGTGCAGGCGGTCGAGGGTGTCCCAATCGTGACCTTTCCACGCGCGCGTGACGCCGAACTCGCCCTTGCCTTCAGTGAACGCCGTCAGGTGCAACAAGGCCATCACCGTGTCGTCTATTTTGTCGAAGCCAGGCTTCATAAAGCGAGCGGGGAGGCCGGACCGGGCGTACCGGGGCGGCAAGGGGAAGCTCGGTTTGCACGGCCGGTGAATCGGCCAAAAACCGTTGCAGCACCGCGGCAACCTCTGGCCAGTGCGGCGCGTGATGGTCGTGGGGGTAATCCCGGTTCAGGACGAGCCTGGCCGAGCTGGGCCACCACTCGGCGATAACGCCGGGCTGTTGGAACAGCCAGTGATGTTCGTCGTTGAGCACCCGGAGCGAGCACCCGTGCCGCTCGGCCCAGGCGCGGACTTCGTCCTCCAGCCGCGCCGTCCGGTCCATCCGGCGCTCACGTCGCCGCCGTTTATATTCGTCAGGAGTGAGCGTCGGGTGCTGCCGCCGACGTCGGTGGGATCGGGATTTCATTGGTGAGTGTTAATTTTGGCGGGGATTCGCGTTGTCGCCCGGGCTTTCCGGCTTTGGTTCGCCAAGGAGTGAAAGCATATTGTCCACCTCCTCGGCCGCCTGTTCGGCGACAGACTTCGCGGAGATGCCGTGCTTCGTAAGCCACTCCACGCGCGCCACACCCGTGACCTGGGCGCACGCTGAGGAGGACAGCGCACCGATGTCGTATAGCGCGCGGCAGAGCACCTCGCGCAGAAAACGGTCCACGTCTTCGCCGCAGCCGTGCTCCCGTGCCGCCTCGCGAATCTGGTGGCCAACGAAACCGTCGTCGTTGAGTTCGAGGTTGATCATGATGTCGGCGGCTGAGCGTTATTTGCTTTTGGGCGAATCGGGTCGTGCCAGCAGAGCCTCCGCCTGCTGCAGCAACAGCGGCAGCTTCTCCTGTATGACGCGCCAAACGATCTCGTCGTCAACGGAATCATAGCCGTGAATGAGGCACCGCTCAAAGAGGTCCTCAAGACCCTCGGCCAGGGCAAGATAGTTGTCCAGCGTGGTGAATCCGTCCTGGAAACCGACCAGAAAATCCAGATCGCTGTTCTTGGGGTCGAAGCGGTCGAGGGTGGCCGAGCCGAACAGCCCCAGGTGCCGCACGTGGCAGCATTTGCAGAGCCGGCGGATTTCGGCCCTTAGGCTTTCGAGTTTTTCGCGAATGACGCTGTTCATGACGCAGTCGTTTGCATGGCCCAAGCTCGGTCCGAGACCCTGGTCTGAGGTGGCCCTGGATTTGCTCGGCAAAGTCCGCCTCGCGGCTCGTGGCGACCCCCCGTTTCATGCAACCTTCCGTCGGGGTCTGCCGATGAATTGTCGTTGTCCATAATCGTGCGCCTTTCACGGTTTTATCGGCATCGTCCACGCCGATTTGAGCGGTTTACTCCACCAAAGGCACAAACAGGCCGAGGCCCGAGAATCGCCCGCTTCCGATACAAAGAGGTCCGTTAATCCTCTTCAGATGAAAAGTGCCATCGGGCAATCGCTCGCGCCAGACTACGCGAACATGCAAGCGACGGAATCGTCGGCATTGATTGGGCGCGGAATACCGCGATGCAAGGTCCACTCCCGGAAGAAAGCCTGTGCCGCGCCATTGCAAATCGGCATCGGCGACAAGCGTAGCTGAGAGACCGGAGTCGATAAGCGCCTTCCTCAAGAGACGCTCTATGCGTGTGTCGAGCTTTCGGATTATCTGCGCTTTCTCAGCAACTGAGAGAGGGGTTGCGGCATCGCGCAGACGGCGGCGCACTTTGCGTGGGTCGTCGTGGCCAGGGAGTACCACTGGGGACACGGTTGTCCAAGCGGCGGACTCGGCGAAGTATCCGGCAATCGCATTATCCTCGTCTGACTGACGGCGGAGAAAGGCGACTGGCTGCTTGCCATCCTCGTCGGTGAGTTCCTGGCCTTCGAGCGCGCGAACAATGCGCAGGAATTCAGAGGCATCGCAATGGCCACTGACAGTGACCAGCACGCGACGAATCGCGCCGACTGTGCTTCCGCGATCTTCACCGCGCCATTCAATCGAAGGTAGCGGGATGAAGATGAGCCGGGGGCTGCTCGCGGTTGGTGTTGTCTTAGTCGGATCGCTCTTGTCGTGCCCGAGCACGAAAGCGTCAACTTTGGATTTGTCCCAGCCAAGCGCACCGGCGAACTCCGGGCGGCTGGCGGCGTGGCGAAGCATGCCGGCGAGGTGGAGGCGGCGCCATTGCGGATCAAATGCTACAAAGCCCGAATCGTCGGGGCGACGCAGGGCAAAGACGGCATAGGGCGGCTGGCTGACTTCGGTTGCTCGGCGGTAGGTGACGACGCGGAAGGTCGAGAGTGGCGATACAGGGACGAAGATTTCGCGCCCATCGTCGAGGTGCTTGATCCGGCCCAGAAACGCGGCATGGTGTTCATCCAGCGCGGCGAGCGTGCCGACGATGGGAACACGCAATGATGCGCCTCCGGCCGTTTCGACGGGTAGCCAATGTTCGCCAGAAAATGACGTGGAGATTTCGCGCTTTTCGACTGCGGCGTCGGCGACGACAAGGTCAACACCCCATCCGAGGCACGTAATGGCGCGGGCAAGCGCGATGAGCGTCTCGCGGTGTTTGGCGAAATCGGTATCGTCGAGCGTCCAAAGGTAGTGGACAGCGGCGGCGCCTGCCAAACGTCGTGGGCGAACGCGCTTTTCCGTGCGGTAGCCGGAGATGTCGATGGGGTGATTCTTGCTGTCGAAAAACTTGCCCGCCGACCATTGTTTCGCAACGAGATCGCCAACATTATCAGGGACGTAGAGTTGGTATCCATTTGTCGTGGCGGCGCTGTCGGCAATTATTTGTGGCGGCGGCTTAACCGCTTCCAACCAGCGGAGAGCGTCAGCGTTTTGCGAGTTAATCCCGTTGCCGTCTAATCGAGCTGCGGCGTTGGTGAGCGCCTGAAAGAGGCGCAGGGGCGAAGGCGGCCATTCGGATTTGCCGTTGTCGCCGCGTCCATGAAATTCTCCGTCGAGAAAGCGGACGCTGATGCGGAGATGTTCGGACATGGCGTTCGTTAGGCGGAAGGTGTTGTTCGAGAGGCGGTTTGTTGATCGGTGGCCTCGGTGGAGGTTTGGGATTCATCAGGGGCCGCTGTTCCCTTTCCTCTCTTGGCTTTCTTCGCCGCTTTTTCAGCAGCTTTGCCCGCGAGGTCGGCTTTGGCGGCCGCAGGAACAAAATCAACGAACCTCCCTTTCCACACACCCAGCGCGTTTTTGTCTTCGTCATTTTCCATTTTGTCCTTCCAGAATGCCGCCGCCGCCACTTTCGCATATTCCAACGCGATTTCGTGCGTGACCTTGGCATCAGTTCGTGTGCCGTCCGCCGCGATTTCTTTGAATGAATGCTCTCCATCTTCCTTCTTCACCAGAATCGTGCCTTGGCGCAGGTAGCCGCCGGGAAGTTTGGTGAACGCGACCAGTGCGAGACCGAGGATATACCGGCGGAGTTTCAGCGTTTCCTCGTCGCTCGTGGAGGAAATCAAGCGCAGTGCCGCCAAGGCGAGCGTCGCGTCGCGACGAATTCCCCTTTCACCGGCGATAACGCCGCCGTGGGTGGCCGTCGCTGGAACGTGGGTGAATCCGGAAGTGGAGCGTTCTTTCCGGTCCTTCTCGTCCTTGATTGGACCGAGAACGCTTTCCTTGTCATATACTGTGACGGGATCGGAACTGCCTCCCGCCCAATACTGTGCGGATCTCGTGAGGCTTTTCACGTCGTAAGCGCGGATAATGGAGGCAATGAGGCGAGGTGCCTTAGCCTGGGTGCCGCGGGAGTCCCAAACGCCGAAGACGAGCGATGTGGGCGCGATTTTCGCGAGAGGCAGCGCGTCGCCTTTGAGAAGGGCTTTGAACGCCGCCTCTAATTCGCTTTGCAGCGATGAGCAGCGCACAATGGCGTCCCCGGCGCGATGTCCGGCATCGAGCAGGTTGATTTCCTTCTCGCCCGCCTTTATGACGATTTGTGGCACGAGCGCAGCGTAGTCGCCGGTTTTGAAAAGCGGCTCGATGCGGTTGGACTGCGAGCCGACACTGTCAACGAGCGCGATGTTCGTGCCGTCGGCGAACGCATCGATGTTGTAGCCGCCCTTGAAGGTTTTGTCTTCGGAGGGGGCATAAGTCGCGGGGAAGAAGACGCCGTCGGCGCCTTCTACAGGAATGAGTTGCTCGCGGATGACGAGGGCGGCGGGGCCAGCGGAAGCAAGGTAATTGTCGAATTTTGAGAGGACATTTTCGCTCATAGTCGAGTTTTGTTAATTGTTGGCAGTGAAAATTAACGGGGTGAAATGGTTCGCGCCGTGAGGAACGCCTTATGTTTTCTCTGCCCTGTGCGGAACCAGCTCTCGAAGCGGAGAATGGAGCGGGAATTGTCAGGCAGGAGGCCATAGACGGCGGCGGGCAGCGGCGAGATGGCCAGGGGACGCGTCCAAATACTGTAATCAAAATTGCGCGGCGTATCTCGCACGGGCACGGGAGTAGCGCGTTGCAGTCCGACGAGTGTGAGCAACTCGACGGCGGGAGAAGCGAGTGTCTCCAGCTTTAGGTCGTTTGCAGAAAAACCGACATCGCGGGAATGCGCGTTGGGGCCGCGGTTGGCGTCAAAATAGAACGGTTCGACCTTTTCGCCGTTTGCGATGTCGCCGAGGCTCTCTTCGCACCTTATTTTGGCCTTCGACACAGACTTCTCATATCTTGCGGCAATCTTTGCTTTCTCGGCCTCAAGTTCCTTTTCGGTCTTAGTTGCAGACGCCTTTTCCAGATCTTTGGCTCTTTTCTTCATCGCCTTATGCACCGATTTTTTGAGGGTGTCTTGTGGCGGCTCAAAAGCTATGCGTGCGTCAAAGAGGATGTTTCTGCTGTCGGCCGGGGACTTCGAGAGGGTGTGTTTTATTGTGTAGTTCATGGAACGTGCTATGCGCGTCACCTTCATTGACCCGGCCCAGACTTTTAGCGCGGAGGTTTTGGCTGATGCAGTAGTCCACCAGTCAAGCCGCAGCCCGAAATCGGCCCCGACTATGAGCGGCGGCGCGGAGGCGTCACCTTCCTCATTGTCGCCTTTCTCTTCCGGCGCTTCCTGGATTTCGCTGTCTTCGTCTTCGTCCTGATCGTCAGCTACGATCTCAGCAGACGTGATTTTTCCGAGGATGTCGCCGAGTGGTGGCGTATTGGCCAAATGGAAACGCCATTGGCGGGTGGCGGGATCTTGCTCGAACCAAGCGAGAGCAGGCTCTGCGGTGTTGCCCTTGGCAGCAAGGCGGTCGGCGAGTTCAAAAAGGCCGCAGCAGGCGAAGTAATGGCCGGGATTGGCGGGATTGACCGCAAGGGTGGCGGTGGGAGCTATCTTGTTTCCGGCGTTTCTTACCGGAGCTCTGAATCCTGTATCCCGCCCCGGGTGGCCACTCGAGAAATTAGCGGCGTCACCGGTAACGACAATCCCGGCGCTGGCCGCGTAGTCGGCAGCGCGCAGTATGGATTCCAGCCAAGCGAGACCCCAGCGCCCGAAACGCCTTTGGAGCCGGCCAAAACGGCGTGGAACTTCTGTTGCGAGCGACGCCAATTCTTCGAGCGAACCGGAGGCATAGTCAAGAATCTCGTCCGCAGGGAAATGCGGGCGTGCGCGTCCGTGGTGGGCGGCAACGATGTGCAAGACGATGTCGCGCTCGGTGTCATCGAGCGCCGCAAATTCGGCGTCGCAGGCGGCGTCGTTGAGCGAGCCGAACTCGTGTCGATAGTGCTCGGCGACGTTCCGCATGCGCATGCCGGGTGTGGATTTGGCAAGGATGGTTTCCGGCTTGGTGGAGTCGTAATCGAGATTACCGAGGTTGCGCTGCCATTGTACCCGGTTCTTCCCAAGGTCATGCAAACGCGCGGCAATTGTGATGCAGCGGCGCAGATCAGGTTTGCCGACGGCGAGCGCGGATTTATCAGGGAAACATCTCGCGGCGATTGCGGCAGCGTTGGCGGCGACGAGGCCGGTGTGATCGGCGAGCGTTTCGGCGGAGGCGCGGTCGGCGCGAGCGCCGATGGCGTTTTCAGCTATGGGTTTGCACCAAAGCAGGAAACGAGGCTCTTCGGCGGCCTCGTCGGAGATTTCGATGGCCCGAACGATTTTGGCGGCACCGTCGGGCAGATCATCACGTCTGACCTCCTCATGGCGGATTATGGCGGAAACGTCTTCGGCCGCTGTGTCGTCATTTGCACTGAGGAGCCCTTTCGCATCGAGGCCGCCGATGCTGGCGGGAAGGATGAGCGTGGCGTCGGCCAAGCGGGTAAGGGCCGCGGCGGCGTCAAAATCGGAGAGCTTAAAGGACGAAACGGAGCCGTTGTCAGCAATGAGCCATGCGTTGGGAAAACCTTGTGCGCCCAGCAGGCGCTTCTTAAGCAGCGCGTCCAGCGTCTTGACGATGCGAGCGGTTGTGTCGCGCAGGAGTTCGGCTGGCTTGAGAGGAAAGTCGTCGAGGAAGGCGTCTGGATTTTCGACGTACTGAAAATCGCGCTCGTCGCGCCACGCGAGGTGAGTCTCTGGCGGCTGCCACTCGGCTTCTCCGTGGAGGTAAGGTGCGACTGGCGGGCGCGCGGCGATGGGTTCGCGGATCGAGGTGAGCGACCACGCATCGAACTGGATTTCCGTGGCAACGCGCCTGTGCGGCTCCGGGGAAAATGCAGCAGCGCGTTCGGAGGCGGGTAGCTCTTCGAGTGCTGCGGGGCTGGCGGAACCGCCCACTTGTTTTAGAAGCGCGAGGGTGCGTTCGCGGCGGACTTCGAGCGGGTTGGAGGGATCAAACCTCGTTTCGTGGACAACGGTGATCTCACTGTCGTCACCGTCCCCGAAGCGGTTCACGCGTCCGAAGCGTTGAGCCATGCTTTCATAGGTCGAAAGGTCGCAAACGAGGTCGTCGGCAGAGATATTGACGCCAACTTCGCCGGCACTCGTTGCCACGAGAAAAACGGTGCCGGGGGTGGGAGTGACGTCGACGGCGCGGTCCTTTTCGGGAAGGAAACGTTGGAAGACGGCATTTTGGGAGACGAGTTCGTCGCGCTCCTTGCCACGCATGGTGCCGGTGAGCGTGGCGACTTTTCCGTTGCGCTCGCCTTTATCCAATTCAGCGGCAACCTTTACGGCGGTTTCAACGGAGCGAGTGAAAACGAGCACCGCCCGTTCACCGGATTTCTGTCTCGCGAGATCGACAAGTTTCTCGTCCAATTTTTCTCCTTCGCCGAGCGCCTTGCGCGAGAGCCGTTTGACGGCGTTGACGCGTTTTTGGACGATCTCGTTTTCACGGTCGGCTTCGGTCAGCGTGAACGGCGGGGCGCTGTCTCCGTTGGCGGCGCGGCTGGTCGCGGTGAGTTCAATGATGCGCAATTTGCGCGGATCGGCGGCGGCGTTTTGTGCGTTGGTGATGCTTTCGAGCAGTTTTTGGAAGGAGGGTTCGAGGTGGGCTTCGTCATGGACGATCAGCGCGTCTTGACCGAGGAAACCGGCGTGGAGCGGTCGCGTTTTGAAACCGCGCGTGTAGCGGCTGAACAGCAGTCCGCTGCCAATCATGTCAACGGTGCCGACTATGACGGCCGGCCGGGTTGGGTCTGCGCACCACTCACCGTTGTCGGCGAATTGTCCGCGCAGTGTGCTGATAGCCAGCGGCGGCGCCTCGGGCGTCGGCAGTGGCAGAGCGCACAGGGACGCGAGCGCACCGCGAACTTCAGCGAGCGCCGCTTTGTTGAGCGCAGCACGCAGTCGTTCAGCCTCTGCGGTAGTTTGGTCCACCACCGTGCGACGATTGACGACGTAAACGAGCCGACGGGGAGTTTTCCCGGGCACGATGGCAAGCGCGGAGAGCCAGATGGCGACGATGGAAGTCTTGCCCAAACCTGTGGGCAGATTGACTGATTCCGGAATCTCACCCTCGATGAAACGGGCGAATAATGCCTCTTGCCAAGGAAAGGGCAAAGAGCCGGTCAATTCCCTAAAGAGCTCAAGAAAGTTTTTTGACTTCATTTACCTTTAACAAAGACACCAAGTTGACAGCTCTGAGACCCTAGACTACTCTGTTCCAGATGCAAGAGAATTCTTACTGGTTTGCGAACAAGACCCGGCGGTCGTCGGCCAGGGCACCATCCAGGAGAAACACCGTCCAGTGCTCGTGCCGACCATCCACGGAAAGCTCGATTACGGCTTCGGAGGTTGGAAGTTCGTGAGGCTCGTGAAGGATGAGGAAGTCCGGACCAAGCTGCGCAACAGGCAACGTGCATCCATTCAATCGGAGCCCTATTCGGACTTCCGCTGAATGACCGGCGGCCTGATCGTGCAATTCCATAATGTTGAAAATGGACCTCGCCGAGAGAATCCAACATTACGCTCAAAGTTTCGGCGTGACGCTTGGCAGTAATCTCGGCTCCGGACATCATGGTAACGTGTTTGTTGCGCGAAGCAACACGAACCAAGCGCGTTTTGCAGTGAAATTTTGCAGGGATGAACCGCCGTATGTTCGCGAGTGCCGGGCCTACCGAATCCTGAAGGAGCGGCGTGTGTTTGACATCGAAGGCTTTTCTATTCCGCAATTTCTCGGGAGCGACGACGAATTCCTCGCGATTCAAATGAGCATCGTCGAACCGCCTTTTTTGCTGGATTTTGGGTCGGCGTATAGCCGCGAGTCGCTCCCGGAATTTTCTGAAAGCATCTGGGCGGAGTGGCGTGAGCAAAAGCAACAAGAGTTCGAAGAACGCTGGCCTCTTGTGGAAAACGCGCTGATGGTCCTTCGCTCTTTTGACATCTTCATGCTCGACATTCATGCTCGAAACATTGTCTTTCCGCGACCGACGATGATTCATTGGTCGCGGCCTCGTTGAAGAGTGTCGTTGTTGAAGGTATCGGTTCCCATATTGAGAACCCTCTCCGCGCTCACGTGAGCGCGGCCCCTTTCGGCTTCATGAGCGTGGCGCCGAGCGACTGGCCTTTGGGACGGTCGGAGAAACACAAAGCCCAGCCGGCGAAGGTTGCCCTCAAAGTCCTGCGCTGGAGCGAGGCTTACGAACGGGAGAAGCAGGTGTACGCGCGGCTCCGACAAGCCGGAGCGGGCAGCGTGCTCGGATTCAACGTGCCGCAACTCCTCGCATCCGATGACGAGTTGCGGGTCCTTGAGATGACTATCGTCAGGCCGCCGTTCATCCTGGATTTCGCGGGCGCATACCTTGACGCGCGGCCGCAATTTCCTGAGGAGGTGTGGAGGGACTGGGAGGCGGAGAAGAGGGAGCAGTTCGAGGAGCGATGGCCGACCGTTCAGGCATTGCTTGACGCGTTTGAGGCGCTGGGGATTTACCTGCTGGACGTGTCCCCGGGCAACATCACGTTCGGCGATTGAGTCGAATCTCTCTTGCAGCGCAGCAGCGTCACCGCAGGCGAGGCGGCATTGATAAGCGTAGGGCGAGTGCCCGCCGGTGGCTACCGTGAAGAAGTCGCGAAAGTTCATGTTGCCTCAGATTCTCCCAATTTCCGAATTCGCCGTTGGGGATGTTTTCCCCTATTTCAGCAGCGGTGACAAGAGAATTCTGCTTCGCCGCCCGAATTTGGGCGCATCCCCATAAGGCCCCCCCGCAAGAGCGCTAAAATAGCCCCGAAAAGGCGCAAAAAGCGCAAAAGCCGGCGTTGAAAGGGGCTCTTTGCACCCGCCCCTGCCAGGCGCGGGGTCCTGGCGGGATGCGCCCCCGAATTTGGCCTTGCTCGGCCGCCTGAGGAGTTTCCAGATGGGCTGGGCTCCCGTTGAGGGGACCGCTTGAAAGGCCGGTCCCATCTGAGCTAAACTGTATGCGTGACGAATATCCAGGAAATCGAGCAGGCCATCGCACGGCTGCCCAGGGACGAATTCTTCGAGTTGGTCGAGCGTTTGCGCGAGCGCTACGCCGACGAGTGGGATCGGGAGATAGAGGAAGATGCTCGGAGCGGGAAGCTGAGGAAGCTCTACGAGCGGCTTCAATCCGAAAATCAGGGCCAGCCGGAGGTGCCGCTTGATCAAGTCCTCGACGACCCAGAGCTTTCGTAGCCGGCTCAAGGCCTTGCTTTCGGAGGTGCGGCGCCTTGCCGGCAAGGATTTCAAGCTCCGGCTGCGGGATCAGCCGCACCCTTCGGTCCACTTCAAAAAGGCGGGCGAGTTCTGGGCGGCGCGAATTGGCAGCAACCATCGGGCATCGGCGATCTGGAGAGGCGATAGAGTCAGGTGGTTCTGGATCGGCACACATGATGAGTACCAGGAACTTATCAAATGAGCCCGCTCCCCGGCCATGCCCGTCACCGCTCACTCCTATTCGCTTCCCCCGGTCGGCAGCCTCGATTGTCCGCCACCGTCCCGCCCAGTCTGGAACCAAATCCCCGCAAATCGCCCGGTGCAGGTCCAGAGTCAGCTCGGGGTCGCTTAGCGAACGGCTAGCGAAAACTCCCGAGTAAATCTCTGTCTCGATGCGTGTAACCCGTTCGGCCAGTAACGGGGCTAACTGCGTGTAGGTGAGGAGGCCCCGGGTCGTCTGGATGAAGCGGGTGGAGCGATCCGGTCGAGTATCTCGCGGATGGTCGCTTCCGCCACCGGCTCCCTCTCGAAAGCCATACTCTCCGCCACATCCGCCGGAATAGCATCCCAACGCAGCCGTTGCTTTGTCTCCGCCGGCAGAGCGCGCCACTTGAGCACGGTTTCGATCCAGTTCATCACGCACACTATCACGCACTCCTTCCCTCTGTGCAAGAATCGAAGCGCGGATGTCCGCCGCCCGAAAGACCGCCTCGAAAAACGCCAGGCGAAACGGACCGTAACGCTCGAGGAGTCGGAGGACGCCGCGGGTGTAGCTCTCGTGCGGGTACTCGCCACCGGATCCCGGGCTGGCACGCCCCATCTTCCGGCAGTCAGTGGAAAGCGATTCGCAGCCGAGGCTTTGACCTCCGAGACAAACGGCTGGGACACCGTCCCCGTTCGCCACGCCCCGCACAGTCTCCGTGTCTTTCGCGGCATTCGGGAATTTCGGGATCTCATCCCGGAGGACTTTTCGCACATGGCCGTGGTGGCTCATGATGACATACTCGGAGAGGAGGCTGCCGAGGTTGATGTCGCGGTCTGGGCCAAGCCGCTTTTGCTCCGCCTGACGAAAAGCGAGCGCGGAGGCGACTTCGTGGGCGATGCCGGGACGAAACAGACGGCGAAGCTCCCGCACTTTTGCTTTGAGGGCGCGGCCTCTGAGCGGCTGGCCGTTTTGGTGGAGGAGGGGGCTATCGGAGAGCGAAAACTTCGCGAAGGGCCGGTGCTCATCTTTGCCGTTGACGTTCGCCTTGGCCAGAGCGTCGAGCACGGCTTGCTGCCAAGCGGGATGGCTCTTGCCGATGTCATGCCAGGGAACGGCAGCCAGGAGGGCGTCGCGCTCGGCTCCGCGCCTTGCGTCCGAGAGCATGCCGTCCAAAAGTGCGCTCAATTCGCGGCTCACTTCCTCGGTGTGAGCCGCGATGCTTCGCCAGCCGTTCTCAAGGCAGGAGAGCAATTCCCCATCTGGCGGGTCTGCCCCCGGCTGATAATGGGAGGCGTGCTTGTTGTCGTCCTTCTGTCCCGTCCAGCCTGCGGCGTCGTCGTATCCGCCTGCTGAGAGCGGCAGCAGAACAGTCATGCCGGGCGCAAGGCCGGCGTCGCGGACGCTGATCCAACCGCTCACCTTTCCGCGCCAAATCCAACCTCGATTCAGCACGTCCCGCGCCTCCTTGGCCTTGCTGACGGGCACGGAGCAAAGCTCGTCGCGCTGGTAACCGGGCAGGAAGTCCGGGGCTTCGTCGTTCTCCGACCACGCCTCGCGCCAGCAGACCTGGATATCGGTGTCCTCATCCAAGCCGCGAACGAACGGCGATACGTCGGTGAAGCCCAGCGAGAGGTTCGCGTCGGTATCGAAGAAGTCGAGCAACTCGTGCCGCTGGAGTGAATATGGGCAGCGGGAAATCGAAGCAGCGACGGCCTGTCGTATCTGTTCATCTTCAAATGCTGCGGGAGAGGCACTAGTTTGCTCTTGCAGAGGCTCCCACGCTTTTTGGCACGCGGCCGACGCGTACGGCAGGCACCGTTTGGCATTTTCCCTCTCGCGCTGTTCACGAGCCTCCTCGTTTTCACGCGCAGGCGCTCCTCTCATCCCCACCCCCACAACAATGGCCAAGGGCTCCCACGGCGACTGGTTGAATTCGCCTGCGCGGTTCAGCCTTCCCAGCCGCTGCACGAGCGAAGCGAGAGGGGCCACTTCGGAACAGAGAATGCCGCTCGAAACGTCCACGCCCGCTTCGACAACCTGCGTGGCGACGACGATCTGGCCGTTGGGAAAGACCGCCTGATCGAGTGAGCCGAGGCGCCGCATCTGTTCTTTCCGCTCCGGCGGGCGGAAACGCGAGTGCATGAGCAGCAGGTCGCAGGCTTCCGGTTTCCGAACGTCAAGTTGCCGATACACCTCCACCGCTCGGTCCACGGTGTTGCAGATGATCAGCGTCCGGGGAGGAAGATTCGGGTCGCCGCCGACCTTCGCAAGCATCTCGCCGTGCTGTCTGAGGATGCACTCGATTAGCGTTGCAGCGGCCCTGGCGTCGCCAAAGTTGGAGTCTTGTTTCGGTTCGAGTCGCTTCACCGCGCTGCGGCGCTCGTGAATGGGACCAGTCGTGGCAGATTTTTCGTCCGCGCTGAGCCTGAACTCGAAGTTGTCCGGGCGCTGGACGTTACGCCATTCCCGCGTCCGCAGGTGGTCGGGATTGTGCGTCGCCGAGATATACCACGTCACCGAGCCGGCGGCGCCGAACGAATCAAATCCCGCTGGAGCAGCTTGTCCGTCTCTTCGGAAGGCCTCGAGCTGACACGCCGTGCTCAATCCCGGTCCCATCAACTGCGTCTCATCCATCACCCAGAGGCAGTCGTTGTTTAGCAGCCCGAAGTGCATCGGCCAACGGTAGCGGCTCATGCCATAGCCGCGGTTGAGCGCACGGCTCAGGAGCATGTCTTGCGTGCCGATGAGGATGGCGGGTTTTTCGGGCCAGATGTCCCCGTCCCGGTCCGCTTCCTCGCCGCCCATGAGGATGATGGGAGAGTGGCTGGCCAACCACGCGAGCTCGGCGTCCTCTGGAAACGCTCCGACGAGGTTTTGGAGCCAGGCGGCAACATTATCGCGCGTCTGCTCCACGAGCGTCCGCATCGGCAGGCAATAGACGAGGCGGCGGGGCCACGAGCCGTTTACGATTTCAGATTTGCGATTCTCGATTTGGTATGCGACGCGGTTCCAGAGCCAGGCGAGGACCACGGCGGCGGTCTTGCCGAGGCCGGTGGGGACGTTGATGAGCCGGGAGCGACATCCGTCTGGGTCGGGGTTGGTGAGCCAGTCCACTTCGGTTTGGTCGTCCATCTTCTCACCGCAGGCGAGGCGGCATTGGTACGGGTACGGTTCGTGCCCTGTGGCTACCGTGAAGAAGTTGCGAAAGTTCATGTTGCCTCAGATTCTCCCAATTTCCCGAATTCGCCGTTGAGGATGTTTTCCTCTATTTCAGCGATGATGACAAGAGAATTCTTCCTTAGCGCTCGAATTTTTGCTTGTCGCGGCGGTTCCCCGGGTCTGCGGATGGGTACCGCTCCGGCCGCCCTGCATCGCGCGCGCTGCATAGCGGGTGCATCACGATTGGACCACACTTTATGCTCATCCGCGCAGACGCGGTTCTCTAGCTCCGGTAGGAGCGGCATATTTGTAGAACAATCCCCGACAAAACCTCCGCCAGCTCCGTGAGGAGCGGCATCTGACGAAGCAAGCGCTGCCCGCATCCCATGCCGCTCCTACCGGAGCTTGGAATGCTGGGCGGTTGCTGACTACAAATATGCCGCTCCCAGCGGAGCTTGGACAAAGCCCCGCGCTGTGCCGAAGCGGTGCCGCCGCTACGCTTTGCCACCGCACTCCACGACCTGGCGGAGGTTCCAGCGGCCCACGCGAACCGCGCGCCAGTTCGTGCGGAGGGCAGGGGACGGCCACGCCGTCTTGCCGAGGCGTTGCCGCCATCCACCCGCCATGTTAGCATGCCGCATACGATGACGAGAAACAATTGAAGACGTTGCATTTTTACCTGACCCGGCAGGTTCTGGGTTCGCTCGTGATGGCAGTGGCGGTGTTCACCGGTGTGCTGCTGCTGGGGAATGTGCTCCGGGAACTGCTGGCCCTGCTGGTCAACCGCCAGGCCACCGCGGGCATGGTGGTTGAAGCGGTGGGGTTGTTGATTCCCTTCGTGTGGGTGTTCGCTTTGCCGATGGGGATGCTCACGGCGACGCTGCTGATTTTTGGGCGGTTCAGCGCCGAGCAGGAGTTGACGGCGGCGCGGGCCAGCGGGATAAGCCTGCTCTCAATGGCCGGTCCGATCCTGCTGCTGAGCCTGGCCCTGTGCGCCTTGAGCGCGTGGGTGAACATGGATGTCGCCCCGCGCTGCCGTGTCGCTTATACGGGGCTGATTTCCCGGCTCAAGCTGGAGTTGGCAAACGCGCAACTCCCGGAAGGGCGGTTCGTCAACAATTTTCCGCCTTACATCTTCTATGTGGGGAAGAACCGCGGCGGCCACCTCCAGGACATTATTGTCTTCCAACTGGAGAATGGAACAAACGTGGTGTGGAGCGTTCATGCCCCGACAGGCGAAGTGGACGTGGACACGGCAGCGCGGAAGGTTATCGTGCATCTCCACGACGCCAAAGCCATCTCGGATAACGGCGCGCTTAGTGGGGGAGGCGACGTCGGCCTAACCCTGGACCTGAGCCCAGTGCATAAGAGCGTCCCGGAAATCAGCGATATGACTTTCAGCCAGCTTTGGGACCTGTGGGACGAGCTGGAGAACCAGTTCCGGATGCCTGGCGCCATCAAGGGGCTTTCGCCGGCGGTGGTGAGCGCCCGCCGGCGGGAATGGGAGAGAAATCGCGATAAACTTGCGTCGCACATTCGATTCGAAATCCATCGGCAGGTGGCGTTTTCATTTGCCTGCTTTGGGTTCACGCTGATGGGCATTCCGCTGGGCATTCGGGTGCATCGCCGGGAGAGCAATGTGGGCTTTGCCATCGCGCTGCTGCTGGTGGCGGTGTATTACGGCTTCATCCTGATCGGGCAGAGCCTGGAGGACAAACCGCAATACATTCCGTACCTCATCCTCTGGTTGCCCAATTTCCTGTTTGAGGCGGTCGGCGCGGTGCTGTTGTGGAAGGCGAACCGGGGAATCTAGGTGATTTTCGATTTGCGATTGAAGAAGGAGATCTGACACTCACTGCTTTTTCAGGCGATAGAACATGGAGGCGCCTTCAATGGCGTTGGTCAGGAAAAGCTGGTCTCCGGCGGCGACCCAGCCGTTCGTGACGGAGTTCCAGGTTGGACTTGAAGACAACGAACTGGTCTCCTGAACGACGAATCCCGCCGCGGAGGCCGGCCAGGATAAAACGACGTGGTTCCCGTTCAACGATACCCGGAGCGGCGGGCCGGCCGGCGGGGCCGGGACGCCCATGCGCACCGTGTCATTGGCGAAATCAGCGATGTAGAGGATGCCGCCGGGGCCGACGGCGATTCCCCAGGGACGGTTGAACAAGGCGTTGGCGCCCGTGCCATCGGCGCTGCCAGGCACCTTCGGGACGCCGCCAATCGTGCTCACCACCCAGCCGGCGCCTTCCGGTGTGAGCTTTCTGATAGTGTCGTTGTCCTGATCCGTC